>CAZPDE010000038.1:0-8158 GCA_964585315.1 uncultured Dehalococcoidales bacterium | reverse complement strand
CTGGTAGCTTCTGCCGCTAGCACGGTGATATATGCTCTTCTACCCTTATTGCTCAAGATTGCCCACCGTGTTAAAGAGGCAGCAGGGAGAACCGCAGCCACGATAGCTCAGCTTCTATCTTACCGACCTCTACGCTGGCTAGAAAAGGCGGGGCTTTTTGGGGCGGGGCTGGTAGCTTCTGCCGCTAGCACGGTGATATATGCTCTTCTACCCTTATTGCTCAGGGTTGCCCACCGTGTTAAAGAGGCAGCAGGGAGAGCCACAGCCACGATAGCTCAACTTCTATCTCACCGACCCCTACTATGGCTAGTAGAAGCGGGGCTTTTCTTTATGAAGTTGATAGCTATCGCCGTCGCTTGGGTGATATATGGTTTGTTGTCCTTATTGCTCAAACTTATCCGCCGCATCGAGAAGGCGCTGAGGGCCTGGCTAGCCGTAAATACAAATTCCCATGATGACTACGATTATGCCAACAATGCTAATTGCAGCGCCGCCTAGCAAGCCGACAACATCTATGTAGCGAAATATTCGCCCCAGGAGGTTCTTGATAATGTCCATAAGGATGGGCGCTAGTCCACCCAATGTGGGCGCTATGACACCCGACTTCCTACATTTTAGGAAATTAGCTACGTTTTGCCCAGGCGCTACATCGAGGTTTTAGCAATTTCCGTATCTGGAGCTTACCCCCAATCCCCTCTTTTGTAGGAAGTCGGGAGTTTTTTGCACTTTGATTTTTAATTTTCCTTTTATTCGTGGCGTAAAGCCTCGATGGGATTAAGGCGGGCTGCCCTAATTGCAGGATAAATGCCAGAAACAAGCCCGATAAAAATTGATACCCCTACTGCCAGGGCGATGACATCACCCGGAAGCATAGCTGGGAAGTGGAAACCCATATTTGCCAATGCGCTAGAACTGATTCTAACTATAAGCCATGCTAAGCCTACTCCAATAGCACCGCCACAAAGGCTTAGCATGACAGCCTCAGTGAGAAATTGAGTTAGAATATCCCGACGCTTGGCCCCTACTGCTTTTCTAAGACCAATTTCTCTAGTGCGCTCGGTTACTGAAACCAGCATAATGTTCATGATTCCAATACCACCAACAAGCAAGGAAATGCCAGCTATAGCCCCCATGACAAGCTCTCCTATTGCATACATTTGGTCAGCGATGCGTGATACAGCGCCCATGCTCATAACGCTGAAGTCATCATCTTCCCCCTCTCTGATGTGATGGCGCTGCCGTAAGATGTTGCTGATTTCCCATTGAGCCGAGTCTATTTCTTCTTTGCTTCTAGCCTGAACGCTGATAGCCTGAATGGTATGCCCTACGCTACTTGTACGCTGAACGGTCAAAGTAGCTTGCACCGTGGATAAAGGAGCATACGCCATTAAGTCCTCAATCCCAAAGGCAGTCCCCTTGCTTTCCAATACACCAATGACCTTAAATTGACGCCCGTCAATCCTCACAGTTTGACCAACAGGATTCCTTAAGCCAAACAAGTCTTCGGCCAACTGATTGCCAAAGATGACTACCCTTGACCTTCCTCTATAATCTTGCTTAGTGATGAAGCTGCCTTGGGCCAGAGTAAGATTGTTAACATATTGATATTCTGGGGTAACTCCGGCAATCCTAGCTCCCACATTTTCCCCTCCAGCCACTATTTGAGCAGAGGTTTGTATCACTGGCGCTACCATAGCTACAGATGGAGCATTGCTAGCAATCGCCTCGGCATCCTCCAGAGTCAATGTTTGCGCGGTGCCTAGAGGGCCGCCAATACCCATCATGGTTGAGGGAGTACCAGGGAGCACCATTATGAGGTTAGTTCCCAATGATTCGAAGGACTCTTTCACCATAGCTTGCTCTGCCCTAGTTAGAGACACCATAGAGATAACTGCAGCTACGCCAATTAAAATGCCCAGCATGGTTAAAATTGACCTTAGCTTATTGCCAGATAAAGTGCGCAGTGCTATAGTGAAGCAATCCCAGATTTTCATTTCTCTATTTGACCATCCCGAATTTTAATGGTGCGTTGGGTATAAGCGGCAATATCTGGCTCATGAGTAACCAGAACAATGGTTATTCCTTGCTGATGTAGTTCCCGAAAAAGGAGCATGATTTCCTTGCTGGTCTGGGTATCGAGGTTGCCTGTAGGTTCATCGGCTAGAATAAGAGAGGGATTATTTATTAACGCTCTGGCAATAGCCACTCTTTGTTGCTCACCTCCGGCTAGCTCGCTTGGCTTATGGCTGGCTCGACGAGCTAGCCCCACAGATTCTAAGGCTTGCAGTGCCCTTTGCTTCCGATTGCCACTACCGCTGTAAATAAGCGGCAATTCCACATTAGCCAGAGCCGTGTTTCGAGACAATAAATTAAAGCTTTGAAAGACAAAGCCTACCTTTTTATTCCTTATCTCGGCTAATTCATTATCATTGAGCTCGCTTACTTCAATTTCCTCCAGGAGATATTGCCCCGAAGTAGGTTTATCGAGACAGCCGAGAATATTCATCAATGTGGATTTGCCAGAACCCGACGGGCCTGTAATAGATATCATCTCCCCTGACTCGATGCGACAGCTTATTCCCCGCAGAGCAGGAATCTCCGTCCGACCCGCCCTATACACCTTTGTTATATTAGCAAGTTCAATCATTTATCCACCAAAAGGCATCATTGGAAATTGTGTCACACGAGGCAACATCACTTCCTCCCCTTCTTCGAGCCCAGACAAAACCTCGGTATTTATGCCATCCGATAAGCTTAAGGTAACCTGTCTTTTCTCAGTTTGCTCACCGGCGATAACTTCTACCAAATAGTTTCCCAAGCTGCCCTGGATAGCTCGATTCGGTAGCAATAATACATTTTCATGGTGCTCGATGATAAGTTCGGCAGTGGCGCTCATGCCATCCCTAAGCTCTTTATCCGGATTTTCCAGAGTTATGGTAGTTTTATAAAATACCACTCCTGCCTGGACTGTGCCTGCTTGAGAAATAAAAGTTACCCTACCTTTTACTTCCTTGTCGGGCAAGGCATCTAAAATAATATCTGCCTCCTGACCTAGCCTCACCTTGGAGATATCTATCTCATCGATGGAGCCGCGCATCTTTATCTCGCTAGGGTCAATCAAGCAGATTGCTGGATTGGCATATGTCATAGCTGAAAGTTGCTGCCCTTCATTTATCACAACATCGGTCACTATGCCATCGAAAGGAGCAGTTATAGTTGCTTTAGCTAGCTCAGCTTTAGCCATATCCAGAACTGCTTCGGCTTGGTCCACCTGCAGTTCAGCTAATTTAACTGAAAGAGGTAGCGCCCATACCCTGGCCTCTGACTTATCCTCTGCCTTATCCAAATTCTCCTCGACTTGTTTCAATAAGGTTTGTGCTGCCTCAATTTTACCCTGTTCCAGGAGCTCTTGCGCCTCTTCCAGCTCGTCTTGAGCTTTATCCAAAGCTAGCCATGTCCCAGGTAGATTGCTGGCATGAGTATAGGAATAATGAGGATAGATTGTTTGCAGCAGCTTATTTTCGACCATGTCATATTCAGCCTGTCTCATTGCCACACTCGCCTCAAGAGAGGGAACATCGAGTTGGGCTAATACCTGGCATTCGCTTACCTCGTCCCCTTCTTCACAGGCTATCTCCTTTACCATGCCAGCAGTGCCGAATGATAAATTCGTCTTGTGCGGCATCTCCAAATTGCCGCTGACAGAGACACTTATTGTCAAATCGCCTCGAGTAACCTTGGCAGTGTCTTGAGTTGCAGTTTGAGACTTAGCGCAGCCAGCGAACATTGCACCAAGCAAACAAATCACTACTATTAGACTGAGCCATTTCTTCATCTTTCCTTCACCTCTTTCTCTTTTCTGCTTATGAGTTTACTTTGCTATCCTTGTCCTGTAATCAGCAAAATGATTGCGCCAATAGCACCTCATCTTTGACAAACTATATATTATACCAACAATCTTAATTTAAAACGCAAAATGAGAAGATTTGTTTAACCTGCTTTTGGGAAACAGGCCAAAATTTGCTATTATCTTTGCTGTTCATCTTTTCTAATGTTTAATTTTGGTGAGAGCAAACGCCCAGTTATCTCTAGATAGCTCTTCCTTTCAGGCTGGGGGCTCATCTTATACCACCTTTGGCATAGGTAGACACATAGCAAAATCCCCAAGAATCCAAAACTTAAATCAGCCACGGCATCCTGCCCACGACCAAGCTGCAGACCACCAAAAAGCCAACCACCAATAAATACCTCAGTTCCCCAAATCACATCAGATAGGTATTCATATAGCTCCCAGATTCCCGATAAGGCAAGGCTTAGCAAAATTGTGGACTTATAACCAGGTTGCTTGCCGTGGTAATGATTTCGAGAAGATATTAATAAGAAGATGAAAAAGGCAACTGTCCCTGTCCCCCAAAAGTGGGCTATCTTGTCACCCCCTTCCCAGTAAAGATACTCAGTGCCGGAAAAACCAGCCACCATATTGGCGCCCATGTCAACTGCGAGAGGACTTATAAGTAATGCGTCAGTCCTAAAAGGGTATTGAGAAAGAGGGATTTTTCGACGCCAGGCAAGTAAGGGTAACGCTAAAGAAAGCGCCAGCCAGACTGGGTTTCTCATCACCAGCCACTTTCGCTCAATGTAGAGGTTGTCAATATTAATAAATGTCCATAAAAATGCTGTGATGATAACCACCCTTGCTACAATTCCCATGTACAATCCCCAATTCTTCCTCGGAGGGCAACCATAGCTTAGCTTAATTAGTATTGGTTCCATTGGCTTTTCTTATGTTTCCTCTAATCAGTACCCACCTGTAGGGGAGGGGCTTGGCCCCTCCAAATTTGCGAGAGCCCACTTATGAAAGCAGGATAGTCTTGGTTAATCAGCCTCCATTTTAGAAAAGAAGTAAGCGCCTAAGCTTGCCAGCACTATTGATAATACGAGAAGGACTGTGAAATCAAGCCAGAATGGAAAGGCAGCACCACCGACGAGAGTGCCTCTTAACCCATCCACCCCATAGGTAAGCGGGTCAACATACATTATATATCTCAGCCAGGCTGGCATAGCTTGCAAAGGGAAAAAGGCGCCGGATAAGAAAAATATCGGCATTATTATCAAGTTCATTATGGACATGAAGCCCTCCATGTCTCCTACTAACTTGGTAGCAAGAATTAAACCGAATCCGGTAAAAGTAGCACAGATAAGAATCATAAATACTATTGATAGAAAGAAACCAGAGACGCTGGATATCTTAACCCCCATAGCCACTGCTATTGCTACTATGATGAGAGCCTGAATTATTGCTGTGGTCATACCACCCAAGCTCCTGCCTAGTATGATGGAAAATCGATTAACCGGAGCCACCAATACCTCTTTAAGAAAGCCAAATTCTTTATCCCAGATGACAGAGGCTCCTGACATCGTGGCGGCAAACAGTAAAGTCATGCCTACTATTCCTGGAGCTAGGAAATCGAGATAATCCATTCCCGCTGGTATCCCCGGTATCTCTCTAGCGGGTATAAAGCTCAATGGCAATCCTAGAAAAGCAAGAAAAAGAAAGGGCATCAATATCGAGCTGGCAAGTCGAGCTTTCACCCTCAAGAATCTCTTCATCTGTCTCAGCCACATAGTATAAATTGGCAATGGGTCTATAAATTTTGTCACTCTTACTGGCTGCATCCTTACTTTCTTCCTCTAATCATTCTTGCCTTCCACAGTTCTTTCGTATCCCCTTCCTCCTCCCTTATAGTCATTCCCGTATAATGCAGAAAGGCGTCCTCTAGACTTGGCTGGCGCAAGTCAATAGCTGTTATGATGAATCCATGCTCGTCAGCAAATTCAACAAGTTGCGGTATTCTTTCATCCCCACCCTCGATGCTCATTTCCAGCGAGCCATTGCGCACTTCCACTTTTTTTATCCAAGCCAGCTCCTTCAGCGAATTTACAAGGTTATTATCATCGCTATTGGCTATTTGCAACGAAAGCAAACTAGAGCCAACTACTCCTTTTAAGTTCTCAGGCGTATCCACTGCTACTATCTTGCCTTGGTCTATGATAGCTACCCGATGGCAGAGATAAGCTGCCTCCTCTATATAATGCGTGGTGAGGAGTATCGTTGTGCCCTCTTGTTCATTTAGCATTCTGATGTAATCCCACAGACTTCGTCTCGTTTGTATATCCAAACCCAAAGTTGGTTCATCCAAAAACAAGACTTTGGGGTGATTCATAAACCCCCGGGCAACTTCGAATCTGCGTTGGATGCCACCAGAACAATCGCTAATTCTGATATTCTCTTTCCCTTTTAGGTCAAGTAATTCCAATACCTCTGTTATTCTCTCTTCCCTCGTTTTCCTATTCATGTGGTACATTCGGGCGTGGAAATCCAGGTTTTCCTTGCCTGTGAGAAACCTATCAATGCAGGAATCCTGAAACACAATTCCAATATATTCCCTAACCCTATCCTTCTCTCGGGTAACATCATAGCCACAAACTTTAACCGAACCTGAAGTAGGATTGAGTATAGTACACAATATCTTTGTAATGGTGGTTTTGCCAGCGCCATTAGGACCAAGAAAGCCAAAAATCTCCCCTTCTTTGATATTCAAGCTAATATGGTCTATTGCTACGAAACCATTGAATTCTTTGGTCAGGCTCTCAATTTCTATAATGCTATTCATGCTGTTCGCTTTTCAATTCCTTCCCTACATAATGCAGGAAGGCATCCTCCAGGCTGGGTTTATGTTGTCGAAGAGAGGAAATAACGAATCCATGGTTCTTAGCTAACCTTACTACTTCAGGTATTTTCGTCTCTTCATTCGCTATGCTTAATTCTACCCAGCCATCACGCTGGTTGATTTTGTGTACCCAAGATATTGAACTCAGCAACTCTGCCATGTCACTAGTTGAGCCTTGGGAAAGCTTGATGGAGAGCAAGCTATCACCGAGGGAGTTTTTCAATCTCTCAGGGGTATCCGTTACCACTATCTTCCCTTGGTCTAAAACAGCTATCCTATCGCAGAGATAGTCTGCCTCCTCCACATAATGGGTGGTTAGCAATATGGTAGTGCCGAACTCTCTACTTAATTTCTTAGCATAATCCCATAGCATTCTTCTTGTCTGCACATCCAAACCCAGAGTTGGCTCATCTAAAAATAAAACCTTGGGATAGTTTAACATCCCTCTAGCTATCTCCAGTCTGCGCTGCATACCACCAGAGTAATGTTTCACCAGCATATTTTGTTTGCCTTTCAATCCCACTAGCCCTAAGGATCGAGACACTCTTTCCTCTCTAGTTTTTTTATCCAAATGATACATCCGAGCGTGAAAATCAAGATTTTCCTTACCTGTCAAATCAATATCTAAGCTTAGTTCTTCAAAAACCACAGCGATAGATTCCCTGACTTCATTTTTATCCCTGATGATATCATGCCCGCACACGGTAGCTGTGCCTGAGCTAGGATTGAGCGCAGTGGCTAACATCATAATGGTAGTTGTTTTGCCTGCTCCGTTGGGACCAAGGAAACCAAAAACTTCCCCTTGTTCAACCTCAAACGAGATGTGGTCTACGGCAGTGAGATGGTCAAATATCTTGGTTAAATTATTAGCCTCGATTGCTTTCATTATCTCCTGTATTTGCAGTCCCAGTTTCCCTGAGCAACTTAGTAAACTTGTCGACCCGGCGGCTCATAATATTAAGCAACTCTTCCACTGCCTCAACCTTCACAAATAGGAGTCCCCTTCCCTGGAAATGGCTGAAAGCTAACAGCTTAGCGCCAACGTCGCCGAATCAAAACTGTATGATTTTTCTTACTAATTTGTCAAAAAGTAATTCCTAGACACCATTGCCAAGTTAAGAAATTACCAGGAAATTGGTATCACTCCCCAAGAAAGGGAAACGGCGTAAAGCCAATCGCATTTACTCGTTAATTGAGCTTGTTGCACAAACCCATCTGCCAAAGCTAAGGTGGCACGGTTGCCAGCTTTATGGAATCCCTTTACGCAACAAGCTCAATTATGTCAAAAATCGACTAAATCCTGCCAGCGTTCTCTATTGTAGGCTCTATGCCCTCTTCACCCGGTTTCCATCCAGCGGGCGTAACTTTGCCTGTGTCCCTGACAAATTTGAAAGCTTGTAATTGCCTGAATGTCTCTTCCAGATTTC
>CAZPDE010000037.1:0-11730 GCA_964585315.1 uncultured Dehalococcoidales bacterium | reverse complement strand
TTGTATTGGAAATCGATACCCTCTCCAGGCTCATCTTGTATTGGAAGAGACTAGGCCTTTTATAGTGGCTATTCCTTTGATATAATTACTAAAACTATTGTCGATGGCCAGTGAGCATGAGCTTGCTCCCACTGGTGGTAGCGATTTTCGTGGGCTAGATGGTGAATCGATGGATATGCTAGAAGAGATAGCCTTGCCCCCAGAATCAGTGGAACAGCTATTTGCATTGGCGGGAAGAAACTTAGAAAATGAAAGGAGTGTAAAAGGAAATGGAAGCAATTCGTGAAGTTTTCTGGAATATTTCAGAGGGTCCTTGGATTGTATATACCTTAGCTATTGTTGCAATTATTATTCTCTTTTGGGCCGTTGTTGCTCGCTTCTGGGTTGTCTGGAGACAGGGTAAACCGGAGGATAGGTTCCATCCCTTTTGGCGAAGGATAGGCGCTTTCATAAAGACCGGCATTGTAGACGGTCTCGCTCACAAGAGAATGCTTAAAGAACCTTATCCCGGGATACCGCACCTTCTTATTCTCTGGGGATGTGTGTTTCTTTTGCTTTGTGCTGGATTAGATTTTCTTAGCCACTATTGGTTTCATTCTTGGCTTCAGGGAACTCGTGGTTTAGCCCATTCGCTAATCAGCGATATTGGCGGAATACTTATCTTTATAGGAACAATAGTATTTATTATCCGTAGATATGCGCAAAAACCGGGGGCGTTCCATGAAAGATTGGATAGATCTCGCGATGACCTTATTACCATTGTTTTAATCTTGTTGGTAGTTGTCACTGGCTTCTTTGTGGAGGCATTCCGCATTGCGACTATCGCTCCAGGCACTCAAGAAGCTGCTTGGAGCTTTTGGTCACCGGGAGGTTGGATAGTCGGCAAAGCCTTTGCTGGTTTATCTCTAGGGGCATTACTGACATGCCACAGGATATTATGGTATGCGCATATTTTGATTACCGTGGGTGCCGTGGTCTATATTTCCATTTTCTATAGCAGGCTAAATCATATCATTACCTCTACGGCAAATGCGTTTTTCCGCAATCTAGAGCCTAAAGGCGCATTAGCGCCTATTAACCTGGAGGAAGCTGAATTTTTTGGTGTTGGTGAAATTGGGAATTTTACCTGGAAGCAGCTATTAGATTTAGATGCCTGCACTCGCTGTGGCCGATGCCAGGAAAGATGTCCGGCTTACCTCAGTGGTCAACCTTTATCTCCAAAGAAACTCATCCAATCGTTGAAGGAACATTTGTTGGAGGAGAGTCATTATCCTTTCCTGACCAAGGTGCCTAAGACATCTTTAATAACAGCGGGGCCTGAAGTAGTAGCAGAGCCTGACCCTCCCAGAGCGCTTATCGGTGAGGTAATACCCGAAGAGGCTATATGGAGTTGTTGCACCTGTGGTGCTTGCCAGGAGATATGTCCCGTGTATACCGAACATATCAACAAAATTATTGATATGCGACGTAATCTAGTTCTAGAGCAGGCTAAAGTTCCTGAACTAGCTGAGCCGATACTGAGTTGCATTGAAACTAGAGGGCATAGTTGCAAAGGTACCACCGCCACCAGGACTGATTGGGAGGAGGGGAGAGATATAAAACATCTTTCCGAAGACAGTCAGGTTGATTTGGTATTCTGGTTAGGTTGTCAAGCATCTCTAGAAGACCGCAGCATAAAAATAGCACAGGCTTTTGCCAAGATATTGAAGGCTGCTGGGATCAACTTTGCTACCCTTGGCACAGAGGAAAGCTGCTGTGGTGAACCAGCTCGGAGAATGGGTAATGAATATCTATTCCAAACACAAACCATGAAGAACATCGAAGTGCTGAAAAGCTATAATATTAAGAAAATAGTTACTACTTGTCCTCATTGTTTCAATACCATTAAAAATGAATATCCTCAATTTGGTGGAGAATTTGAAGTTATTCACCATTCCCAACTTATTCTAGAGCTAATAAAGGAAGGTAAATTGAAGCTAATTTCTGGCATAGACAAGAGGATTACTTACCATGATCCTTGCTATCTTGGCAGGCATAATGATATTTACGACCCGCCGAGGAAAGTTCTAAAGGCAATTCCTCAAATTGACCTGGTAGAGATGGAGCGTCATGGCAATAACAGTTTCTGTTGTGGTGGTGGGGGCGGAAGGTTCTGGATTGAAGAAACAACCGGAACAAGGATAAGTCAGATGCGTCTTGAAGATGTTATAAAAGCTAAGGCTGATATTGTAGCTACAGCTTGTCCATTCTGTATGCAGATGCTTGAAGATGCTATTAAAGGCAAAGATCTAGATGAATCACTGCAAGACTTAGATATTGCTGAGCTAGTGGCAATGGCTATAGAGAAATGACTGACTAAATTGTTTTTAGCTTTCTTCTTGTAATATTTTGTCTCCCGACTTCCTACATTTTCAGGGAAATTAGATGCGTTTTCCCGAAATCAGGGCGCTATATCTTCTCTTCGAGGACTGAGGGAATCCTTTCCCTCAGCTTCATAGGTATTCCTTATTTCCCCTTCCCCATAATCGCTATCCCTACCTCTTTAAGCTTTCCCATCACCGTAGCGCCATAAAGAGGGTGAATTTTCCTAGCATCCGCGATCTGTAAGTCGTGCGCACCTCTTTGATGCAGAAGTTACCCTTGAGCCGTGCTGGAATGCCGATGAGGGGTGAAAAATCCCCGGACCAGATCCTCCCATCCACCTTACGAACCTATTGGCGCACAATATCAGGGGACATTGTAACAAAAGCCTTTAATTTCTCCACTACCTCTATGCGGCGGCGGAGCACGGCCTCCATAAGCTCAATGGAAAATGACCTCTTCCTCTTCATGAGTTTATCGGCTTCATGGATGGTCAATCAGCATAGTTCCTTTTCCATAAACCTTCTCACTTTGTCGCAGGGATTCCAGATATTCACGGCGCTGGACGAGATGCGCCAAGGCTTTCACTGCGCGTCGGGGGTTGGGATAGACAGGGACTCCTTTTTTTCGAAGCAAAGAGTAAACCTCCATCTCGGGACCGGTTTCTGGGATCACTTTAACTGCAACGACAGGCTTTTGCAGTGTGTTTATCCATTCACTAAGCAAACCAGGACCTTTTCTTTCCTCCTCCGCGAGTAAATCGGCTGGGGGCGCTAATTTCTCCGAGGGAAATGCCAAGTTGAAATGCATCTCTACCCCCAATCCTCCGAGCACCATTACTGCGTCTACCCCTTCATCCTCCATTATCACTTGAAGACAGGAGAAGGTGACCAACTTTCCCGCCGCTACTACATCTGTCATGTCTGCGGGATTTCCGTGCGACCAGCGAGGCGGGAGGATAGCGTCCAGCCTTTCTATAGTGGTCGGGGAGAACTGAGGAACTTCAAGTCCCGCTGTCTCGCAGGCTTCGGTGGCTATGACTCCCATCCCTCCTCCCTCCGTTAGTATTCCTACCCTCCTTCCCCGAGGAAGGGGGAGGTGAAGTAGCGCCATAATCACGTCAAAAAGCTCGTCGTCATCCTCCACCCTTATAACCCCCGCCTGTCTAAAGGCAGTGTTGTAGATAATGTCCGAGCCGCTAAGGGCAGCGACGTGAGATTTGGCTGCTCTCGCTGCCCCTTCCGTCCTTCCCGACTTGAGAACGATGATAGGCTTTCTTCTTGTGATCTCCCTTGTGATGCGGAAGAAGCGCCGTCCTTCCCTCAGTCCTTCAATATAAAGGGCGATGAGCAGGGTCTCCCCATCCTGAGCGAGGTATTCTAGATAGTCCTCGATGTGGATGTCGGCTTCATTACCACTACTAACGAACTTGCTGAAACCAAGGCCAGCAGCGATGGCAGTCCTAACAAGGCGCTGGCCGTAGGTTCCGCTCTGGGAGATAAACCCTATCGGCCCCTTCTGGATCTCTCTTAACCAAGCCAGAGTGGAGAAATCTGAAGAGGTATCAGCATGACCCATGCTGTTCGGCCCGATGAATCGCAAATTTCCCCCTTTGGCGATTTGTACGATCTCCTCCTCGATCTTTGTGCCCTCCTCACCGACCTCGGCTAATCCACCGGAAATGATAAGGGCACCCTTCACTCCCTTCTCCACACATTCCCTCATCACCCTAGGCACCTCTGAGGCGGGGATGGAGATAACAGCAAAGTCGACCTCCTCGGGCACCTCAAGGATACTCCGGTAGGCTTTTATGCCGAGAACCTCCGAAGCGCTTTTCGTCACCGGCCATATCTTCCTTTTCCTCGAGGAGCTGAGGAGATTACTCATCACCCCAATTCCCCAGCTCCCCGGGGTATTGGAGGCGCCTATCACAGACACCGAATCAGAGTCGAAAATGTGCTTAAAGAATTCCATAGTCCTCCTTTTTATTCAAGGAACTCATCTCAAAACCCTGAAACAAATGCTAAAGCAAGCGACGCATGTTGCACCTTCTCTCCTCCCTGACCTTGAAGATTCCCCTTGGTTCATACTCATTCCCACTGTTCATTAGTTAGCTCTTGAAACCCTATCCCCCTCCTTAACAAGCTCTATCAAAGAGAAATGTACTACAATCAACTAAGTTTGAGATAAATTTCATGTGGTTAAGAGAGTATTTTATTTCTTACCTTTTCCACCACCTTTGACATTGTCTCACCAGCTTTGCCTTGAATAACTATCGTTGCATGGCGGTCAAGCGGCGTCGAAGTCAGGTTAATAATAGCTAGCTTAGCCCCAGCTTCTCTGGCGTATGATGGCATATAAGCAGCGGGATAAACAACGAGGGTGGAGCCTATAACAACAAAGAGGTCACAATTCCGTGAGCGGCGAGTAGCTTCCATTAACACTTCCTGTGGTAGTGCCTCACCAAAGAAAACAGCATCGGGTTTTAGGATACCATGGCAATTGGGGCAGTCGGGAACTTCAGTTCCCTCCCTTAGCCTTTGTAGTACTTCTTTAAATGGAAAGCGCCGATGGCAGCTTAAGCATATAGCTCGTTGCATGTTCCCGTGGAGTTCAAATACCTTGTCCTCGGGGACACCCGCTTTTTGATGAAGATTGTCCACATTTTGGGTAATGACACAATCCAATTTACCTAAACGATGAAGTTCAGCGATGGCATAATGGGCCGGATTTGGTTCAGCTTCGGTGGTAATGCCAATTTCAGTGAGCATCTTCCAATGTGTTCTGCGAGCCTCTGGGCTACTGAGAAATTTTTGATATGTGAATTCCTCAGGGTCATATTTGCTCCAGACCCCTCCTGGACTGCGAAAATCTGGTATGCCCGATTCAGTGCTCACTCCGGCACCGGTGAAAACTACAATCTTTTTGGAATTTATAATTAAGTTGGCTAACTGCTCTATTTCCATGTTTCTCCTCCTAATAGTATAACTCTCACCACCCTACCGATGCCACTTAGGTCGAGGCTTAATTCAATATTAGCTTTGGGGAAATAGCTATTTATTAGCGAAGTTACTGCTTTGCCTTGTCCTTGACCTATTTCTAGCAGCAGACAGCCTTCAGCGTTCATTTTCTCTTGAGCTTGTTCTAAAAGCTGACGTATCTTGTCCAGTCCATCCTCACCACCAGCCAGAGCTTCCATTGGTTCAAAATTTATTATCTCCGGGCTTAAGTCCCCAAGTTCACTATTTTTGATATAGGGTAAGTTAGCCACTATCATATCCACCCTCTGAGACAATGGCTCGAGCAAATTTCCCGGCAGAAGTTTCACCCGACTGTCAAGCTTATGGCGTCGGCAATTTATCTCCGCCACCTCGAGGGCTGAAGTTAAAATGTCTGTAGCGTAGATTTTGGCTTGAGGCAGCGCTAAAGCAAGGCTAATGGCGATGGCTCCATTGCCGGTGCCGATGTCGGCTATGGTAACCTGGTTTTCTGGTGATGAGAGGTGATAAGCAAATTCGATAGCTTTCTCTACTAGAAGCTCTGTCTCTGGTCTAGGAATAAAAGTGCGATAATCAACATATAAGTCGATTCCATAGAATTCACAGCGCTGCAAAATATAAGCGCTAGGCTCATGGAGCAGGCGACGCTGGACAAGATGCCGCAAGCGCTTTGTCTCTGCCGAGCTTAATGACCTTTCCTGTTCGGTATAGAGCTGCGTTTTGGATATTCCCAGGACATGGCATAGTAAGAGCTCGGTTTCAATATCAGCATCTTCGATTCCCGCTGCCGACAGCACATGCTTGGTTGACCATAAAGTTTCGCTTAAAGTCATGGAACAGCCATATAAAATCCCTCTCCCTTGAAGGGAGAGGTTAGGTGAGGGTGAATTCTTTGGTGGACAAGGCTTCGATAATTTCATCAAGCTCTCCGTCTAAAATCCGGCTTAAGTTGTGGAAGCTGGAACTGATACGATGGTCGGTAAGTCGGTTCTGGGGGAAATTGTAGGTGCGTATCTTTTCTGCTCGCTTCCCGCCACCTACTTGAATTCGTCGCTCTTTATCTATGCTTTCAGACAGCTTTTGCTGTTCCATATCGAATAGCCTGGCTCGAAGCACCGCCATGGCTTTCGTTCGGTTTCTTAATTGAGACCTCTCATCCTGGCAAACGGCTACTATTCCCGTGGGTATATGTGTGATACGGACTGCTGTAGTTACTTTATTTACATTCTGCCCACCAGCGCCGCTGCTGTGAAAGAATTCCATCTTTATATCATCTGGCTTAATATTTAGTTCAAGCTCCTCTACCTCAGGCAAAACAGCCACAGTAGCTGTTGAGGTATGAATTCGCCCTGAAGATTCAGTGCTAGGCACTCTTTGCACTCGGTGAACGCCACGCTCATACTTAAGCCGACTAAAGGCGCCTTTACCTTTAACTTCAAATATCAATCCCTTAAAGCCGCCAACTTCGCTCTGGCTGCTATCGATAATCTCTACTTGCCAGCCCTTAGCTTGAGCATAGCGGCTATACATGCGGAATAAGTCTACGGCGAAAAGGCTCGCTTCTTCACCCCCAGCGCCAGCTCTTATCTCAACGATAATATCTTTGTTATCGGCTGGGTCTTTGGGCAGCAGAGACAGCTTAAGTCGGCGAAGGAAGTCATCTTGATGCTGTTTGAGTTTGCTTGTCTCTTCCTTGATGAAAGCAGCCATTTCCCCTTCGGTATTGGCATCGAGCAAAGTTTCCGCTTCGGCTAACTCTTTGCCTTTAGCCTTGTATTCTTGATATGTGGTGACTACATCTTCGAGGCTAGCTTTCTCTTTACTTAGCTCTTGTAGCCGCTTGATGTCACTAGCTAACTCTGGCTGAGCTAGCAGTTGATTTAGCTCCTCATATCGCTTCTGTATTAATTCTAATTTATCAAACATGGCTAGACTCATTATAGTATAATGAGTTGGGTCACTCAAATTTAAGCCTTTAACCGTCACCCTGACCCTGAACGAAGTGAAGGGGAAGGGTCTTCAGGTTCTTCGCGGAGTTTATTCTGAGTGAGATTCTTCGGTCGCTTTGCTCCCTCAGAATGACATGAAACGAAGGGCTCAGAATGACAAAAACAAGGTTGCTAACAGTCTCAGTTAAAGGAAATTGGAATGAAACTTGCGCCGGATTGCTATGATTGCTTAAAAAGATTAATTCGCCAGGCTGCTAATCTTGCCACCGGGGATACTCTATTGCAGCAGAGAGCGATAAAAGAAGCAATGCAGATTTTGGATAATGAATTTTCCCATGACCAGATATCTATTGTGATTGCCACTAAGATTCATAAGGTGATAAAGGATATAACCCATAATCTCGACCCTTACGAAGCGATGAAAGAGAAGGAGATGACAATCGCCCAGGAGCTATACCTTGAGCTGTCATTGCGAGCGAAGCGAAGCAATCTCCATAAGGATGGCTTTAAGAGTTGTCTTAAGCTGGCAGCAGCAGCAAACGCAATTGATTTCTTTAGAGAGACCGAGCTTATTAAGGAGGATATGAGGGGATTGGTAAACTTTGCTATAGATGACTCGCAGCAATTTGAAACGAGGCTAAAGAGCGCCAGCAAGGTTTTATATTTGGCTGACAACGCTGGGGAAATTTACTTTGACTTGCCCTTAGTTAAATGGATGAGGCGATTTGCCCATGTTATCTATGTAGTCAAACCCTTGCCTGTTCAGAACGATGCCACCCTGGAGGATATTAAGAATGCTGGCTTGGAAAGCGACTTTGGGAAGATTATGAACACGGGCACAGCTTCGCCAGGAGTAAATTTCTCCTTAGCCTCAGATGAGTTCAAAAGGGAATTTGAAGCGGCAGACCTTATATTGGCTAAAGGGATGGGACATTATGAGGCTCTGAGCGAGCTCCCCCGCCAGGGGAAATTCCTTTATTGCCTTATGGCGAAATGCCAACCTGTGGCAGATTCGCTCGGAGTGCCATTAAATAGCTATGTGGCTATGCTATGGTAAGAATGTGTAAGAATAGTCTTTATAACACATTTTACTATATACTGTTCTTAGCAAGGAGGCTATGGCATGGAGCAGACTTTTGAAGCTACCATTGAGAAGCGTGACAAATGTTACATTGGATGGGTAGAGGCAGTCCCGGGGGCTTTCAGCCAGGGAAGGAGCATCAAAGAGGTGCAAGAAAACCTAAAGGAAGCGGTGCAGCTCATCCTGGAAAGTCAACAAGAGCTGAGGGATAAAGGGGTAGCCGGGAAAATCCTGAAGAGGAAAATCAAGGTTCAGGTATAGCCTTGTGAAACGCCGTGACCTCCTCAATCACCTCAGCAAAGAGGGGTGTGGCTTGCACCGGGAGGGTGCCAAGCACTCGGTTTTCCTAAATCCAGAGAATGGGCATATTGCTACCGTTCCGCGTCACCGGGATATAGAAATTCTTCTGGCTAGGAAAATATGTCGGCAGCTAGATATCCCAATCCCTAAGAGGCGGGCTTAAGTCTCCCACATCCTTAGAGACGACAACAAGTGCCGCTCCACAAAGTGGTTTAGGGATGGGACATTATGAATCCTTATCCGAACTTCCCCCCAAAGGAAAGTTCTTCTATTGCCTTATGGCAAAATGCCAACCTGTGGCAGATTCCCTCGGTGTGCCTTTGAATGGCTATGTAGCTATGCTATGGTAAGCTAAAAATCTGCGGGGCTGCCCTCTATAGCACGCTTCAAACACCAAAAAACATTGCGATGAATTGTGACTGAATCGCTGGAATGAAATAGCAAATAAAGCTAAACTATACTTAAGAGAGACGAATATGGTGGCGAGGGGTTAAATAAATTCATGAAAGACAAAGTTTGAATCCTAGCGAGGTTTTTCTAACGGGCAATAATTTGGAGATGTCAAAGCAACGCGGTGCAGCTATTGAAGAGTTGACTGAGGAATTCTGCAAAAGGCCATTCCTACAAGATTTTGTATTCCTTCGCCCTAAACGGATAAGCGTTAAGAGGGAACTCGCTGACCTGCTGGCAATTTTAGATGACAAATGCTTATGCATCCAGATTAAGGCTCGTGGAAATGACTCTCCTCCCCCACAGCAACGCCTTGTTGACTGGGCAACGAAGCAATTTGTTGTAGCCGGTCGTCAATCAGCAGGTGCTATTCGCAAGGTGATGACCTCCGAGGTATCAGCAACTCATTCATGGCGAGGAAATGTTGTTTTTCACGCAGGCGATCTAATTCCTGTTTGTGGGGTAGCGCTGGTTGAATATTTGGGCCCGCCTTTCGTGCTAACCCCTGAAGTGAAGCACCAAACCCCTAAAGGAATCCCCGTTCACTATTTTTCGCTTAACGATTTCTTAAACTTGGTAGACCTTCTCGGAACGCTTCCAGATATTATTGAATACCTTCGGCAAAGGGCCTCAATTTCAGATGATGTCAAAAGCATGATTGGTAACGAAAGAGATTTATATGCGACTTACCTTTTAGATGGCCACTTACGACCAGGGCTGAGCTATGAAGAAGTTGAAACCAGGTGGTCTCATCTCACAAATGTAGAAGAATCTTTTGAGCGTAAACATAAACATAATATATTTGTGGATTTCTACAACGGTCTTATTGACAAGCTTCATCACCGGGACCCAGATATACTTTCTTATCAGCCACCAGAGCTTGCGGGGTATGTGGAACCCGTATCCGATAAAACAAGCTATTTGGAAATTGCTACTCGACTGAACAAACTACCTTATATCTATCGAAGAGAGATTGGAAAGCATCTATTCCAAACAGCAAAAGCTGTCAAAGGCGAAAGTAAAACGCGAATGTTTACTTACCGAAACCTAGGCCAACCGTGGGTACTCACATTTCTTGTAACGCCAAGTATGGATCGGACATCAAGAATAAGGCAGCTGAATTTATTGGTCGCATCAGCCAAAATTCAATACGGCTGCCAAAGAGTAATTGGTATAGCTTGTCCTTCTCTGGATTCTAATCAAGGCTTTGACTATATCTTTGTAGACAAAGTAACCTATAATGAAGAGGAAGTTAAGAAGTCTGCCCCGATAATAACGAAAACCAGAGAAATTACATTGACCCCCTTCCCTCAGCCGGTAGACGATGCTGTACTACCTAAAGATGAAGACTTCGAGTAAATAGAAGCCCTAGTTCCTCCTCCTTCGCCTTGCAGTACCCAGATAACACTACCCTCCCATCAACCCCTCGCCTACTACTGCCTAGTTAAAGAAGGCAAAAGAAGAATCTCTAGACACCTAACTCTTTGGCTTTTTGTGTAATCCCTCAACAAATGTTAGTAGATCCAGCAACCCTCATTTTCTGCATCAAAGGGATAGATATTGCAGTCGTGAATATGGAGTGTCTGCTTAATTTTGTCCATAACCTCATCCAAACGCGATTCCCAATCAGCGTCTTCTGTGTAAACTGATATAGCAATTTTTTCAAGTCCTCCTCTTGATAGAGCGTTGAGGATATGCTGATCCTGATCACCAAATGACCACCCATAAACTACTAGCGAGTCAGTAAGCTTTGCCAAAACGGAATCGTACACTGTGTTCAGGTAACTATTTCTCGTAATAGAGCGAAGTTTCTCTTGGGTAGTGCCTTCGCTAACAAATAGGGGAATATAATCTTCTTGCTCCCATTTTGCTAACACTGAATCAAGCAGATAGTCTTTTTTTGTGCTACTTACCTTGACTTCTCCACCAAAAGGTTCTGTTGCGAAGAATAAGCTGCCGTGCGGATAAAAAACTAGAGTGGCTCCTTTTGCTGGGAAACGAGGGGAGAACAAATATCCAAAGTCCTTCTCAAATTCACCATGACCATGTACAAAGCAATCTTTAAACCATTGTCCGTTCTTCTCATTATATGCTAACATTGCCCAATAAACCAACAAGTCATAATTCAGGCTCATAACTCTCTTGAACCTACACAGGAACTTTGTAATTTTACCGAAATGACCTTTGACCCCATCGCGGGAAGGATGAATATTTCTGATAGTATTTATTAGTGCGTCTCTAAGTTCAAGGTAATACCCTTCCGTCTTGTCATCGGCTATATCTAAGATTTTGTTGACTCGATGTGTTTCTAACAATGACCTAAGAATGAGTTCAAAATTGGTCGAGTGGTAGTATTTAAATAGGCCCAGTAATTCTTCGTTCAATGCGCTGTAACTGGATACTTCCTCGTAAAGCAACCTATACGAAAATCGCTTATCTATAGCTATGCTAGCACCATTGCCAAGTAGCAGGTTGTGCGTGAAGTTTCCCTCTATGTCTTCCCAATTATATAGCTCCATATGTTTGGATTGTACTGCAGTCTCTTCCAATACAAGATGAGCCTGGAGAGGGTATCGATTTCCAATACAAG
>CAZPDE010000036.1:0-11749 GCA_964585315.1 uncultured Dehalococcoidales bacterium | reverse complement strand
AAAATCTCTTTTCTCGCGATGTATCTACCTTGTTGAACCTCCGTTCCAGAGCATTTCTCTTGTGTGGAGAGGGCATCAGTGGATAAAAAGTGGCTTGCTCTACATTCAAGCTTGTGAAAACTTCCAGGTCTGCCTCAAATTGCTCCATAGACTGGGAGGGAAAGTTAAATATAAAGTCGAGGTTGAGGGTATCGAATTTGCCCTTAGCAATAGAAACCCTCTCCTTTATTTCCTCGCCATTCAGAGCATACCTTCCCACAGCCTTCAATATGCTGTCATGAAAACTCTGCACCCCAATGGACAGCCTATTGACTCCAACGTCCTTTAGGAGATTCACATTTTCTTCATTTACCTCACTAGCTGTAGTTTCCACAGAAATTTGCCTCACCTCGAAGTTTTCCTTGAGGTACTCTATTAACCACAGTAACTCATCCATTGGCACAGTCGGGGTGCCACCGCCAAAATAAAAAGTTGAGAATTTGAACCCTTTCTGAATGTAAAGGTCGAGCTCCCTTTTGAGATTCCTAAAGTATTTCCTTGCTTTATCTTTATCGAACAAGTATCTATTGAAGCAACAGTATGGGCAGAGGCTTCTGCAGAATGGAATGTGGATGTAAAGTGCGACTTCCTCGTCGCTATCCCTCACCTTAGTTCCTTCCCCTTCACTTTGTTCAGGACTTTGGCTCACACGCTCAGAATGACAAGAAGCGAAGGGTTCAGGGCTTTGGCTCACTCGCTCAGGACTTCGCCTCACCTCCCTTGAAGGAAGAGGACAAGCGGAGATATCCTCGTTGAGCTTTAAGAATTTCCTTCCCTCATATCTGGTAACGAGTCCCAAAAGATTTGAAAGCATTTAATATCCTACAGTTCCTTTGCCCTGGCTAAAACTTCCTCTCTATTTTCCCTGTACGATAACTTAGCAAAAGGCAGAAGTGAGCAAGCTTAATGTTCTGAATGCGGTAAAATTTACCGGCGGGAAGAGAATGACAGGCTGAGCTGGAGGGGGGTCTCAAAGTCAGGATTAGCCATTCCTCAACGTGGTATCTAGGATGGTTCGAGATTGCTTCGCCTTCGGCTCGCAATGACATCTCTCGGCAGCAAAAGAGGATATCTCAGACTGTTCTCCTGGGTTTGTGGCGCCTCTTCTCGGATGCCTTTAATCTGACTAAGGAGCGACGGAGAGCAGCTTCAGCGGCGGCAGTATCTACCCCCGAAGGCTTTTCCTTCAGAGTTTCCTCGGCACGGCGCTTGGCAGCCTCAGCACGCTCTACATCAACTTCTTCAGCACGCTCACAGGCATCAGCTAAAATAATTACCCTGTCGGGACGCACCTCAAGAAAACCACCACTTATTGCCAGGTACTCCTCTTCATTATCCTTTCTTATGAGCAGGTCCCCAGGTTGAAGCATGGTCATCAATGGAGCATGGTGAGGGAGAATGCCCAGTTGTCCCTCTACCCCCCAAGCAACAACCGCATTAACATCATCGGAGTAAACCATTCTTTCCGCAGTAACAATCTCAAGCCTTAATGTAGCCATGTTTTCACCCTCACCTAACTCAAACTCTAGATTCGAATATCTAAATCCTAAACAAATTCCAAATTCTAATGCTCCAAATTCAAAACCTTCATGTTTTGGTCATTATTGCTTCGATATTGTTTCGAGTTTCGTATTTCGTGCTTAGGATTTCCCCTTTTTTATTCCCCTCTCATCTTTTTAGCCTTCTCCACTGCCTCATCAATAGTGCCTACCAGATAGAAGGCAGCTTCAGGAAGGTCATCATGCTTTCCCTCCAAGATTTCCTTAAAGCCACGCACAGTTTCCTTGACGGGCACATATTTACCCGGGGTGCCAGTAAACTGCTCTGCCACATGGAATGGCTGGGAGCAAAATCTTTGAATGCGCCTGGCTCGGTTCACTGTGAGCTTGTCATCTTCACTCAATTCTTCCATGCCCAAAATAGCTATGATGTCTTGCAATTCCTTGTACCGCTGCAAAGTCTGCTGCACTCCTCGAGCTACTTGATAGTGCTCTTCACCGACAATGGCCGGGTCAAGTATGCGAGATGTTGAAGTTAAGGGGTCAACAGCAGGATAAATGCCCAGCTCGGCGATAGACCTTTCCAGGGCAACGACAGCATCAAGGTGACCGTAAGTAGCCACTATGCCGGGGTCAGTATAGTCATCAGCGGGCACATAGATAGCTTGAAAGGATGTGATTGACCCTTTCTTAGTCGTGGTAATTCTTTCCTCCAGTTCACCGACATCGGTGCCCAATGTTGGCTGGTAACCCACTGCTGAGGGCATCCGCCCCAGAAGCGCTGATAATTCCATATTAGCTAGAACATAGCGATATATGTTATCGATAAACAAAAGGACATCTTGTCCCTCGACATCGCGAAAATACTCTGCCATAGTTACCCCAGTTAGCCCTATTCGACTACGAACGCCGGGGCTCTCGTTCATCTGACCGAAGACAAGAACAGTTCTACTCAGAACTCCAGACCGCTGCATTTCCAGCCAGAGGTCATTCCCTTCACGGGACCTTTCACCTACGCCGGCAAAAACGGAAAAGCCGCCGTGCTCAGAGGCGATATTGCGGATGAGCTCCATAATGATAACTGTCTTGCCTACTCCAGCTCCACCGTATGCTCCCACCTTTCCTCCTCTGGTGAAGGGGGTAACTAAGTCCATTACTTTAAGGCCCGTTTCTAGCATATGAGGCGTTGTCTCCTGCTCTTCCAAAAGAGGTGGTGGACGGTGAATAGGATAGCGTTGTTCCGCCTTCACCTCACCGAGGTTATCTAAAGGCTCACCAAAAACATTGAACAACCGTCCCAAAGTTGCTGGACCTACGGGCACAGATATAGGAGCACCAGTATCAATAGCCTCAGCTCCCCTGGCCAATCCATCAGTGGGGGTTAAAGCAATACCACGGACCCAATTATTGCCAACATGGTGCTGTACCTCAATGATGATTTTGCCACCAGCCTGAGGTATCTCTATGCCATTATTTATCGCCGGCAGCTCGCCAGGTGGGAATTCCACATCAACTACCGTGCCGATAACTTGAACTACTTTACCTTTTGCCATTTGTTAACCTCCTTAAGCCGCGGCCTCAGCGCCTCCGCTAATATCACAAATCTCCTTGGTAATGGTCTCTTGTCGGATTTTGTTCAGAGTCAGGGTTAAATCCTGGATAACATCTCTGGCGTTATCGCTGGCATTGCGCATAGCTACCATTCGTGCCGACTGCTCGCTGGCAATAAGCTCGAGTATAGCGTGATAAACTTGCATCTCCACAAACCGTGGTAATAGCTCATTCAAAACAGCAGCAGGCTCTGGTTCGAAGATGTATTCTACCGCTTGAATTGGGGGTACTGGGGCTGGCTCGATTGGGAGCAGTACCTCCATCGTGGGATGCTGTACCATGGTGGTAACAAAACGGGGATAAGCAAGATACACTAAGTCAACCTCTCCGCTGCTGTAGTCATCGGTAACAACCCGTGAAATGGGCAAGGTTTCCAGCAAGGTAGGTCGGTCGCTGATTCCAGTAAATTCGGCACGGATATTTTGCCCGCTGCGAAGCATAAAAGCCCGCCCCTTTCGCCCTACGGTAATGACCGTAACAGGCACGCTTTGCTCCAAAATAAAGCTAGCAACAAGGCGGTTCAAGTTGGCATTCAGCCCAGCACACAGCCCACGGTCGGTGGTGATATACATTATGGCAATTTTTTTAACCTCTCGCTTCTGCAACAATGGAGGAGTGCCTCCATTGACTTGAGGGTGAATTGCCAAATCTGCAATTACCTGGCTTATCTTTTCAGCGTAGGGTCGTCCTGCCGTTGCCTGGTCTTGAGCCCGCTTCATCTTAGCGGTGGCAATCATCTCCATTGCCTTACAAATCTTAGCAGTGCCTTGAACACTACTTATACGACGACGAAGAATCTGAGTGTTAGCCATTATCTTAACAACAACATCAAAATTTAAACATAGAAAAGCAAAATGACAGAGCAAAAATCAAAAATGAAATATTTTCGCGCTTTGAGCTATAATTTTGATTTTTACCTTTCGCATTTTAATTTTCAGCTAGTATGTGCTGCCTCCTTTGAATTCCTTTATAGCCGAAGTCAAAACTTCTTCAGTCTCCGACTTTATCTCCATATCCTCGTTGATTTTCTGTTCTATTTCAGGGTGGCTGGTTTCCATAAATCTATGAAAATTCCCCTCCCAAGCAATAACTTTATCTACAGGCACATCATCAAGATAGCCACTAGTTACGGCGTAAAGAATCAGCACCTCTTCTCCCAGGGACATAGGGGAATATTGGGGCTGTTTTAACACTTCAGTAATACGTCGCCCGCGGTCTAACTGGTCTCTGGTAGCCTTATCTAATTCCTCAGCGCCAAACTTGGCAAAAGCTTCAAGCTCCCGAAACTGAGCTAGCTCCAGCCTTAACTTGCCAGCCACTTGCCTCATAGCTTTCCTCTGAGCCGAGCCGCCAACTCGACTCACCGATAACCCCACATTCACTGCCGGGCGAATGCCAGCGTTAAATAAATCAGGCTCAAGGTAAATTTGCCCATCGGTAATGGAAATCACATTTGTAGGGATGTAAGCTGACATATCTCCAGCCTGGGTTTCAATAATGGGCAAAGCGGTGAGTGAGCCGCCGCCATACTCCGGTGCTAACTTGGCTGCCCTCTCTAAAAGTCGACTATGCAAGTAGAAGACATCTCCAGGGTAGGCTTCCCTGCCTGGTGGACGGCGAAGTAACAGGGAAATCTGCCGATAAGCCCAAGCATGCTTATAAAGGTCGTCATAAATAATCAAGGCGTCTTTTCCCTGCTCCATAAATTCCTCACCCATAGCACAGCCAGAATAAGGAGCAATATATTGTAATGGCGCAGGGTCAGAGGCATCGGCAGCCACTACGATAGTGTGCTCCATGGCTCCATATTTCTCCAAGGTGCCCACCACCTGTGCTACCTTGGATGTTCTTTGCCCGATGGCGACATAAATACAAATAAGGTCGCCACCTTTCTGAGCGATTATAGCATCGATGGGAATGGCTGATTTACCGGTAAAACGGTCACCAATGATAAGTTCACGCTGACCTCGCCCAATAGGAATCATACTATCTATGGCTTTGATGCCTGTCAGCACAGGTGTATCTACAGGCGCTCTCAATACCACATTTGGCGCCACTCGCTCTATAGGACGGGTCTTCTCCGTCTTGATTGGTCCCTTACCATCACGGGGACGTCCCAGGGGGTCAACTACCCTTCCAATAAGAGCATCACCTACAGGAACCTCAATCACTCTCCCCGTTGACCTCACTTCATCCCCTTCCTTAATCAGGCTGCAATCACCAAGAATGACGGCGCCGACATTATCCTCTTCTAAGTTAAGAGCCAATCCCATAATATCGTGAGGAAATTGCAATAGTTCATTGTATTCTGCTGCGCCGAGCCCATGAACTCGGGCAATGCCATCGCCTACCGCCACCACTGTGCCTACATTGGCTACAGCCACAGCAGCGCCAAAATGCTCAATTTCCTCTTTGATTACAGAAACAATATCCTGACTTCGAGTTGCCATCTTAACCTCCTAACAAATATCAAATATCAAAAATTAAAGTTACAATTCAAAATGCAAAAGGGCTTTATTAAACTGATTTTTAAATTTTGCCCTGTCATTTCGCATTTAACATTACCTTCCAACTCCAACCAAGCTCTTTCTCAAAGATTCCAGCCTGTTGCGTATGCTGCCATCGATAAGCGTATCGCCAATTTTGGCACTGAACCCTCCGATTATCGAAGGGTCAACCCGGGCGTCGATAATAACCTCGTGTCCAGTCATTTCCCCAAGCCTGCGGGAAATCATTTCTTTACCCTCGTCATCCAGAGGCAAGGCAGTAACCACTTCAGCGCGCTCAATGCCATAGTGAGCGTCTAACAATAAGTTATACTGCCGCGATACATCGCCAGCAATTCTCAATCTTCCCCGGCTCATCAAAAGGCAAGCTAGATTCAGAGCCAAAGGATTTACTTCTCCCAGTCGCTCCTCTAGAGGGCCCCTTTTAGCATCAAAGGGAAGTTTGGGGTTCTCCAGTAAAGCCATAAGCTTGGCATCTGCCGCAATGCTAGCAATCTTCCCCAAGCTAATTTGCCAGCTTTCGAACTCGTTTTTCTCTATTGCCAGCTCGAAGGCAGCTTGAGCATATCTTTTACCAGAAGCTATTCTTGCCATTTTAACCTAGCTAGCAGCTATCAGCTATCAGCTATCTGCTGAATGCTGAGTGCTGTGAGCTATACTTTAATTTTTCCTGAAGGTGGCGCTTTCCTCTAATGCCTCTTCAATAAGCCGTCGATGCCTTTCTTTATCTAAGGTTTCGTTAATCACTTTCTCGGCAGCCAGAATAGAGGTGTCAATAAATTCCCTGCGCAGGTCATCGATGGCTTTATCTTGCTCTCGCCCTAGTTCAATGCGAGTTCGCTCAACAATAGCCTGTGCCTCTTGTCTGGCTTCCCCCCTCGCCTCTTCTTTAAGCTTCTCTCCAATTTGAGCCGCTTGACTAATTACAGCTTGCCCATCATCGCGTGCCTTTTTAATTTGCTCTTGAACTGCTACTTGTGCATGCTCATATTCCTGCTTAGTAGCCTCAGCTTGCTCCATGCTTTCTTTTATCCTGTTGGACCGCTCGTCAAGCATCTTCCGAATTGGCTTATAGCCAAAAAAGGTAAGCAAGCCAAGCAAAATAAGAAAGCTGACAAGCTGACCAATAAAAGCAGGTAAGGTTAACCCTAAAAAACCTCCTTCCAAATTATGTTACCTCCCTTCTTAAATTATTTACGCTACGAAGATAAGCAAAATAGCTATAACAAGGGCATAAATAGCCACTGCTTCAGCAAAGGCAATAGCTAAAATCATGTTAGTCATTATTGGCCCTCGCGCTTCAGGATTGCGTCCCAAAGCTTGCATGGCACCCATACCAAGAATGCCAATGCCAATCCCGGGACCGATAGCTCCAAACCCGACAGCTATTCCTGCACCTATTAACTTAGCTACCTCTGACCAAACATTTGCATCCATTATTTACCTCCCTTTTTTATTCTTCTTTTTATTCTTCCTCCATAACTGCGGCACAAGCAAATCCCAAGGTCAATCCAGCAAATATCATGGCTTGAACAAAGCCAAAAAAGGCTTCTAACCCATAGAATACCACAGGGAGTACCCAGGGAATAAGGAAGAGCATTATCATGACTAATACCATTCCTGCTGTCATATTGCCAAAAAGACGGAAAGTGAAGCTGACCATGCGGATTAGGTGACTTAATATTTCCAATAGGCCGGCAAAAACAGCTATTATACCGCTTAATAAACCACTGAATCCCGCCTTAATTTTACCGGTAAATAACTGTTTGAAGCCTTGCCCTAATGGTCCAAAGTTAAAGAAAGTCTTCAAATAGGATTTCCCTTTAGCTTTAAATCCCCAATACTCACAAGCACAGAAAGATACCACAGCAAGTGTTGCTGGGACATTGAGGTCGGTGTTGGCATTGCGTAATAGAGGCTCCTCATTTATAGTAATGGTCTCAAAGCCAGGTATGAGACTAATCCAGGCATTGGCGACGACAAACAGAAAAATGGTGGTGCAAACAGGGAAAAACCATCTTCCGTGTTTTTTGCCTGCGGGGTCCTCAATAAAGTCTGCTGCTGCTTCAACTATCATCTCCATAAAATTCTGAATGCCTTTAGGGACTAGCTTCATCTTGCGGGTGGCGGCAAAGAATAGCCCAAATAACACCAAAATGCTTATCCAGGCGGTAAGCATAGTATTAGTGATAGGAAGACCGTGAAAGGGATGTTCCGCAACGGGGTGATACTCCGGGACACCAACATGGAGAAAGCTAAGCGGCTCGCGCCCGAGTATCGTTGCTCCCAAACTGCCACCGATAAAGCTGATTACAATTAAGGCTAAAAAAACAATAGCGAGAATAATTATTAGATGTAATGAGCAGCCTAAAAGCTTCTTCTGAGCCATTATTTTTGTTCTTTATTCCTCTTCCTATTCGAAGAAGTCAAATTTGCAAACATCCTCGCTGGTCCACGAAGCTGTTCTTCTTTTTCCTCCCTCTTAGCCTCTTGAAGAAACGGGCGAACCATGACATAAACTCCGTATATCATGATTACCGTACCCACGCCGAGGCCAATAAGAGTGAACAGCGGGAATTCATGGGACGCTCTTTTATCAAACCAAAAACCTATTCCTGTGGGTATTAAAAGGCTAAAAGACACATAAAAGCCAACAATAAGCAACTGCATGGCTGCCGGCCATTTTTTCACTAAAACTCCTGTCATAACTTGCTAAGATTGATGTTTCTTAAAATCTTCTAAATCAAGCGTATTTACGAAATCTTTATACGCAGACAAACCCTTCAGTTCTTGCTCATCAACTTTCTTCTCAGAAACAGGTTTGCCCTTCTCATCCTCAAGTATAATGCCAGCTTTGTCTAACACTGATTCCTCAGCGTATATCGGTGCCTTTGCTCGCACTGCCAGAGCTAAAGCGTCACTGGGACGAGAATCAACTTCCACTTGCGCACCATCAACGCTAAGAAGAAGCTTGGCAAAAAAGGTATCGTTTTGAAGCTCGCTTACCACAATATAGTTGACTGAAGCTCCTAAAGTGGTAATCACTGATTGCAACAAATCATGTGTTAAGGGGCGAGACAACTCGACATTTTGTAACTTCACTGCAATAGCATCTGCTTCAGCAGGACCAATCCAAATGGGCAAATAACGATCAGCTTCCTTTTCCTTCAAAATCACCACCCTTTGATAATTCATCAAGCTTACCCGAATGCTATCTATCGCCATCTCTACCATGGAATTGTCTCCTTTACACCAACGGGCTATTCTACAGTATATAATCTTAATTAGTCAACAAGTTTAAGTTAAGCATTTTATCTTAATGCAAATTTCTTTGCAACTGCTGTGACTTTTTGGCGGCTTAACCACTGGGCTACGCTCACCACAAACGTAAACATTATATCGGGAATTGCTCCCACTTTCAATCTTGGCTAACGGGCATGTCAAAAATTTTCAAGAGTGAAGAGCCTGTTGCGTAAAGGGGTTTCCTAAAGCTGGCAGCCGTGCTACCTTAGCTTTGGCAGATGGGTTTGTGCAACAAGCTCATTTGTAATTTTAATTTTTTATCCTTAATTTTTGATGTTGTTTAAGTTTCGTGCTTAGGATTTCCCTTGTTGTAGGGTCGGGGCTTGTCCCCGACCGAGCCATGATGAGCCCGCCACTAGCCTCTCTTTTGAATGGAGAGGAATAAGCTGAGGGTGGCAAAATAAACGACCTGATTGAAAAGCAAGAGAGCTTTAGCTTATAATATGCCAATGCGAAGTTATAGCTCCGTTAACTTAAATGCCATTTGGTTCTTAATAGCAGCAAATGTTTTAATCTTTATAATTACACTGGTAAGACCAGAAGCAATCTTTTTCCTCGGCTTGACTCCTGCGCTCCTCCTACAGCAACCATGGACTATAATAACCAACCTCTTTGTCCACGGAGGCTTTGGGCATATTATCTGCAACATGATAAGCCTATATTTTCTAGGAAGCTTCGTGCTCCGAATAGTTGGGGAAAGAAATTTCCTTGGAGTATATTTCCTTGGAGGTATAGTGGGGAATATCCTTTTTATACTTCTTGCATCTCCACTTTCAGTAGGCATAGGAGCTTCGGGTGCCATTTTCGCCATTGGCGGAGCCTTGGCAATAATAGCGCCTAAGGTGCCTGTCTTTATATTCTTCATCCCTATCCCAGTTCCTCTCTGGATAGCGATAATTGTTTTTCTACTGATTTCCTTCTTACCAGGGATAGCATGGCAAGCTCATTTTGGAGGCTTAATTTTAGGTCTCATAGCGGGCTACTTCTTTAGGAGAAAAAGACGGACTTCTTATTTTTAGATGAGGCTGTTAAAAATGTAGTTGCCCAATTTATTGGGCTAAGCCTGATGAATCAGGCAACTACAAAATTTGGATGAGGAATCACAATTAAACAGTCTTTGAATCTCTAAGAGACGGAAACTCATTTGAGATTGATTCGTGGAGTTTATCCTGGTGAGCCGAAGCTCTGAACGCAGTGAAGAGGAGATTCTTCGGGTCGCTTCGCTCTCTCAGAATGGCAGAAGGCGAAGGGCTCGCAATGACAACGGGGTGACCAGATATGGAAAGCAAAGGCATTTGTTTACAAAGCGATGGAGTTAAACTTGCTGGCGAGCTTTATATTCCCTCAAAGAACAAACCTTACCCCGCTTTGTGCATCTGTCACGGCATTCCTGCCACTCCTTACAATCCTGATGACAGAGGTTATGCCTCGTTGGCGCAAAGATTTTGTGCTGTTGGCTTCCTCACTTTAGTATTCAACTTCCGAGGCGCAGGAAAAAGCCAGGGGAATCTAGATATGTTAGGCTGGAGCCGAGATTTACAAACTGCCCTTGATTTTCTCTACAGCTTTGAGGGAATAGACAAAGCACATTTTTGCCTTCTTGGCTCTAGCGGCGGAGCAGCAGTCAGTGTTTACACCACGGCACATGACCCTAGAATATCGGCGCTGGCGACTTGTGCCTGCCCTGCTGACTTTGGCTTTTTAGGAAATAAAGAACAAAGCGCCTCTAATATCCAACACTTCCGTGACATCGGAGTTATTAGAGACAAGGATTTCCCACCGTCAGTTGAAGAATGGCTAAGGGGATTTGAAACTATTTCTCCAATTCATTGGATAGATAGGATTTCTCCTCGACCGCTGCTTTTAGTCCATGGTGATGCCGATGAAGTAGTACCCCTCGAACATGCCCACAGGCTATTTCAAGAAGCCAAAGAACCCAAGGAGCTGGCTATAATCCCGGGTGCCGAGCACAAGCTACGTCTGGAAGAAGCGGCAATGGCTACTGTGTTAGATTGGCTAAAGGCTAGATGTTGAATTGCTACATTATAGCGGGCAGATGGATATCTTACCAGGAATGAAGGGATTTGCTACCGATGAAATAGCCAAGCTAGCAGGTCTTCAAGCATGGGTTTTGAAGAGGAACTATGGGTTGAGCTAAAGCAAACCAAGAATGCATATACTTTACCAGCGAAAAGGACCATGATTTGATAAGGAAAGTGGCAGCGGCTGGATTTGAACCAGCGACCAATGGCTTATGAGTCCACTGCTCTACCGCTGAGCTACGCTGCCTCAAAATAGTTTAGCATTGGCTACTGAAAACGGTCAAATCAAGTCTTCCTCATTTTAGCACTAAAATCCTGTTGAAACTTGTATTGGAAGAGTCGTGTCAAATCATTTAAGTAGGTAACCCAACTGGGGGTTGTTGCATCACATAAAATGTAACCGTATGAGGTGATAATTTTTTGTGGGTGTCGACTTGTTGGGTTCCTCTTTTCTCCCCATAAGCCTTGCACAGCTCGGCTAATTTGTCATCTATGTTCCTCTTGAGTTGGGCTGGATTTAGGCTTTGGTTAGATTTTAGATGATTTAATTCGCTGGATTTAGGCTGAGGTATATGCCTTTGAGTTCTTCTTTAACTTCCTCCGGAATCTGACCTGATTCCATCAATCTCTGATACGGCGTCTCAGGAACATCATATTTCCTCTTGACGCTGCCGCCGATTCTTTCCTTGCTAACTAACTTCATCACTGGCTGAAAGAAGTTTTTATATAGTCTCAGTTCATTATGATA
>CAZPDE010000035.1:0-11771 GCA_964585315.1 uncultured Dehalococcoidales bacterium | reverse complement strand
GAAAGAGGACATTTCTATCGAGTCTTTAAGAGGACATTATCAAAGAGTTTCAACAGATTTGATTCGCCTCGTTGCATTATTTCTGTAAATATAGTAAAATTTGGTAAACCTTTAAATCAGTCCAGCGAGGCTGGTAAGGGGAGATATGCTAAAACAAAGCAACTCTTTAGGACGCTTCCTAGTAAAAGCCTCTTGCCAGTTTGAAGGCAGGAGGCTTTTTTGATGCCTAACAAAGTCCTCTTGACCTCCGAGGATGTAGGGCGAGCCTTAGCTCGTATTGCCCATGAGATTGTGGAGAGGAATAAGGGCGCTGAAGGTGTTGTGCTTGTGGGGCTGCGAACTCGTGGAGTGCCTTTAGCCCAGCGCATAGCTGGAATAATCGAAGGCTTTGAAGGAGTTCCAATTTCCGTGGGCGCTTTGGACATAGGACTTTATCGTGATGATATTTCGCCTCCGCAATTAAAGTCAGCAGCTCAACACACCGATATTCCCACTACTATCACTGGTAAAAAAGTAATCCTGGTTGACGATGTTCTCTACACTGGGAGAAGCATTCGAGCCGCCATGGATGCCCTTATAGATTTAGGACGTCCCAAGTTTATCCAATTGGCTGTGCTTATCGACCGTGGTCATCGGGAACTTCCCATTCGCGCCGATTATGTGGGCAAGAACATACCAAGCTCCAGAGATGAGGAGATAAAGGTTCAGTTGGAGGAAACTGATGGCATAGACAGGGTGACAATAAAAGAAAATCAGAATGTAAAGAGCAAAATGTAAAAGTAAATTTGAAATTTCATTTTTAATGTTTGATTTTTAAGATGAGTTTAGCAAATAGAAATCTGGTGACTATAGACGATTTATCCAATGGGGAGATTGAGGCATTGTTTTCTCTGGCGGACGAAATATCGGATTCAATCGCCAGCCAGGCTAAGCTATGCCAGGGAAAGATTATGGCGAGCCTGTTTTTTGAGCCAAGCACCAGGACACGGCTGTCTTTTGAGGCTTCAATGCTCAGACTCGGCGGGCATGTCATAAGCGCTGCCGATATAGGCGCAAGCTCTTTAGCCAAAGGTGAGAGCATTGCTGATATGGCGAGAGTGGTTGGAAGTTACGCTGATATCATTGTCATCAGGCACCCGTGGGAGGGAGCAGCTAAGGTCGTTGCTGATTATGCCGGTGTCCCCGTAATAAATGCCGGTGATGGAAGCCATGAGCATCCCACTCAGACATTGTGCGACCTTTACACCATTAAAAAGGAAAGGCAAACCATTAAGGGTTTGAAGATTGCTTTATGGGGAGACTTGAAACATGGGCGAACAATACGTTCTTTAACCTACGCCCTGGCCAGGTTTGGTGCCACTATTCTTTTCCGTCCCAGCCCGGGGTTTGAGGTGCCGGAGTATGTTTTAAGGAAACTAACTACGGAATATGGAGGCAAGCTGGAGAGGTATGAGGCTCTGAACCAGGTGGTTAAAGGAAGGCTCTTCCCCCTCGATGCCGTATACATAACTCCGAGTAGCCCGCATCAACTTGCAATGATGCCTGACATCAGTATTCAAACCGAGTTGAAGGCCGGCGTTGATGCTCTCTATGTTACCAGGTTTCAGCAGGAAAGATATGCACCTGCAGTTGAAGGGCAGGAGTTGAAGAAGGACTATCCAGTGGTAGATAAAAAGCTCCTTAAAGAAAAGGAATTCAAGCGCACACTCATCATGCATCCGCTACCTCGCATTGATGAGCTGGCATGTGAGCTAGATGCTGACCCTAGGAGTATGTACTTCAAGCAAGCTGCTCGTGGGGTGCCTATCAGAATGGCACTCATGGCTCTCTTATTAGGAGCTAAGGAAACTACAATTTCCGCTGAGAGCTATCAGCTATCATCTGTCAGCTATAAGAAGCTAAATTATCCCGTTTATAAGCAAGACTCTGGAGTCAAGTGCTCTAATCCAAGTTGCGTGTCAAACCAGGAAACGGAGATAAGATATATAAAGCCTGAATTCAAAATAGTAAACCTCGAGCCTTTGATACTGAGGTGTATTTATTGCGAACATGAACTTCACCCTCAATATATCGCTAGTTCACATTGGCATGAAGGGAAGCTGGAGAGCAAGAGGTACCATAGCGCTGAAAGCTGGCTAGTCCAAAAGATTAAACCAGAGAACCTAGTTATCTTTGATTCTGAAGACGAAGCCCAGGCTCGGGGATTCAAGCCCAGCAGCTATGTTAGATGATGAATAACGAATCTGGTGCTTTGCTTATTCGCGGTGGCCGCATAATCGACCCCAGCCAGGGTGTAGATAGAATCGGTGACTTGCTTATTGATGAAGGCAGAATTATGCAGATAAGGGGCAGTGTCGTTCTGAGCCAAAGCCCTGAGAGCAGCGAAGGCTCCGTGAAGATTCTCGATGCTACAGATCTAATTGTTTGCCCTGGTTTCATAGACCTTCATTGTCACCTTCGTGAGCCAGGCTTTGATGATAAGGAAACTATTGCTACAGGAACGAAAGCTGCCGCTGTAGGCGGTTTCACCACCATCTGCTGTATGGCAAACACAAATCCACCATTAGATAATCGGGCGGCTGTGGATTGGGTGAAACATAAGGCTAGTAAAGAAGGTTTTGTACATGTTCTTCCCATAGGCTGCGTTACTAAAGGCAGGGAAGGCGAGGAAATTTGTGACCTGGCTGAGCTAGCCGAAGCTGGAGTGGTTGCTTTCAGCGATGACGGCGACCCAGTGGCAAGTTCGCAGCTTATGCGTCGTGCTCTGGAATATAGCCGCAAGCTTGGCTTGCCAGTCATTGACCATTGTGAGGATAGGGCGCTGAGCAATGACGGAGTCGTAAATGAAGGCTGGGTATCTGCCAGGCTAGGATTAAAGGGAATTCCAGCAGTAGCCGAGGAGAGCATGGTAACCCGTGACCTGGCTTTGGCAAAACTAACCGGCGCCAGGCTTCATATTGCTCATGTGAGCACTTGCGGCTCGGTGGAGCTTATTCGCCACGCCAAGGGAGAAGGGATTCCGGTTACTGCTGAGGTTACCCCTCACCATCTGACATTAACCGAGGAAAGAATTATGGGTAGTGAGTCCGATTTGTCATTACGAGCTTCCCTTTCTTTATGTCATTGCGAGGAGCGTAAGCGACGAAGCAATCTCAATCCCTTAGCCTATGATACCAATGCCAAAGTAAATCCGCCTCTGCGAACTAAAGAAGATATAGACTGCCTAATCAAAGGACTTAAAGACGGGGTGATTGATGCCATTGCTACTGACCATGCCCCACATACTCTGGCGGATAAAACATGCGGACTTGAGCTAGCTGCTTTTGGCATTAGCGGATTCGAGACCGCTTTTGGCTGCCTCATGGGCTTGGTGCATAAAGGAGAAATAAGCCTGGCTACGCTGATTTCTAAGCTAACCTGTGAGCCAGCAAGAATAATTGGTAGAGGTGGTGAATTAGGCATCTTGAAGGTAGGCGCTCCAGCCAATATCACCATATTTGACACTGACCACGAATGGATAGTGGATAGCAGCAAATTTGTCTCCAAGGGAAAAAACACTCCCTTTGACAACTATAAATTTAAAGGCAAAGTCATGGCAACCATAGTAAATGGCAAGATAGCGTATATGGATGATTCTCTAAAATGTTATTGCCCGCCTATTTTTTGTCATTCTGAGGGAGCAAAGCGACCGAAGAATCTCGCTCAGAGCGAACTTTGCGAAGAATCTCACCATGACTAAGAAAGCGATTTTGGTTCTTGAAGATGGCTCAGTCTATGAAGGCAATCCCTTCGGTGCTGAGACTAGCACCTATGGCGAAGTGGTCTTCAACACCAGCATGACTGGCTATCAGGAGATGCTTACCGACCCTTCCTATGCCGGCCAGATTTTGGTGCCTACTTACCCTTTGATAGGCAACTATGGCATCAGCCAAAGTGATTTTGAATCCAGGCAGATTCAGGTAAGGGGCTTTGCCGTGCGAGAATATTGCTCTCAGCCCAGCCACTGGCAAAGCACCCATACTTTACATGAATTTCTTGTGGCTAATGGCATCCCCGGCATCAGCGGCATAGATACTCGTGCTTTAACTCGCCACATACGCTCAATAGGAGTAATGATGGGAATTATTACATCAGAAATGACTGCTGAGGAGGCATTACAAGAGCTAAAAAACTTGCCCAAATATGACTTCACTGATTTTGTTCATCAAGTTAGCACGGAAAAGTCATATGAGGGGCAATCCAATACGCCCCTCACTGCGGATTCTTCTCTTCGTGTTATTCTGAGGGAGCCCTTCGCTCCCCCTGTCATTCTGAGCGAAGCGAAGAATCTCACTGCTCAGGACAGGCTCCGCGACCGAAGAATCTCGCCCAAGACAGACTCCGCGAAGCAATCTCACATCATAGTTATTGACTACGGCTTGAAATACAACATACTGCGCATCTTAAGCCAACTTGGCTGCCAGGTAAGCGCTGTCCCTTGCACCATTTCAGCCGAAGACATTTTAGCCTTAAATCCCGATGGTATCCTCCTTTCCCCTGGCCCTGGCGACCCTGCTCTTCTCAACGATATAATGGAGACGGTGAGAAAAATTATAGGCAAAAAGCCGATAATGGGCATCTGTCTGGGACATCAGCTTATAGGACGAGCCCTGGGAGCCAAGACTTTCAAATTAAAGTTTGGACATCGTGGCGGCAACCATCCCGTGCGTGACTTAGCCACTGGCAGGGTCTACATTACTGCCCAGAATCACGGTTACGCCATAGATGCCGATACCGTGAAAGAAGGGCTTGAGGTCAGCCACATAAACCTAAACGACGGCACAGTAGAAGGTCTCCGCCACCGAGATTTGCCCATTTTATCTATCCAATACCACTCCGAAGCCTCCCCCGGCCCCCAAGACAATATGTATTTGTTTGAGAGATTTCTGGAGATGGTGAAGGAGAACAAGCAAAAATGACTAAGCAAAACGAAACTAAAAAAGCAATTACGCTACTAGGGCAAAAATTGAAGGAAGCAGATAATCCTACATTAGGAAGCGATGAATATGAATTTGAGCAATGGACTCAAGAAATAGAGGGGACACTAGCAAACTATTTTGGCGGTGACTCAAGACAACTTAAGAATTTCAAAGATTCACTTCATCAAGAAGTCCGCGTAATACACCATTATGGAGGTGAAGGAATAGGGGAAACCGAGTACAGGATGAAGCAAATAGGTCATGCAAAGGCAACCTTGAGTGCAATCCTTTCAGAAGTAGAATCGTTTGGTTTTCCTGCAATAGAGGAAACAACCACTCCACCTAAAGCATTTATTGCACACGGCGGCAAAAGCAAGGCGCTCAGTAAATTGCAGAACTTTATGGCTGTTTTAGGCATAACTCCTTTAGTAGCTGAAGAGGAACCCAGCGAAGGGCGGTCTGTAGATGAGCAAGTTGAATGGTGTCTGAATAACTCTGACTGTGCAATTATCTTAGGCACGGCTGATGACAAAAATCTGAAAGACGGCAAACTTTACCCTCGTCCCAATGTCTGCATTGAAATTGGCAGAGTCCAAGAAAGGCTCCCTCGTAGGGTCATCTACTTGCTAGAAGAAACAGCATCCTTTCCATCTAACATTAGTGAAAAGGTTTATGAGCGATTTACTCCAAGGAGTATGGATAAAGCATTCATCAAAATTGCTAAAGAACTTACAGGATGGGATTTAATAAGAGCTTCAAAAGCAGAGGCAGAGACTAATGCCCAAGATATCTAAGGTTTTAGCAATTAGCTCAGTGCTGATAATTATCGGGCAGGCGGCGGAGTGCGATTATTCGGGAACTCAGGCGTGCCGGGCGCTCAAGGAAGAGAGGGAAGATGGCTAAATATACTATAATCTTAGAGCCAAATTACCCTGAGGAGGGCTATACGGTCAGGGTGCCAGCTTTGGCTGGGTGTATTACCTATGGGCGAACCAAAGAAGAAGCTCTGGGAAGAGCTAAAGAGGCAATAGAAGGTTTCATTGAAGGCTTACAGAAGGTGGGTGAGCGGGTTCCTGAGGAGATAACTCCTGCAGAGTTGGAGACGGTGACCGTGTAATGTAGATTTGCCTATTTGAGAAGATGAGTATGAAGCAATCGTTACAGGCTCTGGAGCATTTCTTCCCTCCAGATTTTGTAGCTTCATTGCCAAAGGAGGAGCGTTTACATAAGCTCCTATGTGGACGACATTCAAGGGCGAAAATATGGCGCCAACATATAAGTGACTGCTTGGAATTAGCCTGCAGATACAAATTGGTGGATGCCGATTTCAAAGCAAGGTTGAATAAAGGAGATTGGGAAAGCTTCAGCGCGACTGTCAACGAACTGAAGTGTGCTAAATTTCTAGAAGGGATATTTGGGATTAACTGCTTGCATTGGCATCCTCCAGGACAGGAAAGACGGGTAGGGGAGTTTGAGTTAGTCCCAGGTGGCTTAAATAAACCAATTTTTGTTGAGGTCAAAACTATTGTCCCTAGAAAGTTGGAAAGAATGGAGGACCACATTAAGGATAAGCTGCGCCAATATGCAGAACAAGTGCGCATTCCTTGTGTCTTAGATGTCACCATAAAAGAAGCAGGTAACTCTGGCTGTTTTAGAGGACGGGGATTCAAAAAGTTCCTCAGAGAAGAGTTGAGCAAGGTGAACATAGCGAATATGGAAAATCCCCACGAACTTCCAGATTATAGAGATGTGAGAACAGGTATGCGCCTGAAGATTAGGATTTTACCAAATTCCCCAAAGTTGAGGTTAAGAAGTTGTCATATCGGAATTGTTGGCGGCGAAGCTAGATGGTCAAAAGACGATGACTATATACGTCATTCACTCAAAAAAGCTGAAGGGCAATTGCCTAGAGAAAAGCAGCCTTGCTTGGTTTTATTATGCTCTTCACCAGAATTCCCGATTGATGAGGATAGTGTAACGGACGCTCTTTTTGGAGCTCTTGTGGTACGTTATCAGCTTATTAACGATGAGTTAGCGTCAGATACTGAGCCGGAGGTTTCCCGCAAACTTGATGGGTTTTATCGATGTCGGCGAAATAGAAAGCTGAGCGCTACTGGACTTTATCAGGAAAACTTAGCGAATGGCGGAATAGCAGGCAAATTGGAGATTTATCATAACCCCTGGGCAACAAATCCGCTCGATTATTCTGTGTTTGAAGGGAAGGGTGCGCGCCAATTGGTCAAGGTTGAGGAGGGGTGTATGAAGTGGAGGGATTAGGTAGTAACATGTCCAAAATCAACAAAGTCCTAGTCATTGGCTCGGGGCCGATAATCATCGGGCAGGCGGAGTTTGAGCTTGAGGATATAAAACTATGAAATCCAAAGACCACTGTATATGAAAGCTCTTTAGAGTTGCTTAAGAACATAATAAATGATGTGTTTGAGGGCGAAGATGTTACGGTCATTTTGTTTGGCTCAAGGGCAAGAGAGGATTACCTCGAAACTTCAGATATGGATGTAGGGATACTTCCCAATAAGGAAATGAATAAAGGCAAAATCACTTTGTTTCGGGAGAGGCTAGAGAATTCAAATATACCCTATAAGGTGGATGTAGTTGACCTCTCCCAGGCATCTAAGGAATTTACTGACCAGGTGCTTAAGGAAGGAGTGGTAATTTGGGAAAGCCAAAAAAGGCAAAGAGCATGGAAAAAAGTTAGCTCAGGCCATAATAATGGGACAAATAAGTTATAATGTGACCAACTAAATGACCAAGTAGGAGGCAGAGATGATTCCTGAAGTGATAAGCATAGCTAAGGCAAAGGCTCATCTTAGCGAGATAGTCAAAGAAGCCAAAGAGGGCAAGGTATTCGAGGTAATAAATCGCTCTCAACCTATGGCTATAGTTCTCAGCGTGGAAAAGTATAAAGCGCTTCTAGAAGAAATTGAGGATTTGGAAGATGCCATTGCTATTTTGGAAGGGAAAATTGAATCCCAGTGTGAGCCGCTTGCGGATTGGGAAGAAGTAAAGGCTCGTTATCGGGCTCAGCATCCCGAAGCTAAGGAGATGTTGTTATGAATAAGTTAGGCTGTATAACCATTGACCCTCAAGTGTTTCAAGTGGAGCCTTGCATACGAGGATTGCGAATTCCTGTTTCATTTCCATTAATTATTAAGCTCATTTCAGCAGGTAAGACTCCAGAGGATATTATTAAGGATTATCCAGAGCTGGAAAGCGAAGATATCAAGCAGGCGCTGGAATATGAAAGCTAAGGAGAAGATTAAAATGCAAAAGGCAAAAATGCAGAGCAAAGATTAAAAATGAAAAATTTTTGCACTTTGATTTGTCATTTTGATTTTTTATCTTTGACTTTTAATTTAGAAGATTGCTAATAAAGTGAAGGGAGATATGTCCAAAATCTCTAAAGTCTTAGTCATTGGCTCGGGTCCGATAATCATCGGGCAGGCGGCGGAGTTTGATTATTCGGGAACTCAGGCGTGTCGAGCATTGCGGGAGGAGTGCGTTACCACTGTCCTGGTGAACTCAAACCCGGCAACCATAATGACCGATGAGGGCATTGCCGATATTGTCTATATTGAGCCGCTTACAGTGGAAGTTTTAGCTCGTGTAATTGAAAGGGAGCGACCTGATGGCTTATTGCCCACTCTTGGGGGACAGACAGGACTCAACCTGGCGGTGGAATTAGCCGATGCTGGTATATTGGATAAATATAATGTCAAGTTGCTGGGGACGCCTATAGAAACCATCAAGAAAGCCGAGGAAAGGTCTTTATTCAAGAAGCTTCTTATTGATATTGGTGAGCCTGTGCCCCAGAGCGCCACAGTAAAATCGGTGGCGGAAGCCAAAGAACTGACGAAGTCCATCGGCTTACCTCTCATTGTCCGCCCTTCTTATACCTTGGGTGGCACCGGCGGTGGCATCGCCTATACCATGAAACAGCTTGAGGCTGTGGTCACCAACGGCTTAGATTGCAGCATGAGCCGTGAAGTTCTAGTGGAGCAGTGTCTTCTGGGCTGGAAGGAAATTGAATACGAAGTTATGCGGGATGCTGCTGATAACTGTATCACCATCTGCAATATGGAAAACATCGACCCCATGGGGGTGCATACTGGCGATAGCATCGTGGTAGCTCCCAGCCAGACCCTTAGCGATAAGGAATATCAGATGCTGAGGTCAGCCAGCATGCGAATTATCAGGGCTTTGGGCATTGAGGGTGGCTGTAACATACAGTTTGCACTTACCCCCAGCCCAATAGTTGCAGAGAAATGGGCTCTAGACCAGAGGGAAGTCACAAAAAGCCAATATTATGTAATTGAGGTTAACCCACGTGTCAGTCGCAGCTCAGCTTTGGCTAGTAAAGCCACCGGTTATCCCATCGCCCGAGTGGCTGCCAAAATAGCTATAGGTAGAAGACTTGATGAGATACCTAATAAAATTACCGGGAAAACGCTGGCATCTTTTGAGCCCGCCCTGGATTACTGCGTGGTTAAAATTCCGAGATGGCCTTTTGATAAATTTGCTTTAGGTGATAGAGAGGTTGGCAGTCAGATGAAAGCTACTGGTGAAGTGATGGCTATTGATAGGAGTTTTGAAGCAGCGTTGCAAAAGGCAGTGAGGTCTTTAGAGTTCAACAATCGCACCCTTCTTTGGGAAGACCCTACTTGGAGCAAGAGGGAAGGGCTTGATTCTTATCCCCTTTACCCCAATGATTTAAGGGTATGGGCAATTATGGCGGCACTGAGAAGAGAAGCCACGCCCGAGGAGCTTTCTCAGCTCACAGGGATAGACCCCTGGTTTATTTACAAGTTTCAGAACATCGTTAATATGGAGGAGCGACTTCTCTCCGAGCCGCTAAAACCAGAGCTTTTACGGGAGGCAAAACGGCTTGGCTTCTCCGATGAGCAGGTTGGCACTTTAGCTGATAGGTTGACGGAGCAAGTAAGACAAACTCGCCACGAATGGCACATCCGCCCAGTGTATAAGATGGTGGATACCTGCGCTGCTGAGTTTGATGCCGAAACTTCCTATTTCTATAGCACTTATGAGAAGGAGAACGAGGCTGAACCACTAGAAGGCAAGAAAGCCGTAGTTATTGGCAGTGGTCCCATACGCATTGGGCAGGGGATTGAGTTTGACTATTGCTGTGTCCACGCTGCCTGGGCACTGCAGGAAGCGGGAATAAAAAGCATTTTGGTCAATTCTAATCCAGAAACGGTTTCCACCGATTTCGATACCAGCGACCGTCTTTATTTTGAAGCTCTGGATGAGGAGAGCATCCGAGACATACTGGAGAATGAGGGTCTTGAGAGCGAAGCCGATGGGTTCCCAAAAAATCAATCTCCAGCCTCCATTGTGCAATTTGGGGGGCAAACAGCCATCAATCTGGTCGAGCCATTGGCTCGCTCTGGCTTGCCGATACTTGGCTCTGGCGCTGAAGCCATAGATATAGCTGAAGACCGTCATCGTTTTGAAGATTTCCTCGACAGATTAGGCATTCCCCAACCGCCAGGCGCTGGCGTATCATCCATCGAGGAGGCGCTAACCGTAGCCAGCTCTCTGGATTATCCCTTGCTAGTACGTCCTAGCTATGTTCTAGGTGGCAGGGCTATGGAAATTGTGCATGATGAAACTGAGCTAATTCGCTACCTGACCTTAGCGCTAGAACTAGATAGGCGCCACCCTGTGCTCATTGATAAATATCTGCAGGGCAAGGAAGTTGAGATAGATGTCGTTGGCGATGGAGAGAGGGTGCTTATCCCCGGCGTAATGGAGCATATTGAGCGGGCTGGCGTGCATAGCGGCGATTCTATCGCTGTTTACCCTGGTGTGAATTTAACTGAAAGTGAAGTAAATACCATAGTAGATTATGCCACCAGCATTGCTTTGGCTCTTCAAGTTAAAGGCTTGATAAACATACAAATGGTGATTGTAAGAGAATTTGGCTCCTCTTCCATATATGTTCTTGAGGTAAATCCCCGAGCTAGTCGGACTGTGCCCTTCATCTCCAAAGTAACTGGTGTGCCTTTGGTGCGAATTGCCATCAAAGCGATGGCTGGCATTAGCCTCAAAGAACAGGGTTACAAGGGAGGATTATGGAAGAGGCAAAAGTTGGTGGGCATAAAGGCACCTGTCTTCTCCATGTCCAAGCTAACTGGGGTGGATAGCTATCTTGGTCCTGAGATGAAATCCACAGGTGAGGTTATGGGAGTTGATTACTCATTTGAGGCTGCCCTGATTAAGGCACTTATAGCTGCGGGGTTAATGTTGCCACCAACAGGCAGCCTATTGCTCAGCATCGCCGATAGAGATAAAAGCGAATCACTTCCCATAATCAAGAAGTTACATCAACTTGGCTACGGACTCTATGCTACAGAAGGGACTGCAGCCATGATTGAATCTGTGGGACTCCCGGTGAGAATGGTAACCAAGAAGCTAAGCGAGGGGCGTCCTAATGTTATTGATGTTATTCAGAATAATTCTGTAGGCGGAGTGGTTAATACTGTTACGGGAGGACGGACTCCCTTAAAGGATGGATTCGATATTCGACGTGCCGCTGCGGAAAGAAGAATACCCTGCTTCACCTCGCTGGATACTGCCCGAGTAGCTATAGAAGCGCTGGCAAGCACTAGCCAAGTTTTTAATGTTCAACCGCTTGGGGAATATTTAAGAAAATCAAAAGGCAACAGTAAATAAAAGATTAAAATGCAAAATGCAAAAATACAGAGCAAAGGTAAAAAAGGTTTTTTGAGTTTTGAATTGTCACTTTGATTTTTGACCTTTGATTTTTGATTTTAC
>CAZPDE010000034.1:0-13775 GCA_964585315.1 uncultured Dehalococcoidales bacterium | reverse complement strand
ATTAGCTTGTCTTCAAAATAGGAGAGCAGTTCTTCACGGCCTACAGAATAAAGATCAATTCCTTCTTCAGGGGGTGTACCCTTACGCAAGGCACTGATTATGCGAAATGCTTGGGCTTTTGATAAGGGTGATTTATCAGCCATCAGATTTCCTCCTTCTTGGGCCGCATGTGCCCGTATGATTCAATTTTCCCGTCTGGCAACACAACCTTATATGACAATCGTGGGTCACGAATTCCACTGAGCTCAATGTGTGGAGGCTCAATCTTTTGATTAATCTGAGCCTTCCAGAGTTTTGAAAGGTCCGCGTTAAATTCATCTTTATAATATGCTACAAGACGGCCACCCTTTTTCCAATCCGGGTTTTCTTGCTGGATTTGCCTTTTTAGTGATTGATAAATATCCTCCAGCCGCGTCCATCCCACGGGGTTCGGCTTAATTTTGAGCAATTCTGAATGGACATTTAATAGATTATCTCGAAAACTGAGCGGATTAAACTCTCTGTCCCAAATTCGATGTCGTTCCCGGCCTAAGGTTACACGAATCCTTTCCCAGTCTAAGGTTTTTAAGAAAACAATCCCGATTTTCGCCGTCTGTTTCTTTTCATCCATATTAACTTCAAGTAGATGATCGATAAATAGCTTTGGCATTTTGCCTCGGAGAGAAATTTCCTCACTTTTGCAATATTCCTGAAAACGATTAAAGAGAGACGAAAAAACTTGTTCAGAGTGTCTTTTAACATCAATTAAAAGTTTTCCTAAAGTCTCATTCGCTATCGGATAAGAAGTTAGGAGTTGATCCTTCACCCGTTTCAATAATAGCCTGTTTAAGGTTTCGGTATCTGATTTTTCGAATGCCTTCAGCATCTGTGACAAATATTTCTTTATGGAGTTCCTTTGTTTTATATCCGCTTCTACTTGTTTTAAGAGATTATCCAGCTCTGAAGCGATTAATTTTCCAAGGGAACTTTCATTGTTGTCTAATATTTTCATATACTTACCCCTTCTTCTATTTTTAGGCAATAATTTTGCCTAATCCGCTATCGCAGGTGGAATTATAACACCTACGATAATGACCATGAAATCGAGAGTGGTGTCTCATGACCCATAAAAGCAAGGAACTCCGTACCCGCTAGGAACCCCCATCACTCATAGTTAACCAAAACGCTACAATGTGTAACTTTAAAGGCGTGCTTCTAACTCAGTAAGCGCGATGCCAATGCTCATCTACCTTGCTAGCTTCAAGCTTAGTGTACCACGGAGTACCATATTTATTGGCTAATTCGGTTAGGCTTTCAAGCCTCTTGACCACGATAGTCTCCAAGAATTTCAATCTTTCTTGCCGAGAGTCAATCTGAGTTGCTTCTTGCCACAAGGCTCGCCCGGCTAAAAAGCCTGAAGCTCCTGCTTGACAAAGCAGATTTCAGTCCTGCTGGCTCGTTAGTAGGAATTTTTGTAGAGCTGTTTAATGGTTGCTGCATCCAGCAGCAGTGGGTGATACTTGAGCCAGAAGGCAGTTCTCACTGCACAAGTTGCCAGCTCCTCAAGGCGTTCTAATTCGATGCCGAGCGAACCCAGACGCAGCTTCATTCCCACCCTTTCTAGCCACTTTTCGGTAGCTAGAATTCCATCCACTTCATCGAAGACTTTCTCGCCGAGATGGTAGAACCTTTCACTTCTTACCGGAAATGTATACCTCATCCATGCTGGGAGAAGAGCGGCCAGACCATCGCCGTGAGCAATGTCGTAGTACCCGCTTAGAGGGTGTTCAATTCCGTGAAGGGTCATGGTGCCATCTCCTCCTCCCAGTGTTGCAAATTGGGAGCAGGCGATAGTACTTGCCCAGGAAAGACTGGTCCGCGCCTTGATATCATTCGGGCTGGCTAACACTTGAGGCAAGGACTCCACCACCATTCTCATTGTCGTCTCCATTATGCCGTCAGTTAACGGAGAGGGTTCCGCAGCGGTGAGATAACATTCTGCGAGATGACAGAAGATATCCACTCCCCCTTGCGCTGTCGGCTTTTCAGGCAGGGTGAGTGTCAGGTCGGGGTCGACAATAGAAACCTTGGCAAAGAAGTAAGGGCTGCTTAATACCATCTTCTCATGGGTATCCCAATTGGTAATCACAGCTCCGTTGTTAGCCTCAGAGCCACTGGCGGCTACAGTTGGGACTAGAATCAGCGATGGCACAGGTTCTTTCGCTTCGGCTTTAGCCTCGACATAGCGCCAGATCGATTCGGCGCCGCTGCTGGCTAAAGCGATTCCTTTAGCTGTGTCCATGACGCTGCCGCCCCCCAAACCTATAATCAGGTCTGCCTTCTCCCGGCGTGCTATTTCGCTGCCCTCATCTACCGTGGAAGCACGTGGATTAGGCTCAACTTTATCGAAAACTGAAACATTAACACCGTTAGTCTTCAGGTCCTTAGTTATCCTATCAAGCACACCCGCCTTGCGCATGCTGCTGGAGCCGGTAACCAGAAGTGCTCTCTGCCCTATCTTCCCTGCCTCCGAGCCCAGTTGAGCAAGACTACCAGAGCCAAAGATAATTTTTGTTGGCAAATAAAACCTAGTTATTTTCAGGATATGCCTCCAATTTGCTGAATCCTTAATGAATAAGTGTAGCACACCGTCAACGGCCAAGGAATTAATCTAGTGTCCGCTGAACAAACCGCTACAATGTGTAACCTTAAAGGCGGGCTTTTAACTCAGTAATCCCGATACCAACTTTCACTCACTTCGCTAGCTTCAAGCTTGGTGTACCAGGGAGTAGCATATTTATTGGCTAACTCGGTTAGGCTTTCAAGCCTCTCGCCCACAGTGGTCTCCGAGAATTTCAATCTTTCTTGCCGAGAGTCAATCTGAGTCGCCTCCTGCCACAAGGCACGCCCGGCTAAAAAGCCTGAAGCCCCTGCCTGGCAGGCGAGCTCAACCTGTTTATAGAATAGCTCAAAGCCGACTCCGGCGCTAAGGATAACCCAGGGAACTTGACTTGCCTCGTTAAGCTGATGGCAAAAATCCAATAATCGGCTCTCATCACTTTCATATTCAAGGTCGGCGGGAAATTCTGCTTTGAGCACATCGATGGGGAGGGCTGTGATTTGCCGTGCCGTTTCCACGACCAGCCGTGGCTTCACTTTGGCGAAGTTTTGAGGATTGCTTTCTGCTTCTCCCACTTTGTAGCTCATAGGCTCAACCACAAATGGTATATCTTCTGTGAGACAATCATCAGCCAGCTTTTTCACAGTATCCAATTGCCTTTCGGCGACATTGCTATCGGGGCGATAATAGAGTAAGAGCTTGACAGCCGTTCCCCCCATCTTTTTTATCTTTTTAACATTCCAATCAGGCAGCAATTCAGTGACCCTCGCATTTTCTTCCCCCGAATAGCCACTTTTTTCCAGGCTTACGAGCAAGCCAGTGCTCTTAGGGAGAACGCCAGCAGCAATCACCTGGCCGGCTCCATAGATAGGGTCAAGAAGGATGGCGCTGGCATGAGGAGCTAAAATTCGGCACAAGTCTAGCTTAAAATCTACCATGTCTTGATATCGAGGCTGAAAGCCTCTCCCACCAAGCATTTTCTCAAGCGAGCCTCTATGGTCAAGGGCGCACATCGTCATGATGCCCTTGTCATTAGCTAGCTGTTGCAAGCCTCTTATTTTGCCTATAGATAGTTTTTTCATGCTGCCAATATTTTCATTAAGTGTAACAAATTTTGGTCTAATTCCTTCCTCTTCTCCCAGGTGTCCCTTAGAGGAGTAAGAGCTATTTCCCCCTTCAGTTCTCCTGCCATGTAGCCTGACTTGCCGCTAGCTAAAGCGTCCACAGCCGCTGCCCCTAGCTTACTTGCCAGAACTCTATCTCTAGCTGTAGGTGAGCCGCCTCTTTGTATATGCCCCAGGACACAAACACGATAATCCAGCCTCAACCGCTCCCATACTTGCTGAGCAATGGGGAATACCCCGCCTGCCTCATCCCCCTCAGCAACTATCACAATACTGGATTTTTTGCCCCTCTTGAAGCTGCGCCTCATGTCAAGGCAAAGATTCTCTATTTTCGTCTCTGTTTCTGGAATCAGGATATCCTCGGCTCCACCAGCAATCCCGACATCCAAGGCGATAAAACCCCTGTTCCTCCCCATGACCTCGATGAAGTAGGGGCGTTGTAAAGACCCCGCAGTATCCCTAATCTTATCTATGGCATCTAAAGCTGTATTTATGGCGGTGTCGAATCCAATAGCATAATCCGTGCCATAAACATCGTTATCTATGGTGCCGGGGATGCCGATTACTTTTATGTCTCCTGCCTCAGCTAAGGCTACCGCACCGCGAAAGGTGCCATCTCCACCTATAGTTATTAATCCTTCGATGCCTTCCTGGTGCAAAATCTTAACCGCCTTCTTTATCCCTCCTGCGGTCTTCATTTCCTCACACCGAGCTGTTTCCAGAAAAGTCCCTCCTCGATGGATAATATTAGCTACCGACCTAGAGCCCAATTTCACGAAGTCCCTCTCCAACAAACCAGCATATCCCCGTCTAATCCCTATCACCTCTAGCTTGTGCGCTACACCACAACGGACGACGGCCCTGATGCAAGCATTCATCCCCGGTGCATCACCACCGCTAGTTAAGACAGCAATCTTTTTCATGTAACCCCTTCGTTTACTTTGAGAATTTACTTGGCATGACAATTTCTGGCAAGGAGATTTTCTCCGACTGAATGAACTTTACTATAAACCATGCTAGAATGCCAAATCCTACGATTTCGCCCACATAAACGTAGGGATTGGTTACCAGGTTATGAAACATTTCAGGTAGCCCTTGAAAGAAATTAACGGAACTACACTTTGGGAAATTCCACCCATATATCGGCCACAAAAGCGTGTGAGGAGTAAGCCACATCTGGTCTAATATAAGGTGTATGGCAGAACCAAAGCAAAGGATAAAGCCCCAGCGCTTTCCCCACCTTTTATATATAAATGTCCCTAAAATAGCAAGAAACAGAATAAAGCAAAGCGTGTGACTAACGCTACTCCAGCCCCCAAAGTAATTCCTAAATGTCCAAACAAAAGCATCTGCTTTAATCACTTCTCAGACCTTGGGCACTGAGCTGACAAACCTGACCTCAGGACATCTTCGACAGCCTTAAATGCTATCGTTATCTATCTGGGCGCTTTTCAAGCTACTCTTCATTTAACCGCAATTTGAATCAGGATGTCTCCTGGCATGCCATCGGTTACCCGACGAGCATTGCTCAACTTCACCACGCTGCCAGTTGTTACCCCTGCGGGAACCTTCACCTCTAATCTCTTCCTCTTCCTAGTTAATATTTTCTTTGTTCCTTGCAAAGCTTCTTGTGAGGTAATGGTGAGGTTATAGCGAATTTCCTGTGGTCTCTGAGCTTGACCAAATATCTCATCGAGATTGATTTCGCCGCCGGGGGAAGTTTCGAATCTCATCCCTCGGGGACCACCAAATCCTCGGCTAAATCTCTTAAAGGAAAAACCTCTGCCCTTCAAGGAATCGCCGAATATGCCATCAAGAAAGTCAAATCCCAGCCCAGCTCCGCCAAAATCCTTCATCATATCTTCGAAGGTAGTTCGTGTGGAAGAGCTGCCGAAGATGTCGCCTATGTTGCCCACGGTGCCAAACTGGTCATATTGCCTTCTTTTCTCAGAGTCGCCAAGGACTCCGTATGCCTCGTTTATCTCCTTGAATTTCTCATTAGCCCATTTTTCTTTCCCCGGATTTTTATCCGGGTGATATTGCATAGCCAGCTTTCTATAAGCTTTCTTAATGTCTTCCTCCGAGGCGCTCCTCGGCACTCCCAAAATCTGATAGTAACCCTTAGCCATTTGAACCTGCTGCTACACTTTGTAAGCCAGTCTTTTCCAAATGAGGCGTGGCAGCGATTTTAGCTGCATCCCTGCAGGCATTTTCCGCTTAGCCGGGCCATAAAGCCCCACCAATGTTGCTGAAGATATAGTAATTGGTAGTACTGCCTTCATAAAGTCCATAAAATTAGCGTTTTTGCTAACGGGCAACCTTCCCTCACTCAGTGCATAAAGGGTAAAAGTATACCTGTGCGCTTTGTCTGGAGGCCATGGAGGAGAATACCCGGGCCACATTTTCATCCCAAGGCTGGCAGCGCTGTTTGGTAATTGCTTTGCCTCCGGGGGCAATTCACCACCTGAGCCTGCCCCTTCGTTGAGGCTTGCCACCGATACTGGAATGCCATAAACCACCCAATGCACATAGATTGCTGGAGTTGCTATAGCTAATGCGTCTGGATCAGTCATAGCTAAAGCGAGACTCTTCGTTCCCTCAGGGATATTATTCCAGTTAAGTGGTGGTGATATTGCCTCTCCATCAGCAGTGTACTTCTCGGGGATTTTCTCTCCATTCAAAAAACTCGATGACTGTAAACTAAACATTGTTACACCTCCTTTCCTATTTAGTCTTACTTTGTAACAAAGTAAGCTTCTACTCAAAAATTATAGCAGATTCAGTGCAATTTGCGTTAATTGTTTATTGACAAGGCTAGGAACCAACGTTGGCGCAATAGTTTTATTTTTCCTCTGCCATTTGCTTGAGCTCATAGAGCCTGGCAATAGCCTCCAAAGGAGACAGGGAATCAACATCGAGTTTGACAATCTCGCCCGCCAATAAGGAATCTTTAGGGAGAAGCGAAAGATGCTAGGCTTTCCGCCCAGAAACTTTGCTCTTTTTGGAAGCCTGGCTTTCCAGCTTGGCTAAGACTTCCTGAGCTCGCACAATGGTGAACCCGCTTTAGTTGCTATAGTAACCTCTAAACGCTAAAATATCATTTTAAAGCAGGGATAGCGGATGAAAGATTATTACTCTATTCTTGGTGTGTCTGAGGGGGCTAGTCAGGAGGAGATAAAGCATGCCTTTAGAAGGCTTGCTATGGAATATCATCCCGATAGGAATTTGGGGAACGAGGAATGGGCCGAGAAGAAATTCAAGGAGATAAATGAGGCTTATGCCGTGCTGGGTGATGGAAGCAGGAGACGGGAATATGATAGAATGAAGCAAGCTAAGTTTGCTGGCGCTAAATATGGCTCGCAGTATGATGGCGGGCGATATTATAACCAGGAGCAAGTGTTCAGGGATGCATTTGCTAATCCATATCTATTTCAGGAGCTGGCAAGGATGTTTCAGGAGGCTGGTTTAAGGTTTGATGAAAGATTTGTGGATAATATGTTCTTTAGAGGCAGAGGATTCACTTTCATTTTCTCTGGTCAACCAACGGGAGGATGGCAATCCATCCCGTCTCCCTCTAAGGAATATAGACCACCACTTTTGTTGCGGCTTGCGGGCAGGGTAATGAGATTTACCTTTAAGAAAATGCTAGGCGTGGAAAGCCTCCCTTATCAAGGAGGGGGAGGAGATTTATATCAAGAAATTGCCCTTTCTCCAAAGGAAGCTGTGGGTGGCGCTGAAAAGAATATCAGCTACAAAAGAGGCAAAGAAAGGAAAAGGCTCGTGGTCAAAGTGCCAGCAAGAGTTACGGAAGGAACAAGGATAAGGTTAAAGGGAATGGGATTAAAAGGAAATCCCCCTGGCGACCTCTATATTATCACAAGAATCAGAAATTAGTAGAATGGCTGTTTTTGAAGATTTTATCGCTGAGGTCAGGAAGACTGAAACCATGCAAGCTCTCCTGCGAAACCTGGAGGAAGAGCCGGCGAAGCTTTTAGGCACCATTTGCCGCGGGTACGAGGTAAGCAATAGAGCAGTCCCTGACCACAATCTTCAGTTGGCAGGATATTTTGGCGAGGCAATACTGAGGGCGCTCATTTCAGCAAACTTAGTTATTAAAGAGCCAGGAGAATTTTCCCTTTACGGTTATAAGCCAACGGAAACGGGTCTCAATTACTATAAAGGCATGCACGGCGAGGGAAAAATTTAGTGTATAAGCTCATCGATACTCATGCCCATCTGGATGAACTAAAGAGCCTCGATTTAATGCTTGAAGAAGCTCAAGAAAGTGGCGTTGTTGCCATAGTGGCTGTGGGTTCGGATTATCAGTCGAATATGGAAATACTAGAAATTTCCCAGAGATACTGCTCACTCGTCTATCCCGCTTTAGGGTTGCATCCCTGTCGGCTAGCCAATCTTGAATCCTCCCAACTCGAGGAGAATTTGCGATTCATCGAGCAGAATATTGCTACAGCAATTGCTATTGGTGAAATAGGTTTGGACTACGATAAAAGAGTAGTCAAGGTTGCACCGAAGGAATTACAGAAAGATGTTTTGAGGCGTCTTCTCAATTTGGCTAAGAAATATGCTAAGCCAGCAATAATCCATAGCAGATATGCTTGGAAGGATGCATTTCAGCTAGTCCATGATGCTGGAATAGATAAGGTTGTTTTTCACTGGTTTACTGGTTTTTCCAGCGTTCTCAGGGATATAATTAGCTCGGGCTACTTTATTTCTGCCACACCAGCCGCTGAATATCACGAAGAGCATAGAAGGGCAGTTAAGGAAACGCCCCTTGATAAGTTGCTTTTGGAAACAGATTGCCCTGTTACCTATGGCAGGGAGGAAAAATATGAATCCAAACCCGCTGATGTTCTCAGGAGTCTCAAAGCAGTGGCTCAGCTCAAAGGGATTGATGAAGCTGTAATTGCTGAGCAAACAACGAGGAATGCTATTGAATTCTTTTCTTTAGAAATGTCATTGCGAGTGGAGTGAAGCAATCTCAATCGCAGATTATGCTATAGGAGGTAAGTTAATGATACAACAAATAGTAGGTGAGGATAACTTCCAAAAAGCTGTTTTGCAGTCGAAATTACCCGTTTTGGTGGATTTTTGGGCGCAATGGTGCGCTCCTTGTTTGGCTGCTGCCCCTATTTTGGAAGAATTAGCTAAAGAATACGCTGGCAAAGTAAACCTTGCTAAAGTTAATGTGGAGGATAACGGCCCTTTAGCCGCTAAATATGGCATCGCCGCCATTCCCACCATGCTCATATTCAAGGATAGCCAGCCTGTCCAGCAAGTCATTGGACTCCAACCGAAAAAGGAACTTAAAAGGATTTTGGATGGTCTCTTTGTGAAGTAAGCGACAGAATTTCCTCTCCCTTGATAGGAGATGAGGCTTGTCCTGAACGAAGTGAAGGAACTAAGGTGAGAGTGAGAAAATATTCATAGTCTTGTTTTCAATAGGTGTGCCCGGATGGTGAAAAGAAGTCGCGAATGAAGTCAAATTCCTCGGGGAGGAGCGCCAGCAACAAAGGGAATTGCTCCATTAGAAATTTTGCCACCATGGACTGAGATACAGCTCCTTCTGCGCCTGGCAAATATTTAATCACAATAGCAAGAACAGCAGCACACAACATACTTCCTATCCCAGCTCCAAAGATAAAGCCGATGAGCCTATCCACCCAGCCAAGCATTGTGATATGAACTAGCTTGGCTACAAACCAGCCAGCTATGGCGGCTACAACTAAAGTGGCTACTAAGATAATGGCATAGGCAGCTATTCCTGCCCAACTAGCTCCATTGGGAGAAAGTATGCTAGCAAGCGGCTGGTAATAATGCCCCGCTAAAGCTATGCCTCCCACTAACCCGGCAATACCAAATGCTGTCTTGATAGCTCCTTTCCATAGGCCGAGGACACCAAACAAAGCAGCAATAACTATGATGACTATGTCTAGCCAAACCATCTTGCATTATTGGGAATTGCAATAGAAGAACACTAGAGGATGACAACTACTACATGGCTGGTTTTTAATTTAGCTGCAGCTTTATACCCCTTCGCCAACTATGTGGTAGGTAGAAATTTGCTCCTCTGTTTGTAGAAGAGGTCTAATCAAGTCAACACTCTCTATGCGTTGCTCATTTTCTAGCCATGCTTCCAAGTGTCCTAGAGAAACCCACATGCTTATAGTTAAAACAGTGTGAGGGTCAGCGGTATCCACCCAAGTTTCGCCTGTGACATATCCAGGTTGATGCAGGGCGGCTGCCCTGAGGTCCTTAAGTGCTTCTTCTGCCTTGACTTCAATGCCTTCTTTCATTTGCCGCCTTACTATGACTTTTATCATCGCTACACCTCCTTCTCATTTATTCAATTAAATTATCCTACAGTTTCTTTACTATGTCAAGATATCAAAACGGACTTTCAGGATTGTTGCCAGCAGATTTTGCCCCAAGCCACTCAGCAGCGGTTAGCAGAGTTTTCCCTTCCCTTTCAGCAATTTCATAAACTTCTGCCATCCTTTCCTTAAAGTGAATATCTCTGGGAAGGTGATGGTCATAAATTATGATTTGAGAGTCGATGTTTTGCAATATGGAGCTTAAATTAAGGATCACGCGTCTGAAGTTGGTCTGACTAAACATAAAGCCTAGAAGGTAGGTTGCCGGTCCATCCAGAATAAGAAGGTCTGGGTTTTCTTTTATAATCCAATCGGCGTAATCTTCAATGATGGGACCTTGCAAATCGGAACTATAAAGTATCTTTGTTCCCTGACATTCCAGGACCATGCTAATTACCCAACCCAACCTGTCAAGTTCAACACCGTGGAAAAGCGGTGGGGAGAATCTAATGGTTGTAGAACCCACTTTGAATTCCTTGTTATCGGCGAAGAGGATTTCCTCTTCCACTAATGCAAATGGGCAAACCCATGGTTCGCACCTCCATAAAGCAACGAGCTTTTCAAACCAAGCTTTGCCCTTAGCTAGAAGCTCATCCTTTCGCGCTTTATAATCCCCTAAATCCCTTCCCATGGCTAAAGGTAAATCCTCCAATGGGTCTTTTATCTCTATCTCCTTTGGTGGCTGTGAGACCTGCCCTATTGTCCGCTCCTCAAAAGTCTCGCCAAGTTGCTTTAAGAATAACCTTGCCCTTTTCCATTGGGAGTGGTTAATCCAGATATTGGGGTCTTTTATCCATAGCTTTTTCCCTTCATATATCTCAGGCGCCTCAGAGGGCAAAGTGTAGTGGTCGTAATGATAATGCGAGATGAAAATGACATCGGCTTCCTGACTAGCTTCCTTTATTACTGTTAAGGCCTTTTCCCGAAGCTCCTTCTTCTCCTCAGATGAAAGAGGGTAGCTTGGCTGCATCTCGGCGGCGCCAGGGTCAACCAGGATTTTTATATCAGGGGTCTCAATCAGCATGGAACTCGACTTAGCTCCCATGGAGTCAAACCAGAGCAGGTGGGTTTTCACCTTTCCTATGGTTATTGGCTTTCTTATGGTAAGCTTTTCCATGCTAAGCCTCGCCACACTCAAACCTATAGTCACAATAAGAGCACATCCATGAGGGACATCTGGGAAGCTGAAGTGGGGATGTTGCTTTTTCTAAAAGCTCAACCCGGCGCAATGCTTCGTCTTTAATAGCATTCAAGTTTCTAAAGGTTACATCGTAAACCATCAGTTTGGCATCCTCTCTGGGAACTTTAGCGTAATAAAGTAATACCCTGCCTTTGGGATGCTCTGTTAGTGCACATTCAAATCCCAGGCGGAGGAAGTAATGAGGAAATGTCCATGGTAGCTGGCTTCTATCAACTACAGAGCGGAACTTAGGGTCCCGCATGATGGTAGGTAAGTTTTGTCGAACTTGGACTAAGTCACTTAACGATTTATGCTGAATTGGCACATTCTGCACCTCGCCTGGGGCACCATATCGGAGTGAATCACGGAGTGCATCAAGGAGGCCTAATTCGTCCATAGAATGAAGATAATCTCCTTTCTTCTGCTGCAACTCTTCGTCATCAGGTGCAATTTCCTCCCGCTTGAGTCGTTTAAAGTATGCCTTGCGAGGAAAGATAGTATCGTTAATTCGGAATAGTGGGGATGGTCGTGGCTCGATAAGTTTGTCCAGAAGTTGTTGGCGGGTGATTTCATCAACTCGGATTTCTCCAGCTAGCTCAGCAATCTTGTATGATGTTGGCACCGAAGTAGTTTTACAGTCACATACTGCGGAATAATCACATCCCCGGTTAAACCAGGCGCAGACGGGAAGATTGCCGGGGTCATTTGAGATGAGCGCTTGTATCAAGAGGTCTCGTCTCCGCCGCATTTCGTCTCGAATTGCTTCCAAGTCAGGGAAGGTAACATGGTAGGCGATGAGTGGAGCTTGAGCTGATTCCTCAGAACTCTGGCGTTGGTAAACAACAATTTTCCCTTCGCTAGCATTGACCATAGCACAATACATGCCAAGTTGCTCGACATAACCAGGTCTGTATCGCAGCAAATCTTTTGTGTTTAGAGTTGATGTTGTTTTTACCTCTATAGGAATCTTCTCGTAGATATCAATTTTGCCCACTATGTTATCGGCTTCCACAAACTGTTCCAGATATTCTTCGCTGGACACGGCTGAGCCAAAGTTTTTGTGAAATCCAGTGCCAGCCCACATAAGCTGCTGTTTTTCCAGGGGAGGAGATATCTCAGGATACTTTCTCTTAAAATAAGCCTGCTTCAGATTCAAAAGGTCGGTTACTGAGATGCGGTATGGGGGTCGGCGTGTTTTTAACTTTTGCATCAAGGCATCTTTAACCGACCTGTTAGCCTCGATGTGGGAAACATAAGGTGCGATATCGAACTCAGCCATTTTGCTGTCCTCTTTGTCATTGCGAGTGAAGCGAAGCAATCTATCCTGCACTACCTTGGGATTGCTTCGTCCCCTTCGCTGATTGCCACGCCTTCGGCTCGCAACTTTGGCTCGGGGCTTCGGCTCACACACTCCTCGCAATGACATAGTAGAGCTATCTTTCCCGAATACTATAGTTTAGTCCCTAGCTATAGGTCAATCTTATTGCCACGCCTTTAATCTTCTGAATGCCTCGAGCTTCTCCCTATCTCCAATCTTGGCTTTGTCCAACGCCTGAGCCAGAAACTGGATGCTGCTATCGTAGGTTTTCCTGTCCACGGGGTAAGGGTGACCATCCTTGCCACCATGGGCAAAGCTATAGCTTGCCGGGTCACGCAGGCTGACAGGTGTATCGTAAACCAATTCTGAGATAAAGCTCAAGGCACGCAGCGTTTTCGGACCCACACCTTGAAGCCCCAGTAGTGACTCAAAGTTCTCTGGTTTACGCTCATAAGTGCTAAGGAAAATCTTGCTTAGCCTATCAGGGTGAATATCGCTGAGGCTTAAATAAGCTCGGCGGGGCAAGGTTAGCGTTTTCAGCTTATTTAATTGGGCTACAATCTTTTCTGGTTTCTCCTCGGCAGCAATATGGGCAATGATATTTCTTGCCTTTGCGCTCTCCGAAGCTATCAGGTTCAGCGCCTCGCCTCTAGCCTGGGAGCAAATAGCCGACTCGGGCTCACAAACAAAATCAGTAACTTTCTCCCCCAGCCAGTGGTATCTCCGAGCATAGCGGTTAACTTCGTTCATGCCCTGCTGAATAACTGCCCATGAGCCATCTTTAGTAAAGAAGAAGGTATGATGATAGAGCTGATAGCCATCCTGAAGGGCGGAATTATCCACCTTGGCTGACATTCGGCTGGCATAGACCAGAGGCGACGGATTTACCTTTAAGAGATGCCCAAAGCTCTCTATTTCAGATGGGGTTTTCCGTGAGGTCCTGCCCTTGCCGCCAGCAACGAACAACCCCAAATCCTTCTCCAGCCCTCGCATTCCTTCTTTCAAAGCGCCGCAGACAGTAGTGGTGACTCCGCTGGAATGCCAGTCATAGCCCAGAACGCAGCCAAAGGCTTGAAACCAGAAAGGGTCAGAAAGGCGACGAAGCATCTCCTCGGGACCAAACTCATCAACCATGACAATAGTAACCTCCCGAGCAAGCTGG
>CAZPDE010000033.1:0-14026 GCA_964585315.1 uncultured Dehalococcoidales bacterium | reverse complement strand
AAGAACTTGCTAAAATCCATAGTCCAGTGTTACCTATGTGGTCAGCCAGCACACTATCTCTGTCCGTTTATACTTCTCTTCAGCACACAAGCCCTTGAACTCTAGCGCCTCACTCCCTCCCAGAAATTGCTCAACTTGTTCTATTGTTTGTAATTGTTCATCGTTCATAATCAGTCGCATGTCCCAATCATAAACGAGCTGCCTTAACTTCTCAGGCTCATCTTGTATTGGAAGAGACTATGACTTGACAAGGGAATTACAGGCAGCGCATAATCCTGCTTAAAGAAGTTGGGTATTCTTCCAGCCCAAGTATGGCTATGGAAGGAGGAAAACCGAGATTACCGGATGATCTGGGGATAGCCAAAATTAGAAAGAGAATGCCAGTTCGTTGAAGAGGTCGAGTTTTTGGACAACTTTGAGGGGGGATCAGAATGCGAGATAAGGTAGAAAAGGTGCTAGGCACAATAAAATTCTGCGCTGGGGGGGATAAGGGTCGTGGTAAGATAGAACTGGTTGATGTCAAGGAGGGTGTGGTCACGGTAAAATTAATTGGTGGTTGTGGCTCTTGTCCTGGTGGGTGCAATGTGGCTAATTTCGGCACGAAGATGTTTATTGAACGAAGATTGAAGCAAGAAATCCCCGAAGTTAAGAAAGTGAACGCTATCTTTTGGATTATGTGATGGCATTAACACCACCTCCAGCTAACTTGAATACCAGTGAGATGGAACTCAGGGTTTAGTAACATGTATTGAGCCCAACGCTCCAAACGCGATTCTTGACTTGGCTAAAAGCAGACTCTACTGCACTGGTGTTTATGGAATACAGGTCTTTCTCTCCAACCACCAAAATTGGGTATACGGGGAGTCTCTTCCAATACAAGATGAGCCTGAGAAATTAAGACAACTTGTTTATGATTGGGACATGCAACTGATCATGAACGATGAACAATTACAGACGATAGAACAAGTTGAGCAATTTCTGGGAGGGAGTGAGGTGCTAGAGTTCAGGGGGGTCTATGTGCTGAAGAGAAGTACAAATGGACAGAGATAGCGCTGGTCGGGTTTAGCTATCTTCGCACAAACGAAGGGGGCGAATAAAACAGGCGCCATATCGAAGACACCGATTCCCCAGGAAGTATATCCCCTCAGAAGTTGAACTATTGGCCAAAACAGGTGAATTGCAATCTATACAATCTACGAAGAAGTAGCACCTATAGGAATATAGCCAGACGATTTACCAAGACGAAACCTGCTGTATCCAGGATTGGTGAACGAATCAAACCTGAAGCGAAAGGAATGCCTGGTTACATTCGAATAAACACGGTTCATCAAGGGGATATGAATGGTGGCAAAGGGGTATATCAAATCAATGTCTAGACACACCAATGATAATGGCCTGGTGGAGCCTAAGAATGGCTTAGTGGTGCGCAAGCAGTTGGGATATGCTTATATCCCCCAGAGCTGCGCTAAACTGTTCAATGGGTTCAATAGAGACTTCTTTAGCCCGTATATCAACTTCCATCGCCCATGTTTCTTCCCGGTTTCTGTTGTTGACATCAAAGGCAAGATCAAGAAAACTTATCCTTATGAGGAGGTGAAGACACCATATGAAAAGTTGAAATCTGTGCCCCATGCTGAGAGTTGCCTGCGTTCCGGTGTAACCCTCGAAGAACTCGGGACAGTCGCCAAGCAAATGAGCGACAATCAATTTGCAGAAAGGATGGTGAAAGCTCATTCCAATCTCTTTCAACAAATCTCAAGATTTGTTAACATGGTTGCCTGAAATCCCTTTTACTCAGGCTAATTTTTCAATTAGAATAGACTCCCCCATTGCGTCACCACGCTAGCAATGTCATCAACCTTTCTTCTTCCTCTTCAAGCTCCCCCTCTAGAGCCAGCAATAATTTATTAGCAAACTGCTGGTCAAACCCAGCATCCATAAGTGTCTTAACAATCCTGTCCGTCACCCTATCAGCTAGCAGCGAAGCAACCCGCTCCATAACTAACTCCATTCCTTCCTCTTAGGCTATTTAATTTTGATTTCCCATTCAATTTTGGGCATCTTGGAGCCCTTTCACACCTGATTTCTGTAGTTTCCTGATTCATCAGGCACAGTTGCCCAATAAATTGGGCAACTACTTGTTACCTCCTTCTAAACTTCAGCGCTCGATCCATCTCCCTTTCTGCGTCTCGGTGAGCCATAGCCTCACGCTTATCATAAACCCTTTTTCCTTTAGCAACTCCTAATTCTATTTTAGCAACTCCATGTTTAATATACAGCTTAAGGGGAACTAAGGTCAAACCTTTCTGCATTACCTTGTCGGCAAGGCTATCAAGTTCTTTTCTGTGGAGGAGAAGCTTTCGAGGTCTAAGTGGCTCATGGGTATTATAGCTAGCAGCATCATAGGAAGCAATATGAGTGTTAAATAGCCATAGCTCGCCATTTTCTGGCTTGGCATAGGCATCGCGTAAGTTTACCCTACCATTTCTGATGGACTTAATCTCAGAACCCTTGAGCGCAATGCCTGCCTCAAGGCTTTCTTGAATATGATAGTCATGATAAGCTTTGCGATTAACGGTTATCGTTTTGGAATCCTTTGCCATAGGGGAATTTTACCATTGGAGCACAAGGTTGTCATTCTGATGTTTTTTTCTCGTAGCTGTGGGTCTTTAGACCCACAGGGCGAGGCTGAAGTCTCGCCTCTACAACCAGAGGATTAGGATGAGGGCGAATTTCCCATACCATGTGAGGGTGAATTATAAGGAACTTTGCAATTGACTATATTAAGGAAGGAGCTACGCTATGAACCGTGCCGATAGATTCTACCTATTCATAACCGTTTTCCTGATTATTGCTATAGTGGTCGGCGGCATCATGCTAGCGGTAAAGCATTGCAAAAGCCAGCCTATAGAAATCGTTTTATCACAAACTGAGTCTTCCCAACAAAGCGGAGAGGTTTACATCGGCGGCGCCGTAGCTAATCCAGGCATTTACTCCCTAAAAGAAGGCGATGCCGTGCAAATACTTCTTGTAGATGTTGGAATTGAACCTGATGCCGACCTCAGCCACATCAAGATTCACATTCCACAGAAAGGTGAAGCCAGCCTTCCACAAAAGATAGACTTGAACCGTGCCGACTCATGGCTTCTTGAAGCCCTGCCCGGCATAGGCGAAATTAGAGCGCAAACTATCGTGGATTACCGCAACGAAAATGGACCCTTCAGACAAATTGAGGACTTATTGCAAGTCAATGGTATTGGTCAGGGAACATTTGACAAGATAAAAGGCTACATAACCGTGTCGGATTAAAACCTCTCTAAATCTGCTGAATGGGTTAGCTTTGGATCCTAATCACTCGTCTCTACTCAAAAGGGCTAAGCTAAGACTCGCTCTGTGTTTTGGCAAAGACTTTTCAATAAATCTCCTGCATGGTTCTCATCTAGCTCGCCATCTTCGAAAGCTTTTATTGCTCTGTGGTTGCCGATTCCAATAGGAGAATGGATGAAGCCAGGAGGATAGAACAAGATGTGCTACACGAGAAGAAGGTCAAAATACCAAGAAAGATATTTTTGGTAGGTGGGGAGAAGCTGAAAGAGAAACAGAGGGCTAAGATAGCTGAACTTCTTATCAGGTATCCCGGTCTCAAGGGATTCTTCCGGGCTAAAGAGAAGATAAGAGAGCTCTATCGGCAAGAGAGTAGGGAGGAAGCCGCGAGCTGCCATCTACCTCACCCCCCCCCTCGCTATAATTTTGGCATAGATTTTCTTGATGTTATGCACCAAGCATGGGTAATGTCCAGTCATCGCCTGCCTTATCCCACCCTCTTAAGTGGAACTTGCCAAACCCTAGATTAAACATGTAGCCATCAGCTTTCAGCTAACTGCTGACTGCTCCTCGTTTCACAGGTAATATTGCTAGCTGATTTATTTGACGGATAGTTAATAAGGTTATAAAATTGGTTGATTAAATTAGGAGGTTTTATAAGAGATGGAGCTAGTGGAACAAATGCTCAGGGGCGAAAGCCTGTCTCTATCACGTGTAATTAGCCTGGTAGAAAACGAAAGCAGCAAAGTGCCCGAAATAATGAAGCTCATCAGTTCACGCGTAGGAAGGGCACACTATGTAGGAATAACTGGGCCCCCAGGAGCAGGCAAGAGCACCCTGGTCGACAAGCTAACATCGGTAATAAGGAGAGAAGGCTTAACGGTGGGGATAATTGCCGTAGATCCCTCAAGCCCTTTTACTGGAGGAGCGGTATTAGGTGACAGAATAAGAATGCAGCAGCATTACCTCGACGAGGGAGTTTTTATCCGCAGCATGGCAACTCGTGGCAGTATGGGAGGACTGCCACAAACCGCTAGCTCCGTGATCAAGGTACTTGATGCCTCGGGTAAAGATGTTATCTTGGTAGAGACAGTGGGGGTAGGACAAAACGAACTGGATATTATGAAAAATACCGACACGGTAATCGTCACTCTAGCTCCCGAATCTGGAGATGCCATCCAGACTATGAAAGCAGGGTTATATGAGATTGCTGATGTATTTGTGGTCAATAAGGCTGACCGACCTGGTGCGGATAACCTTATTGTTGATATACAGGCAATGCTTCTGCTTCACCGCAATTCAAGCTGGTGGAACATACCTGTGATAGCAACACAGGCAGTTAATAATGTCGGCATTGAAGAGCTTTATCACCAAATTCAACTACACCGTCAGGCTCTCAGTGAAACAGGGCGACTTTCTCAGCGGCGTCAAGAGCAACGCAGAGATGAACTTATAAAAACAATAGAGCAAAAAATAACCAGAGAATTGCTCAAGTCCATTGAGCAAGATGGACAGCTAAGTAGCTATATAGAGAGGGTGGAAAAGGGAGAGATCGATCCTTACTCCGCAGCCGATGAAATCCTCAAGTCAGGGAAGCTTTTAGCTAGCTGGTCACGAGGAGCAGTCAGCACTCAGCAATTAGCTGAAAACTGAGAGCTGAAAGCTGATGGCTAAAAGATTTTAATGACCAAAAACTACGACGTTGCCATAGTTGGCGCTGGCCCAGCGGGTATCTTTGCTAGCTTAGAATTGTGTGACGCTGGCCTCAACGTGTTGCTTCTAGATAAAGGAAAGGAAATCGATGCTCGTGTTTGTCCCGTTCAAAAAGGAAGTGAGCACTGCGTGCTTTGCTCTCCTTGCCATCTAGTAAGCGGTTTTGGGGGCGCTGGAGCCTTTAGCGATGGCAAACTAACTTTGTCCACAGAAATAGGCGGCAGGCTCAAAGAATTAATCGGCATCGACCAGGCTGAAATGCTTGTTGACTATGTTGACTCCGTTTACCTCAAATTTGGCGCTCCCCATAAGGTTTATGGCACAGGAGAAAATATAGACGAGTTAGAGCGCCAGGCTACCATGGCTGGACTCAAATTAATCCCTGTTAAATTACGCCACCTGGGAACAGAGTACTGCCGCAAAACATTAAAGGCTATGCAGAACCACTTATCATCTAAGTTAGACATAAGGCTAGGAACAGCAATTAAGAGTATTATAGTTGACGATGGCAGAGTCAAAGCTGTGGAAACTAGCAATGGCGAAAGGTTGCACTGCCACTACTTAGTTTTAGCTCCGGGGAGGGAAGGGTCAGAGTGGCTAGCTAACGAAGCCAAAAGGCTCAAGCTCAGCCTTAATTCCAATCCTATCGATGTCGGTTGCAGAATCGAAGTACCACTGGTAGTCATGGAAAAACTAACTTCAGCACTATATGAATCAAAGCTCGAGTTCTATTCTAAGAGTTTTGATGACCGAGTTAGAACATTCTGTATGTGTCCCGGGGGCGAGGTAATCATGGAATCTACCGGAGGTTTGGAGCCTGTGATTACAGTTAATGGCATCGGTTATACCGAGCCCAAGACAAAAAATACTAATTTTGCCATCCTGGTAAGCACAACCTTCACTGAGCCCTTCCATGAACCTATTGCCTACGGTAAGCATCTGGCAAGGTTGGCTAATATCCTTAGCGGCGGTGTCTTGGTGCAAAGATTGGGAGATTTAATGGATGGTCGTCGCTCTACGCAAGCCCGTATCCAACACAGCCTTATAGAACCAAGCTTAAAGGCGGCAACTCCAGGGGATTTAAGCTTCGCCCTCCCTTACCGATACCTAAAAAGCATAGTAGAAATGCTCCAAGCTATGGATAAATTAGTTCCCGGTGTTGCTTCCCCCCATACTCTACTTTATGGAACGGAGGTTAAATTTTACTCCAGTCAGCTAAAGTTGACCCCTTGCCTGGAGACCGAGATTGGCAATATGTTTGCTGCCGGTGATGGCGCCGGTATAAGCCGCGGCCTGGTTCAGGCTTCAGCCTCAGGCATAGTGGCAGCTAGAGAAATATTAAAACGGTCAGGCAAAAACCTTTAGTCCTGAGCGAAGCGAAGGATCCCAAAATGAAATCCCTCATGTTTTTCGGCATTGATTTAACCTCAAGTTAAACTAAGCCCAGTGCCTGTTTAGGTTTAAATAGCAAACTGCAACTTGTCTATCTTGGCTTTCTTTCCCCTGATAGCGATATTATTGCTCTCATAAATCTTTATTCGTCTCAGGTAATAGCCATCGATGCCCCGCTGAGTTTGCCTCAGGAATTATACTGTCTTTCTCTATCGCCAAAATATGGTGGATGCTCTGGGCAATAGTGGAGAAGGGTTAATTTTCATCCCACTTTGACTTCCATCTCTCTCCTTGCTAAGCTAAGTGGGTGTTATCTAAAGGCTTGGTGGAAGTCTTCACCGGCGATGGCAAAGGGAAAACATCGGCTGCCTTAGGGGTAGCGCTCAGAGCTTTAGGACATGGCTTAAGGGTGTTCATTGTTTATTTTATGAAAGGCGATTTCCCCTATGGAGAACAAAAGATTTTATCTCAATTACAAAATGTGACATTTGCCAAATTTGGACAGTTGAGCTTTGTTAATCCGAATAATGTAAAAGAGGAGGAAAGAAATGAGGCGAAAAAAGCCTTAGACACAGCCAGGAAGGCGATGCTAAGCAATGATTATGATGTGGTAATCCTCGATGAAATCAATGTAGCTGCAGCATGGAAGCTCATTGACCTCAGTGAGGTAATAAAGCTAATACAGGAAAAGCCGGAAAAGGTAGAGCTCATCCTCACCGGGCGCTATGCTGACGATAAGTTCATCGAGCTAGCCGACCTGGTAACCAATATGACCAAGGTAAAGCATCCTTATGACAAGGGAATACTATCGCGTGAAGGTATTGACTATTAAATAAAGGAGGATATGATGGAACTAACTTTAAGCGTTATCAAAGCGGATGTCGGTGGCTATGTGGGACATTCCTCCAGCCACCCAGATGTACTGAAAAGGGCTGAAGAAAAGCTGGCACAGGCTAAAGAGCAAGGGCTGCTCACCGATTACCATGTTACTAGATGCGGCGATGACCTTCAACTAATAATGACTCACCAGCAAGGTGAAGATAACGAGCAAATCCATAAATTAGCCTGGGATACTTTCGTGGAATGCACCGATGTAGCCAAAATCCTGAAGCTGCATGGTGCGGGGCAGGACCTCCTGTCTGATGCTTTCTCTGGCAATGTTCGGGGGATGGGGCCTGGGGTGGCTGAGATGAAATTTACCGAGCGCCAGGCTGAAACTATAATCATATTCATGGCAGATAAAACAGCCTCCGGCGCCTGGAACCTGCCACTATATAAAATGTTCGCCGACCCCTTTAACACCATCGGATTGGTAATCGCCTCTAATATGCATTCTGGATTTACCTTCGAAATCCACGATGTCAAGGAGCACCAAAAAATCCGCCTTAACTCACCTGAAGAAATTTACGACATGCTAGTTTTCCTTGGTGCGCCAGGGCACTATGCTGTTAAAGCGGTGTACCATAAAGAGACCGGAGAAATTGCTGCCGTCTCCTCTACTCAGAGGTTATCTCTCATGGCAGGTAGATATGTAGGGAAAGATGACCCTGTGTGCATCGTCAGGTCTCAGGGGAAATTCCCCGCCGTAGGTGAAATACTGGAACCCTTCGCTTCTCCTTTCATAGTAGAGGGATGGATGAGAGGTTCTCACCATGGTCCTTTAATGCCGGTAGCCGTCAATGAAAGCAATCCTTCCCGCTTCGATGGTCCACCCAGGGTTATAGCTGCTGGCTTTCAACTTGCTAATGGCAAGCTTATCGGGCCTCGTGACCTCTTTGATGACCCCGCTTTCGATGAAGCTCGCCGCCAGACAAATATCATAGCTGACTTCTTGCGCCGTATGGGTCCATTCGAACCTCACCGCCTACCGCTAGATGAAATGGAATACACCACTATGCCCGAGGTAATGAAAAAACTGGCTCCAAGGTTCCAGGATATTTAACTAAGTGGCTTCGTTAGAGAGGAGCCCGATTAAGGATGGGCAAGCTGGTGCAATACTCATTAGAAAACTATTTTAGAGAGTAGGTAAAATGGAGATTGGCAAAGAATTAGGAGAAGCCCTAGCTAGAATAAGGAGGGGACTAGTGGAAACTAGAGCCGGGGTTGGGGGGATAGGAGACCTTGTCAAAAAAGGGACTATAGAAGCGAGCGATAAGGCGCTAGATGAAGCGGAGAAATCTGTGGCTAGGGTAAAAGAGTCCTTAGCAGAGGCAGGGGCAAGGGCAGAAAAAGAGACTGAAGAGACAAGAGTCCTAGTCAAGGAGTATCTAGACAAAGCTGGAAAGGCAGTAGCCGCGGCAGAGAAAGAGCTAACAGGGGCTGCCGCCAAAATCGAAGCCAAATCTGTAGAGGGAATGGAAGAGGCTATTGCTAAAGCTAAAAGGGTATTAGACGAGGCTGAAGAGTTAATCGCCAAAATCAAGTAAAGTCTAGTTGAGTATTGCACTAGCTGCCCAACTACCTTTATCACACCCGTGATGTTATAAATAATAATTAACCAATAAAATGCCTAAGCTTCTCCTCGCTAGCACCAACCCAGGGAAAATCAGAGAATTTCGCTCTTTATTTAACGGTCCTGGCTATCGAATAACTACATTGGCAGAGCAAGGGATAGCCAAAGTTGCCACCGAGTCAGGAAATAGCTATGAAGAAAATGCTGGCTTAAAAGCTGCTACTTATGCCAGATCAAGCCAACTTATTGCCCTTGCCGATGACTCAGGACTCGAGGTAGATGCCTTGCATGGCGAGCCGGGAATCTACTCAGCTCGCTTCGCTGGCAAAGATGCTACAGACGCGGATAAAGTAAAATTTCTCTTAGCCAAACTAGCCAGCATTCCCTTGGAGAAACGAACTGCTCACTTTAAGTGCGTTATTGCCATAGCTATCCCACAAGGTAGGTTAGAATTATGCCACGGCGAGTGTCATGGCATAATTGCCTTTGAGGCTAAGGGGGAAAATGGCTTTGGCTATGACCCTGTCTTTTACCTTCCTGAGATGGGTAAAACCATGGCTGAGCTCCCTCTGGAGATAAAAAATCAAATCAGCCACCGTGGTCGAGCTGCCCAGAAAGCGCAGCAAGCGCTACAGCGGCTTTATTCATTTAAGAGCTTTGACCTAAATATCCCCCTATGGTAGAATTTGCCCCGAAGCAAGATGGGAGATGTGGCATCGCCCAAATACTATATTGGCTGCAGTGGCTGGCATTATGACCATTGGCGTGGTTTTTGTTACCCTGAAGGACTGCCCAAGCCTAAATGGCTGCAATTTTATGCCCAGCAATTTGCTACTGTAGAGCTTAATAACAGTTTTTACCGTCTGCCTTCCGAGAAAGCTTTTATCACATGGCGGGAGTCCTCGCCTGATAACTTCGTTTTTGCTGTTAAGGTGAGCCGATTTATCACTCACATAAAAAGGTTGAAAAATTTGGGCTCAGCAGTGGAAAACTTCCTATCTCGGGCTTGCTTGCTAGGGAAGAAATTAGGGCCTCTCCTATATCAACTGCCACCTAATATGAAACGAAATGACGAGGTGCTAGAAAATTTTCTATCTCAATTGCCGCAAAGATATCAGCATGTATTTGAATTTCGCCATAAGTCCTGGATTGATGACTCCGTGTTTCATATTTTACAGCAACATAATGCTGGCTTATGTGTTTTCGATATGCCTGGTTTTACTTGCCCCATTGTAGCCACCAGTGATTTCGCCTACATCCGTTTTCATGGCAGTGAGAGCTTATACTCAAGTTGTTATTCCGATGAAGAACTTTCCCAGTGGGCACAAAGAATTGCTCGCTTAGGTCAAGACATTAAAGCTATTTATATTTATTTCAATAATGATGCCGAGGCATTTGCGGTTGAAAACGCCGTAACATTAGGAAATCTCTTAATTAAATCGAATAAGGGAGACAAGCGAAGGGAAAGTAGGTTTACATTTCCCAACGAGATAAGGGCTGATAAAAAGGTGGTGTTAAAAATGTAATGTGAGGCTTTAGCCCAAGCCCTATAAGCAGCCTGAAAAATAAAAGGAGGTTTCAAAAGAATGGATTTTCAACTAACGGAAGAACAGGAAATGGTCAGGAGAATGAGTAAGGAATTTGCTGACGAGGTTATAGCACCCAGGGCTAAGGAAATGGAGGAGACTGGAGAGCCTCCCTACGATATTATTGCCCAGATGGGTGAACTAGGAATGATGGGCATTACATTCCCGGAAAAATATGGGGGGAGTGGTGGCGATTGGGTGAGTCAAATGCTTTGCACAGAGGAGATTTCCCGAGGGGATACCAGTTTAGGCGGATTGCTAGATGTAACTAGCGTAGTAGCTCAGGAACTATATGAATTTGGTACTGAGGAGCAAAAGCAGAGATGGCTAATTTCCATAGCACAGGGCAAGGAAATCGGAGCCTTCGGCCTTACTGAACCAGAGGCAGGTTCAGACGCAGGTGCTACTCAAACTACTGCAGTGCTTGATGGAGACAAATGGATTATTAATGGCACAAAGCAGTTTATTAGCAATATCGGCTATGAGAATGCATCTATAGTTATTATTACTGCAAGATGTCCAGGGATTAAAGATAAGAGAGGTATGGATGTAATCAATACGTTTATCATTCCCAAGGGAACTCCCAACTTCATAGTGGGCACTCATTGGGAGAAAATAGGGTGGAAAGCATTCCCAACTAACGAGTTGCTTTTCCAAGATTGCTGCATTCCAAGGGATTACTTTTTAGGCAGTGAAGGACGTGGCTTTGCTCAGCACCTTATAGTACTGGAAACGGGGCGAATTTTTGTCGCTGCCATTGCTGTGGGGCTGGCTCAAGCTTGCCTCGATGTCTCTTTGTCTTACGCCAAACAAAGAGTCCAGTTTGGTCAGCCAATTTATAATTTTCAGGCGATATCTTTTAGACTGGCTGATATGGCTATGAATGTTGGACTGGCTCGCTTGATGTATTTGAAAGCTGCTTGGTTGAAAGATAAAGGCTTGCCTCACACATTGGAGGCATCTTATGCCAAGCTTTTTGCTTCTGAAACGGCGGAAAAGGCTGCTAGTGATGCACTGCAAATCCACGGCGGCTATGGTTATATGACCGATTACCCTGTATCTCGTTATTATACAAGCGCCAAAGCATTACAGATTGTCGAAGGAACATCGGAAATACAGCGATATGTTATCAGCCGCAATTTATAGTGCTTTCCAGCGATAGCAACGATTCACTTTCGTTATTGTCCCAAAAATATTGGCATGTTCTTTTGTAGTCACTGGTGATGCTGCTTTCCGAAGGAACTTACCTCAATAACGATGCTGAGACATTTGAGTAGCCCAAGGTTACCACCGGACTGACGAAAGGGGATATCTTTTGGAGCATTTCAGCTTCAATGATGGAGTGGATTGGGAATAATTTGAAGCTGGACTGTCATTGTAGTCCCCCATACTCTAGACAGGGGGTTGGCAATGGGCTCGGCGCCCTGGATATCCCAAAGGACGAGTGGAAAACCCTCGCCCCATGAAATCCTATTTCACGGGGCGAACCGACCGCATTGAGGAAATCCTCACCGGCCAGCAATCGCTGTTTGCCGCTCCAGATCATATAGAAAGCCTTGCCTCCCATTATGCCCGGGTGCTCAGGCGAAAGGAAATGCAGAGTGTTCCATCATCACCCGAGCAACAACCCGATTGGGAGACCGTTGACATAGGTTCCCTCTCTCAAGGTGAACCATGCACTATCGGGGGAGAAGCGGTCGCTTATAATGCTTTTAAGCGCCTCGGCTTTCCCTAAATCCTTTCCAAATGGTCGCTCCAAGCAGAAGAGGAACGATTGCCCCCCTGCTCACCCTGGCTCTGGTTCTGGATGAGGATGGTTTCCCCAAAGCAAGTCGGGTTTTGGAGGGGAATGTCAGTGAGCCAGGAACACTGCGAGGATTTCTCGAAGCCTTCAAGGTTGACCCTTTAGGGCAACTGCCACTGTCTGAGAAAGCTCCCACGGTGGTGGTTGATGCCGGCATTGGGACAAAGGGCAATCTGGATCTGATCCGAGATCAGGGCTTTCACTACATCAGCGTGGCTAGAAGCAGGCCCGCTGAGATTCCCCAGGAAGGGCTGATAGTTATCAAAGAGGATAAGCGCTCCACTGTAAAGGCGAAGCGATTGGATCAGGATGGGGAGGCGCTGTTGTGCTGCGAGAGCTCCGGAAGGGCGCGGAAAGAGGAGGCCATCAAGGCTCGTTTACAGAAACGCTATGAGGAGGGACTCGGCTCTATCGTGGCATCGCTGGGCAAGAAACGAGGGGTGAAGAGGTATGAGAAGGCGCTGGAATGCCTGGGACGCCTGCGGGAGAAGTATCCCGCCATCGCCCAGTTCTACGAGGTGGAGGTTCAACATAAGTTAGCTATCAGCTATCAGCCTTCAGCTTTCAGCCAACTACTGACCGCTGAATGCTGAATGCTGACTGCTCCTTGATGAAAAGGAACTATGGTCGCTTTATACCATGCCGACACAGGTGGAAGATGCCTTTCGCTGCATGAAAACCGATCTGGGGATGAGGCCAGTGTATCACAGGAAAGATCGTCGGCAGGAAGGACACCTGTTCATTACCGTGCTAGCCTATCATCTTCTGGCGAGCATCCAGCGGGAATTGAAGAAGAAAGGCATTGCTCATCGCTGGGGCACGATAAGGAATCAGTTGGCAAAGCAGGTCCGAGTGACGGCATCACCGACCAATGATAAAGGGGAGCGGATTCATATCCGACAGACAACAGACTCTGAACCTTTCCGGCACGAGATATACAGGGCTTTGGGCCTGCCACCCAAGCCGTTGAGGGCGAAACGACTGAGGATGTAAAAGATATAGTCCCCATACACCAGATGCCTTTCAGAAAATCGAATGGGGAAAGAGAGGTTTTACTCAAGTCAATGGTAAACTTGGGCTAAGGGCAACATCAAGACCTTCCATGACAAATCGCTTCTTCACCCGGGCAATCTTTTTCATGCTTATGCTCAGGACGCGGGCCATTCCTTCGTTGGTCGAATGTTTCATCTGATACCCACCCACAGCACACCCAAGTAGGATTAGGACATTGAGGATTTTTTGTGATTTATGTTTGCCCTTGGAAGCGAGCACACCAAGAGCGTCGCGTTCATCTCCGGCAAGCGTCACGATGTATTTCTTCATATCAATCCTCCCAAATTGATTATGAAGCGAATATATCATATTCTTTGCGACATTTTAGGTGATGCAACAACCCCCAGTTGGGTTACCTGCTTAAATGATTTGACACGCACCGCGTCATGAGGTCGTTTAGTAACCCTATTTGTCACTCTGAGCGAGTGAGCCGAAGCCCTGAACAGAGTGAAGGGGAAGAATTTTATTGGCGCTCAGGCTAAACTCCGTGAGGAATTCCTATTCCTTGAAGGGAGAGGAATAAGGGAAGGGTGTAGGGCTCCCTTATTGTGCCTTTTTCGGTGATGATAGCGCTTATGTAGTTATGGGGGGTGATGTCAAAAGCGGGATTGGCTGCTTTTATGCCTTCCGGGGCAATGAGCACTCCTTGAATATGAGTTACCTCTTCAGGATTCCGCTCCTCTATGGGAATTTTTGCCCCTG
>CAZPDE010000032.1:0-14411 GCA_964585315.1 uncultured Dehalococcoidales bacterium | reverse complement strand
GATAATCAAAAATGGCAAAATCTTTTTCAAATACATCCTCAATTTCCTTTTCAAGGTTAAAGGGATTGTCCGGGCCGAAGTCGATCACATTGCCAGCAACGGCAAGCCTTATAGCTGTAAGTAATCTATCGTCGGAGTGAGCCACTTTCTCCTTCAAATTAGGATAAATATTAAGGGCTATTTTGTTGTATTCATCCTTTACCTTTTTGAACGGATCTTCCTCACCAGTAATTTCTCTAACAAGTCTATAAACAATTCCTCCCATTTCGGGTGGTGGACTTGATAAAGGGAAATTAGGTATTTCTGCAGCTAAACTATCCAGTATCCTTTTCTGGGTATCCTCACTTGCGCCGGCGAGTCTCGCTGCGTTAAGCGCTTGCTTAAAGAAGCAAGGAATACAATCTAAGTATGTTTTCATCCCAGTATCACATTATAGTTAACCACAAAACTTCTTATAATTCACCCTCGCCTTAATCTTCAGTTTCCCTTCAAGCCCAACTGTCATTGCGAGCCCTTCGCCTCCTGTCATTCTGAGCAAGTGAGCCGAAGCCCTGAACCCTTCGCTACCTGTCATTCTGAGTGTAGCGAAGAATCTCGTGGCCGCTCAGGGCAGACTCCGTGAAGGGGAAGAATCTCATAGCGCTCAGGGCAGACTCCGCGAAGTAATCTCAGGTTCTCTCCGTCCTCACCTTGCCTTCAAGCCAACCAGCCTTAACATTAGTTTTTTCGTCTATCGAAGGAACATAGGGCTTGATGTCCAAAAGGGGCGTGCCATCTATGGCATCTAGCCCTTTTATTTTAAGGATGTTCTTTTCTCTGGCTACCAGCTCTACCACAGATAAACCTAATGGGCAGGGTCGGTGTGGCGACCTGGTGGTGAAAAGCCCGTGTGGTTTTGTATCCCAAGATGGTGTAACTGTTAACGAATATCCTCTGGATTTGTGAAACCAATATAGCAAGATAATATGGGAAAACCCTTCTATGTCTTTTAAACCTTCTTCAAACTCTTTGAATAGCTCTACCTGGCAAATTTCCTCATGCCCAGCTCCCTGGCATGGCGCTTGTCCCGCCTGATAGGGAGAATGGATTATTCCTATGGGCTTCAATTCCAAATTATGTCGTTCTTCCATGAAAATGGAAAGGTTTTTACTTTACCTGAGCCATAAGTTCGAAATATTGCTTGCGACTCAACCCGGCATTAGTCATGTTAGTGCGAATATGGGTCACTGGAACCTGAGAAGGTCTGGTCTTTATAACTACGGGACGCTTTGCCCCTGGCTTGGTCATTATAAGATGGTCTCCCTTCTGCCGCTTGACCGTAAATCCGGCTGCCTCAAATACCTTAACTAGCGTCTGATAGTGAACGGGGGAGATCCTTTGCGATGACACTGCTCATCCTACAGATAGCAACTCTTGTTTCACTAACTTCGGGGATATCCACACGCCGCCTTTCTTGACAAATCCCGCCTCTTCCATTACCTCTTCTAGTGTTCCCAGTGCCTCACATTCCTCTATGAACGCCTCTACTGCCTCCTGGAGGGAGTTTCTCGCATCTTCAATATTTTCCCCAAAACTGGAAACATTAAGTTCGGGGCAAAGCCCTACATAAACATCTCCCTCAAAAAAAATTTCGGCACGAAAAGTAACCCTCTGCATCTAAATCGCCTCCACAATCCAATTATATCCCAATGCCCATAGAAATCGCTAGCGCCTTCCTTCACCTATGATGTAGTTCAGATAGATAGGTGACATCTCAAGATGTAAGGGTTATCTTCCACTTTAAGTTTGGAACAAGCACTGGTAGTTCTTTGTGTCATTGCGAGGAGCTTTGCGACGAAGCAATCTGAGGTGAGGAATGAGATTGCTTCGCTTCGCTCGCAATGACAAGGGAAGTAAGCAATGTGTCACTAATCATACGAACGAGTACAACCTTTTGACAGCCACCCCTCCCACACTATACTATCTCAGCGTATCGTAAAAAAGGTTAGCGGAAAATACTTGCCATGAAGAAGGCTACCAGAAATGAAAGCGATAAGATATGCCAGGGGATTAAACAAAGGACTATTCTGGTTCATATTGCTGGCTTTGCTGCTGGCATTAGCCCTGCCTATCGGTAATGCCGGTGTAGCCCAAGCACAGCCCGGCGCGGTTACTGTTACCGATTTCTTTGAAGACGAGACCAGGATTGCTTCCAAGGAAAATGTTGCTGTTGATACCACTGCGGGACAGGCTAAACTGGGCCCGGTTTTATCGGCAACTTACGGCGGAACCAGCGATGATTTCTTTCGCGCAGTCTATGCCGACGGCGATTACATCTATGCTGCCGGTTTTACAGGGTCAGAGGGAGCAGGAGAGATCGACGCTTTGCTGGTTAAGTTCCATAAAGCAGACCTCTCCATTGATTCCAGAAAGGTTTATGGCGGAAGCAAATGTGATTACTTCCACTCAGTCTATGCCGACAGCGATTATATCTATGCTGCCGGTTTGACAAAATCAGAGGGAGCAGAAGGCTTCGACGCTTTACTGGTTAAGTTCAACAAAGCAGACCTCTCCATCGCCTCCAGAAAGGTTTACGGCGGAAGCAACGAAGAGCGCTTCCGCTCAGTCTATGCCGACGGCGATTACATCTATGCTGCTGGTGAGACATGGTCAGGGGAACAAGAAAGCAGCGACGCTTTGCTGGTTAAGTTCACCAGTAGCCTGCCATCTGGAAGCTATACCGACTGTGGTTTTACTTTCCAGGATAGTGGCTTAACCTTAGCCGATAGCGGGCTAACCCTAGCTGACAGTGGACTAGCTTTAGCCGACAGCGGGCTAACCTTGAACGATAGTGGACTGACTCTGGCCGATAGCGCTCTAACCTTAGAGGTTTGTCCCATCTACATCTCCCCAGCAGGTGGAGTAGGTGGGGAGACTTACCCCGTGAATAAGCTAGCTATTCTAGCATCTTGGATTGCCCTGGCAGCGCTCTTAGCTGGTGGTATAGGGTGGTTTATGTTGAGGCGTCGCAAGGTTCAGATGTAAAAGTTGAAGTATCGTAGGGTAGGGGCTCGTCCCCGACCACCTTCAATAAAATTCTAATGTCTAACCCAACTTTACCAGGCAAATGACGGAAAGAGGGGATGATAAAGGCGTCTCAGCTTCAATGATGGAGTGGATTGGGGATAAGCTGAAGCTGGACTGTCATTGTAGTCCCCATACGCCAGATGCCTTTCAGAAAATCGAATGGGAAAAGAGAGGTTTTACTCAAGTCAATGGTAAACTTGGGCTAGGATTTACTACAAAGTCCTTATAAATCTAGTTTCAAGCTAACTATCTCAAAGGGTTTCACATCCATACTCAACTTGTTATGCTCAGGCTTCAGATCGTATTCTTCTTGTTCCAATAGATTAACCGCTGTTGCTCGTTTGATGCTCCGAAATAGCCTGACTTCAGCCATGGTGCTCTCTCCCTTGGTTTCGAAAAACCTCAGAATTACCTTATCGCTGTCTTCCGCCTTTTTTAGTGCTGAGAGGATAAGATTGTTTGGCTTTAGTTCAAGGAAGGAAAACTCTTGGGGCAAATCTCCTTTGGAACTGGCTTGAACTGCAAGTGGTAAGTGATGAAATTCCTGACCATGCTTATATGCTTCGGATTGCTTCCAATCGCCATCGTGATGCTGTAGAGCATATTCAAAGGTATAATCTCTATCCAGCTCCAAAGCGTCTGGAGTCGGGATTAAGGGTCCGGCATCCCCATCGGCAGAAAGGATGCCAACGCTTCGGAAGAGTGTTAGATAAACCTTGCTACCTCTTATCTCGCTTGCTGGGATGCCCTTGTTCATGAAGGTTATCCCCCTCGTTCCATCGCCATGGCAAAACCAGGACAGGAAATTTGGAATTCCCGCTGGTGTTCCTGTCTTCTCTAAAGAGGCAAATAGCTCCGTGGGCTCAGGGACAACGCCAAATTGGGTTTCACGGAAGTACACCATCCTTTCCATAAAAGTATCGAATTTAACCCTAAGCCTTATATTTGGATACCTACTCTTAACTTTGGTCGTAAATTCAATTCTGGGGAGGTCTCGATAAATAACGACCTCTTTGGTGATATCTAAAACCTTGTGCTTATAAAGCTTTGTCTCGAATTTCTCAAACAATCGGTAAGGCCATCTGAGACAGTAATATCCCTCATCGAGGATTATTCTCGACTTTAGCGGACCATTTTCTATCCTGAAGCTCTCAGGCTTAAAAGTTCCATAGTAAATCCCTTCCCCACTTTCATTTTTTATCAATTCAAAGAACATATGCCGATGATGATATAGGTCGCCAATCTCGTTCTCGATATTCAGTTCATTCCCCTTAACTAAAAGGTTCCCCTTTTTATCGAAAGCCTCGATTATTCCCGTTTCAGGGGCAACTTTCAACCTAAAGAACGAGTTTTCTATTACATTTTCCTTGATTTCAATAGCTTTTTCTGGCTCTTTGCTTCGCTCGACGACCTTGTAAACCTTGTAGCCCATGGGGGGGAGGTCGGCGAAAAATCCGAGCTTTGCCTGAATGATTTTCCCTGCACTATCCTTTTCTAGGCTCAAAATTTGGCTTTCTATCTCCTCCTCGCCATACTTAAGCCCAGGCTCTTTCTCCAAGCCTTTAAGCTCTAAATCAACTTCGCACCAATTCTTCATTTTCCAAGGAAGGGGATTAAAGACCACAACTGCGTTGCCCTGGGTATTGATATTGCTGACGATGAATTTCAAACAGTCACTCAAAATTTTAGAAAGATGTTCTTCGAGGAAGGAAAATATCTCCTTAACCTCATTATAAATCTCGTCTATTCCACAGCCAGTGATGATATCGTGGAAGGCGACGAAAAGCATTTTCTCCCAACATTCTTTCAGTTCAGAGGTGGGATATTCATTACCTAATAGCCAAGCCAGGGTGGCAAACCACTCAGCCTCATTGAGCAGTCCCTCGCACTTTCTTGCTCCAAGTGTGACCCACATTCGGCTGGAACATACTTGGGGGAAAACTTCGACTAAATCCTCATCATACAATTCTCCCTCTTGGAGTTTAAATCTTCCTTTCTCTTTCTCCACAGCCTGGAAGAATTCGGATGGAGTAGCGAGCTTCATCCATGAGCTGCCTCTATGGTCTTCATTCCATTTCCTCACCATATCAACAGCTTCATTTTGAGGAGGCACTGAGCCGCTTCCTGAGGGCATGAGAATATGGAAGGTGGAGGCATATTTATTGAGATGTACATAACTTTCTTCTAGCCTATCAAAGTAGAATCCAGCCCTATAACCCAGGGGCATCCAGTGAGCTAAGATAGTAGTTCCGTCAAGCCCCTTCCAGAGAAATTCGCTTTGCATCTCCTTCGCCCCTCGTCTAAAAGCAAGCCACTTGTATCCCGATTTCTTGTAGATTTGGGGAAGCTGGGCATTCATCCCGAAGCTATCGGCACACCAAGCTACAGGAACATCAACACCAAATTTCTCCTTACAATACTTCTTGCCAAAAAGTATTTCCCTTACTAACACTTCTCCAGCGGGGAGCATAGAATCGGGCATAAGATATTGGCCGTCGATTATTTCAAGTTTACCTTGTTGTATCATCTGTTTTATATCAGCCCAAAGTTTGGGATTCCTTTCCTCGAGCGCTTTCAATGGAAAGATTTGCTCCCAGGAGAACCTGTATTCCTCGTGCTTTTTCATGAGTTCAACGGCTTGTTGTAAAATGGTTTCGTTTATTTCGAGATAATCTTCCTTGGTAAAAGCCCAAGCTACATCATAATGAGAATGAGGAACAAGATATATCGTTTGCATCGTAACCTCCGAATATTTCTTTAACTAGATTCTCCGCTGCCACTTCGCTGCTTGCCACGCCTTCGGCTCAGAATGCCAGGAAGCGAGTATCTCAGTCCCAAGGTATCATTTCTTCAATGGCTCTGCTCCAACCTTCAGGACCAACTCCTTGAACCTTGCGCAAGCGAGGTAAATTCATACTTTCCCAAGTATAATCTCTCTTTTGCACTAATATAGGTATATCCACCGCGGAAAGCATAGGCAAATCATTGAGGTTATCGCCAAGCCCGATGGTCTCTATTTCGTCCCACATCTTACAATATAAACCGCTCACAATCTTTACAGCTTTACCTTTATCATTATCTCCCATAACCTCGTAAAACCGCCCGCCATGAGTCCAATCGAGGCCAGCCTCTTTAACCTTCTCCAGGAACTTATCCACCTCATCATAGGTGACATGAGATTGCTTCGCGGAGCCTGTCCTGAGTGTCATGAGATTCTTCGCTTCGCTCAGAATGACAGGGAGCGAAGGACTCGCAATGACAACTGTTTCACCATATTCTCTTTGCTTAGCCAATTTAGCCGATTCTATGTCCAAACCACTCTCTTTAGCCACCTCTTCAGCGCTCATGTCACCAAAGCCTCTAAAGTGAAATCTACCTTCCTCCTTAATCTTGCCCAGCAGTTTCCCGACTTCATTATAAGGAATGCCCAGTTCGATAACCAGTAGATCATCTACAATTTTATGATAACCAAAGGAGAATGGGAAATAACCTCGTGGGATAAAAATGGCGCCTCCGTTCTCTACTATGAAAGGGTGCAAAATTTCTAATTCTCTTCGATATACTTCCTGCTCTGCCCTGGTCTTGGATGAGCAAAATATTATTGGTATGCCTTTCTGCTTAACTTGGTTTAGCGCGGTAAGTGATTTCTCGTAGGAATAAGTTATGGGATCAAGGAGAGTGCCATCTAAATCAGTAAATATTATTCGTTTCAGTGTCCTAAGTCCTAGCATTTCAAGTTTTGAAAATGATATGCTGTTGCCACTCTGGCGAGGATTGAGGAAAATCAGTGCGGAAGTGGGCGCCGCGGCTCTCCTCCCGAAGTAAAGCAGCCTCAGCCATCAGCCTGGCACATAACACCAAATTATTTAGCTCATAGGATGGGCGGTCAGTAGGTTGAGGCAAAGAGCGTTGCCATGTAATCAAAATGCCTGCTGCTTCGGTCAGGCTCTCACCAGAACGAATAATGCCCACTTTATCCCACATAAGAGACTGCAGATTAGGCAAATTAAGCCGTGGCACGGTCCTGAGTCTTGAGTCTTGAGTCTTGAGTCTTAAGTCTTGAGTCTTGACTCCTGACTCCTGACTCCTTGACTCCTTATGACAAGGCGAGGTAGTTCTTTCCACCACCCGCTTACCGAAAACAACTGATTCAAGTAATGAATTCGATGCCAGTCTGTTAGCCCCATGCACGCCGGTGCAAGCAGTCTCGCCAGCAGCAAATAAACCCGAGATGCTTGTCTCACCCCAAGTATTCGTTTTCACTCCCCCCATAGGATAATGGGCTGCCGGGGCTACTGGGATGAGCCCTCTAGTAATATCCAAACCATGGTCTTGACAGAAGCGATAAATATGGGGGAAGCGAGTGGTAATTAACCGAGAAGGCAAATGGGTGACATCCAGAAACACCCTGTCACTCCCTGTCTTTCTCATTTCATAGACGATGCTGCGAGCCATTATATCCCTTGGCGCCAACTCAGCCTCAGCAACGTAATCTGGCATAAAGCGATAGCCTTCCACATTTCTAAGTATGCCACCCTCCCCCCTCACCGCTTCAGAGATGAGGAAGGGAGCTACTCCAGGCAAGCGAAGAACAGTAGGATGAAATTGGAAAAATTCCATATCGCTGATTTCAGCTCCAGCCTCGAAAGCTAAAGCTATGCCATCGCCAGTAACCACATCGGAGTTGGTGCTATATTTGAACAGCCGCCCATCTCCCCCAGTAGCTAAAATGAGAAATTGGCAGCCATACTCTTCCACCAAGCCAGTTCGGCAATCAAGAGCCTTCACACCCTTTACTTTGCCATTCTCTACCAAAAGTTCGCTAACCAAGCAATCCTCTAGAACTTTAATTGGGACAGAGCGCACTTGCTGACTCAAACTAATCTCAAGATGCTCTCCTGTGGCATCTCCACCAGCGTGGATAATGCGCGGGATACTATGAGCTGCCTCTCTGGTCAAAGTGATTTCACCATTTAAGGTATCGAAAGGGACTCCAAATCTGATTAAGTCAACAAGACACTCAGCGCCCCCCTCAGTCAAAATACGCACCGCTTCGGCATCGCATAAACTATCCCCGGCAGCCATAGTATCTTTGAAGTGAAGCTCAGGAGAGTCATCCTTACTCATGGCAACAGCAATGCCACCTTGAGCATACTTAGTATTACAGTCATCGATGCTGCCTTTAGTCAGGATAAGGACGCTGCCTTGCTTTATAGCAAGCAAAGCGATGTAAAGGCCTGCAATGCCGCTGCCCACTATAATGTAGTCGTAGTGATTCATCACTTTCTAGTTGCCCAATTTATTGGGCAACTACATTCAGGTTATAGCAAGCATCCTATCGATAGCCTGCTTGGCTCTTACTCTTATTTCTTCTGGCACAGTGACAACGTTGCTTCTCGACTCCATAGTTTCGATCACTGTTTCTAGCGTCGTTTTCTTCATATCAGGGCAAATAAAGCCATTGGAGATGAGGCAAAACTCTTTATCTGGATTTTGCTTCTTTAAGGGGTGTAGCATTCCTTCCTCGGTGCCAATGAGAAAAAATTTGTGGCTACTCTGCTTGGCATAGCGAAGCATCTGAGATGTGCTAAGAGCGGCATCAGCTAAGTCTATGACCTCAGGGCGACATTCAGGGTGAACCAAGACCTTAGCCTGGGGATACTTTTGCTTAGCCAATTCAACTTCTACAGCAGTAATCCTGGCATGAGTATTACAAAAGCCGGGATAAAGAATCATTTTCTTATCGGTCTTAGTAGAGACATAATGCCCTAGGTTTTGGTCGGGAATGAAAAGAATTTCTTCATTAGGCACTGAGTTCACCACCTCAGCTCCATTAGCCGAAGTACAGCAAAAATCGCTTTCTGCCTTGACTGCTGCTGCAGTATTGACATAAGCCACCACAGCAGCTTTAGGATATTTCTTCTTCCATTGGCTTAACCTCTCAATATCAATCATATCCGCCAAGGGACAGCCAGCGTCAGGGTGGGATAAAAGCACAGTGGATGACGGATTGAGTATAGCTGCCGTCTCTGCCATAAAGCGAACTCCGCAGAAGACAATCGTCTCCGCCTCAATCCCATCACACATTCGTGCTAGCTCTAGAGAATCACCGGTGATGTCGGCTATATCCTGAACCTCAGGCCGCTGATAATTATGAGCTACAATAATGGCATTAAGCTCCTTTTTTAATTCCAAAACCTTCTGCTGAAGTTCCTCCATTTTACCAGCTATCAGTTATCACCAATAATATGTCCATGGCATCTGGTTGTCAATCCTCCTCTCGGAGCCCCGCAGTAGTCCTCGATATGCGAACGGCGCACCGCAGTCCTCAGAATCCTCGTCTATCAGCGCTGGCGAAGCTCTCCACCCGAAAAAAAGACGATACTTCCCCTATCTTTTTCACCTGCCTGCATGCTCTCAGGTATGCTCAGCCGGGTGACAGGCATAACTGGGTTATTCTCTCCGGAATGGCAGCAAATAGGTCTCTGGGCGCCGCCACCTCAAGCTTCGCAAAGGCAGGCAGCTGCTCTGAAATACAAACGCACTCCAGTCTTTCCATGACGAAGCGTGATGGCATCGCAGGAGAGAAAGTGTGCTCTGTCTTCGAGGACCAGAACTGTTGCCTCTGGTTCGGGTCTGAATGGGGCACCATCCTACACTTTGTCAAGAAACCTGCGTAAAAGCCATTTAAGGGTGATAAACAATCGTCATTATAGCGCTATTGACCTTACCAACCTTCTAAGGGTAGAATCTTCGAGAGGTAGATTCAAATCCCGGCTTTTCCGCAAGGATGTAAAGACCATAATGTCATCTGAAGCGCTTTCGAGGATGCTTAATCCAAGGTCGGTAGCTATAATCGGCGCTACCGATGAGATGCCTAAGGCTGGGGCGATGATGTCGGCAAACTTCGTAGCTTGTGGGTTCGAGGGTAGGGTTTACCCGGTGCATTCGAAGAAGACTGAAGTTTTCAACTTAAAGGCATATCGCAGCATCAAGGACATTCCTGAGGAAGTTGACCTAGCTTATATTATGATTCGAGCATCCTTAGTGCCCCAGATCCTGGAGGAGTGTGGTGAAAAAGGTGTTAAAGGGGCGATTATAGCTACCTCTGGGTTTAAGGAGGTTGGCGAAGAATCTTTGAATCTTGAAATACAGCGAGTTGCCGCGAAGTGGGGAATAAGGTTTCTAGGCCCTAACTGCCTGGGGTTTTACAATTCCTCAAATAAGTTGAATACAACCTCTGTGCCAGTTTATCCCCCAAAAGGTCCTTTAGGTATAATCTCTCAGCCTGGAAGCGCGGTTTTCCACAACTTTGTCACCGCCAAGAGGATGGGAATAGGCATCAGTAAGGCTATTCACACAGGCAATGAGGCAAACATTGATTGCGTGGATTGTTTAGAGTATTTGGGAAGGGACCCCGAAACCAGGATAATCGGGATGTGCATTGAAGGAATAAGACGAGGGAAGGAATTTTTGGAAGTGGCAAGAGGGATTTCTAAAGAGAAACCGATCATAGTCCTTAAAGGGGGGAGAACGGAGGTTGGAGCAAGGGCAGTGCTTTCCCATACAAGTGCCCTTGCCGGTTCATACGAGGTGTACAAAGCTGCTTTTAAGCAGGCGGGGTTAATTGAGGCTAAGGACATCGAGGAGCTATTCGACCTGGCGATAGCTTTTATCCACCAGCCGCTTCCTGGGGGGCGTCAAATCGGAATATTGAGTCATTCTGGTGGGCCCGGTGTTTTCATGTCAGATGCTTGCATAGAGTTGGGATTAGAGGTTCCAGTACTTAAGGATGAAACACAGAGAAAGCTAAAGAAGATTCTGCCACCTGTCGGTTCAGGCAGAAACCCAGTGGATTTGGATTTTGCTCATAATATTACGGAGATAATGATCCCCTGTCTTCATATTCTAATGGAGGATTCTGAGATTGATGGAGTGCTTTTATATACCCTCATGGGTCCATCAACTGTGGATGGCTATAAAAGGATTGGAGAAGCGTTTTTTGAACAGGTGGCAGAGGGATTGGTTGAATCTGCTAGAGAATTTAGCCAATTGGCTAAAAAACTTATCGATAATTATCATAAGCCAGTTTTATCTTCAGGATGGCTTGTGGATCCCACAGATCCTATAGTGACAGTTCTGAGGGAGATTGCTGGGATTCCAGTATACTTTAGCCCAGAGAAGGCATCGAAGGCGATGGCAGCTCTAGTTGAATATAGTGCGTTCAAAAACCGTAAGGATTTTCAATTATAGCTTTCTCGTATTAATTATCCTCGCTCTACAAAATCAAAAGGCAAAAGTTAAAACTCAAAATCACAATTCAACTAAAATTGAAAATCAAAGATAAAACATCAAAATGACAAATCAAAATTCAAAGTTTTAATTTTTGCTCTGTATTTTTGCATTTTGCATTTTTATTTTTCAATTTTAGTTTAGTATCCAGATAGGCGATGTGTCTTCTTTATTTTCTCGATGTGCTCGTCAAATCCCCCGGGCTTTCTTGCTGACGATTTCCCCAGCGGGTCGACAATCTCTGGCGCACCTAAAAAGACATCGAAGGTAGCTTTTACTGAGGCAGCGGCTACTTGAAGGTTATATCCGCCTTCCAGGGTGAAAACAAGGCGCCCCTGGCATAATTCCGCGGCTAATTTCTTTAATACTTCCACCATTTGGGCAAAACCAGCAACGCTTACTTGCATCATAGCTAAGCTATCAGCCCAATGAGGGTCGAAGCCAGCAGAAACCAGGATAAACTCTGGTTGGAATCTCCTGGCTACAGGAACCAGGACCTCATTAAAAGCCCTCAGGTATTCCTCATCACCCCATCCAGCAGTCATAGGGAAATTAACGGTAGTTCCCTCCCCTTTGCCAGTTCCAGTTTCATTGATTCTTCCAGTTCCAGGGTAAAAGGGATATTGGTGAGTGGAGAAATACAGGACTTTGGAGTCGGCATAGAAAGTCTCCTGGGTTCCATTGCCGTGATGGACATCGAAATCAGCGATAAGAACACGGTTCAGCTTAAAGTTAGCCAGTGCAAACTTAGCTGCGACAGCCACATTATTGAAGATACAGAAACCCATTGCGCTATTCCGAGTGGCATGGTGTCCTGGAGGTCTAACCAGGGCGAAAGCGTTATCTACCTCTTTTTTCATTACCGCTTCCACAGCAGTCAAAACCCCACCAGCAGCATATAGAGCCGCCTCGTAAGACTTTGGGCACATTATGGTATCGGGGTCGAGCCAGCCACCACCCCTTTCAGCCTTGCTTTGAATCTGAGAAATATACTCTGGGGTATGCACCATTTCTAGCTCTTCTATCGAAGCAAGGCGTGGCGAAAGCGTGGTTGCCTGATTTATCATGCCACTCTCTTCCAAATGCGACATTATAGCCACTAGCCTTTGAGAATTCTCCACATGGTTACCAGTATCATGTTCTAAATAAATCGGGTCATAAACCAAGCCTGCTTTCATATTTACATCATAGCAAAGCTACTTGAGCAAAACAATCAAACTTTCCTTCTTCCCCGTCGTCTCAGCCAGATTACCAAGGGCGGAATCCAGAGCCAGCAGAAAACGCCAAGCCACATTAGCCCTGTAAGCAATCCTCTACCAAATATAACCAGACCATGTATTGCTGATTTAAGGGCGTTCACCGGACTCCATGGCTCAACCAATGGCTTTGTCTCCTTTAAGGTTACCTCGATAAGTGACATATCCGATGTTCGCTCCAGGTATTTCATGCGACCTTCGATCTGCTCAATCTGTCCTCGAACATTGGAAAGCTCTCGCTGTACCTTTAGCATCTCTTCCACTGTTTTCGCTTTCTCTAACAACGCCAGGTACTGAGTTTCGGTAGCTTCAAGGTTATGTAGCCGAGCTTGCAGGTCAATATACTCTTCAGTTACATCCTTTGCCTGGGTGCTTTCACTGGGCACATTTATTGCCAACTGGCGAAGCCTGTCAAAAGCTTCATTAAATCTATCGGCGGGAACTCGGATGGTGATGTAGCCCGAAGTCCTCTTTCCATTTTCACTTTTATGAGAGGAAACCACATAACCATCTAATTCGTCAGCTAGCTCAGCAACCTTATCTATTGTCTCAGCTATATCCTCCACCTCCAAAGTTATGTCGCCTGTCTTTACGATTTTACGCTCTATGGTTGTCCCACCGGGCTCAGATGCGCCGGTATTTGAATAGCCTTTATCGGTAAACTCCTCTGATGGTGGCGGCGCCAGTGCTGGCATTGATGGGCGACCTCCCACTGCACAGCCGCTAGCTAGCACTAATCCCAGAATTAGCAATAGCGGAATTGAAAATTTGAGCCACTTATTCATTTGTTCGCCTCCTTTATCCCAGTTTAACATTATAAACGAAGAAAGCTTTCAAAGGTTTAGCTCTTAGGTCGGAATTTTCTCACCGATGCTTCCTTCTTTTGAATATTTCATGAAAGAACATGCCAGCGGTAGCACGGTAGCCTTCATATTCCTCACTGAAAGCGCTAATTAGCGCCTTTTCCTCCGACTTCGCCTCGAGATAAATTGCAGGAACTAAAGCGAATAAGATTAGAAAGAGGTAACTTTTGAAGAATAGCAGGCTTCCAGCACACCAGAAGATGAGGCTCGCATATAGCGGATGCCTTACCCAGCGATAAGCACCAGTTTTTATCACTTTATGCCTTTTCTTTAACCGAAGGTCTCCCGCAAATTCACCCAAGAAAAGGGCTCCCCAAATAGCCACGGACAACGCCGCGCATGTCAATACGACTCCTGTAAGCTGCAAGGCTAAATCGATAGGAGTGGAGAAGATAAATGGCATGTCAGGATATATACCTAGGAAAAGAAGAATTGTATGTGCTATAACCATGAAAACGAATGTTAAACTCATTGTTGCGAAGAACGAAGCTATAGGCTTAGAGGGTATTTCACCAGTAACTTCCTTTTCCCTGCGGCGTACTATGTATTGAGGCACGAAAGCAGCAGAGACCAGGATAATTACTGCAAAAACCTTCATAAAAAGAAGATTTAACATTTTATGTTACGCCTCTCTTAAGAGCCTGTTGCGTAAAGGGACTTCCTAAAGCTGGCAGCCGTGCTACCTTAGCTTTGGCAGATGGGTTTGTGCAACAAACTCTTAAGGGATTTTAATAATTTGTTTGAACTTTTTACCCATGCTGCTCATCTTATATCTTGTCCAGAAGATTTCGATACTTGTCCATCCTTACCATTTTTCCCTCGGGCTGAATGAGCCATGTCATCCAACATATCTCGATAGGTCTGTAAGTTGAGAGTTCCGACAATCGCTCAATTGTCCTGACTAAGTCTAAATCCCCTTCGGTGGGCATATCGG
>CAZPDE010000031.1:0-14795 GCA_964585315.1 uncultured Dehalococcoidales bacterium | reverse complement strand
AGGTGGAGACCGCCGATTGAGATTATCACTAACAGGTTTGAGCAACAGATTCAACTCAGATTGTTTTGGATTTTGGTCATTTGATATTGTAAGGAGGGAGAATTATTAGGAATTTTGCAATTGACTATAGTTTGATTATTTTACTGGTGGGGAAGGGGGGACTCGAACCCCCACGCCTTTCGGCACATGATCCTAAGTCATGCTCGTCTGCCAATTCCGACACTCCCCCCATGCCACATCTATTTTAAGTTAAAGGACTTCATTTGTCATCTTATATATTCCTCACTTATGTGCTAAAATCAATACTGGGAAGTTATGTCACAAGCTAACTATTCTGCGTTAGACCGACCAGAGATCCTTCAGTTTATCTTTTATCCCAGAAAGGATGTTACCAAGGCTCCGCCTAACGCAAGCGACTACTTTATTCCTGTAGATAAGGGTGTATCCGTTTCTTGCCGCTTTTATACCTACAGCCAAAATTCACCATCTATCATGTACTTCCATGGCAATGGCGAGGTTGTCAGCGATTATGACTATATCGCCCCCATGTATAATCAGCTAGGCATTAATTTATTTGTGGCCGACTACCGAGGCTATGGTGCAAGTCAAGGCCAACCTACTTTTACCAATACGATTTCAGACGCTCCTATTATATTTAAGGCGTTTACTAACATCATAAGCGAGAATCACTATGGTGGCGACATCTTTGTGATGGGTCGCTCTTTGGGAAGCATTTCTGCCATCGAAATAATTCATCGTTATCAGGAACAAATAAAGGGATTAATTATAGAGAGCGGCTTTGCTAGCATCATTAAATTACTTTCGCATTTAGGTCTCCCCGCAGAATACCTAGGGGTTAGGGACATTGACTTTCCCAATCTTGCCAAAATTCGAACTGTTACCGCGCCTACGCTCATCATTCACGGAGAATATGACAGCCTCGTCCCTCCTTCCCAAGGTGAAGCTCTGTTTCACAATGCAGCGGCAAAGGATAAAAGCTTGGTTGTCATTCCTGAGGCTGACCATAATGACATAATGTGGGTAGGCATGGAGCGTTATTTACAAGCAATCAAAGAATTCGTTTTAGTTTAATCCTTTATATGAAGCATTGGGCAAGAAGTTCCAAGGTTGGGTACCAGCATATTATCGAATTTGAGCTAAGGAAGGAAACCCATGTTGATTCAAGAGCCATGCAAAGTCACTGAGAGAATAGATTTTCTCGGAACACGGGGAAATTGCCTATATCTACTTAAAGGGAAAGAGGCTATGATAATTGGTGGTGGAATGAGTTGGATTGCTCCCTCCTTGGAGAGGCAGTTTTCAGAGCTAGATTTCGATCTTAAAAAGATTAAATATCTAGTCATTCTCCACTCTCATTTCGATCACTGTGGAGCCGTGCCCTATTTGAAGAGGAAGTTTCCCCATATCCAGATAGTTGCTTCGGCATACTCAAAGGAAGTGTTTTCCAAGGAAAATGCAGTGAATTTCATTGCCAATATCAACAAAGAAGTGATGGAAAAATTTGGCCTCCAAAATGAGTGCGCAAGGTTGAATTTGCAATTTGACGGAATTCAGGTTGACCGAGTCGTAGCGGAAAATGATACTATAGACCTTGGTGATGGAATTGAAGCCCATTTTCTTGAGGTGCCGGGTCACACTAAATGCTCTCTTGCGGTATATATTTCTGGGTTGAAAGCTATGTTTCCATCGGATTCTGCCCCACCCCCTACAGGGGATGGAAGCGAGCTTTCTTATCCTTCACCCCAGTATGATTTTTCTTTATATATGGAATCGCTGAAGAAGCTGTCTTCTTACGAGGTGGCAGTATGTGGCTTTGAACATAACGGCATTTTTGTCGGTGAGCAAGCCAAGAAAGTTCTGCGGCAAGGATTAGAGCAGACGGAAAAGTTCAAAAACTATGTTATTGAGCAATGCCAGCAAACAGGTGACTGGGATAAAGTAGCACAAAAAATTGCCGCTGAAGCAATGGAGAAAAACAAACTACCCTTCCTCAACCTGGATCTCCAAACATCACTCGCCAAAACTATAATTCGCAAGGTGCTACGCTAGATTATTTGGTAAATCAGTACCTGTAACGCCCTCCACCTCCACCTCCACCTCCAAATCCTCCTCCTCCCCTGTCTCCAGGACGAGGACGCGCCTCGCTGACAGTGAGCGTTCGCTCCTTCAACGACGTTCCATTAAGGCCCTGAATTGCAGCTTGAGCTTCGGACTTCTCTGACATCTCAACAAACCCAAATCCTCTAGATTCGCCACTATATCTATCTTTGATAATGCTTACCGATGTGACTTGCCCAAAAGCCTCGAATGCCTGACGCAGTTCCCCTTCAGAAACCTCATGTGACAAATTACCTACATACATATTCATAGAATTAGCTCCCCTTCCATTTTTATCACCTTCACCTTATTTTGCCCCAAAAACCCTCCGAATTTTAGGGGTCCCATTATATACATTCCCCTCCCTTCAGGGGAGACACCAGGTGAGGGATTAAAACACGCTGAATTTTTCTATTTCTGAACCTTCAGGAGCTGGACTCAGTCCAGCCCCCTTGTGTCTAGCCACCAGCAGTAAATTATTCCCGACTGCTTAATCTGGTCTTCCTGTAGCACTCACTGCAATATACCGGCCTGCCCTCTCGAGGCTCGAAGGGCACTTCGCATTCTTTACCACACTCAGCACATACTGCAGAATACATTTGACGATTAGGTCTGTAACCACCATAACCACCAGAACTATCGCGCTGGGCTCTCCTTGCTTCACGGCAAGCTGGGCAGCGCTTGGGCTCGTTGGTATATCCCTTGGCAGCATAAAACTCCTGCTCCTCAGCAGTAAAAGCGAAGCTAATGCCACAATCAGAACATTGCAGTGTTTTCTCTGTAAACCCCATTGAATGACCTCCTTTCTTATAATCTTTGGCTTGAGTTCTGGTCATCCAATGCCCGGCAGATAAACCTGAAAGAGTTCCCCCAGAAATTGATAACCTGGACTTGTAACCACTAAAATAAGTATATATGTTAATGATAAAAATTGCAAATTACCTTAATCTTGTCGATGAGAGAAACTATAGTTAACTGCAAAACCTGTTATAGTTCTCCATCTCCTAGCGGAAGGGAGTTAGAGGGAGAGTTCACCCTCGCCTTCATCCTGTGAAATACTATTTCATAGGGCGAATCCCCCCTCTTCTAGAGAGAGTGATTTTATAAAAATATTATGTGGAATACTATTTTATATCGATGATACTCACATGACAATCGGTGTTGCGAAATCACTTCTGGAAAGCAATGGCTTTAATGGTGATTACATGGCCAAGACATTCATAAGAAACTATGAAGCTGAGCCATGGCGTGGCTATGGTCTAGGACCTCCCATGGTTCTCAGGATGATAAAGAGTGGTGAGCCATGGAATAGCGCTGGAGCTAAACTTTATAGAGGCGGCTCCTTCGGAAATGGCTCGGCGATGAGAATATCTCCAGTAGGACTTCTATACTCCAATAACTCAGAAAAACTGAGGGAGGTATCTGCACAATCTAGCTCTATTACCCATTCCCACGAATTGGGTAAGGAGGGAGCAGCGCTCCAAACTTATGCCGTAGCCTTAGCACTCAATACACCTTCAGATGAAGACTTCGATAGGGAGGCTTTCCTTCTGAAGCTCCAGAATTTCGTCCAAAGCCAGTTATATAAGGAAAAGATAGCCCAAATAAAAGAGTTGCTGAGTGAGCAAGATAAAGTAAAGGTGGTCGCTGTGCTGGGAAATGACATAGAAGCGCCAAGGTCGGTGCCAACTGCTATTTATTGCTGTTTGCTACAGCCTAACTCCTATAAGAACCCGGTAATCTATGCCATAAGTCTGGGTGGTGACGCCGATATTATAGCTTCTATGGCTAGCGCTATCTCAGGAGCCTACCTTGGCATAGGAGCTATTCCACAAGAATGGAGGGCAAAATTGGAAAACAGAGCTTACATTGAAGTCTTGGCGGAGGGATCATGACAACTAGCAACTGCTTAGATATCAGCAATAAGAATATCCATATTAGCTGGAGACCTTGCTTATGACAGTCAGGATAGTAACCGATAGTAGCTGTGATATTCCCCCCGAAATAGCTCACAAGTTCTCTATTACTGTAGTGCCGCTATACATCCAGATTGGTGGCAAAACCTACCGTGACGGCATAGACATCACCGCTGATAGGTTATATCACGAGTTAACCTATGGTAGAGAGATTCCCAAAACATCCGTGCCTTCGCCAGGGGATTTCCTTAAAGTCTATAGCAATCTGGCTAACGAAACTGACCAGGTTATCTCTATTCATCTCGCCTCAGGATATAGCGGCACATGCAATGTGGCAAGTTTAGCCAAGGGTTACTTAGGCGATAAATGTCGCGTAGAGATAATAGACTCGAACTCAGTTTCTGTAGGGTTGGGCATTATAGTTATGGCTGCTGCTAAAGCAGCCCATGAAGGCAAAAACTTAGACCAGATTGTTGACATGGTGCATCGAATCATCCCGCGGATTCGCGTGTTTGGGGAAAATGATAACTTCCCCTACATTCTTAAGGGAAGGCGCTTTCAGCTAACGAAGGTGCTAATTCTGTTAGGGAAAATAAGCATGGCACTGCACATCAAGCTGCTAGGCGAGGTCTATGATGGTGGCAAAATACGCTCTCCGTCTTTTGTCATTGGTCGCAAGATGGCCTTGAATCGTTTGAAACGATGGGCAAAAAGCTTTGAAGAAATCAAGGAACTAGGAATTGCCTATTCCACAATGCCGCAAGAGGCAGAGATGCTTGCTCAGCACCTGGAACCACTATTTCCCAGGGAGCGCATGCTTATTACCAGGCTTGGCTGTGCCACATCTACATATGTGGGGCCTGGAACTTTGGCCATGGCTCTTCTAGCAGTTTAACATAGCAAAATACTTCATATAAATTATCCCAAAATGAGGCTGCTTAGAAATGTAGTTGCCCAACTCATTGGGCGATAAGAGCCTGATAAATCAGGCAACTACATAGGGATAAACCCTAAACACTAAATACGAAATCCTAAAGGAAAGTCAAAAGGCAAAAATCACTTTAGTAGAGCCTGTTGCGTAAAGGGATTTCCTAAAGCTGGCAGCCGTGCTACCTTAACTTTGGCAGATGGGTTTGTGCAACAAACTCTTGACATGATTTAATTCGTGGGGTTGCTATTTACGGCATCCCGTGATAACATTAAAAATTAAAGGAGGATTTGCAAATATTGCCATAAGGAGTCACCCAGCTTATAGGCAAGACAGATGAACTTGTGATTATGGAGGTGGAAAAGGGAGTCGTCAAGAAGTTTGTCGATGCTGTAGGTGACCAGAATCTGCTTTATTGGGATGAAGAATTATGCTAGAAATTCAAGATATGGCTCTATTGTAGCTCCCCCTGTTTTTTTGGGTTGGCTAACTAAATGGAGAAGCGCCATATCTTTCTTCTCAGAATTAAGACAGGAGGTGGTTATAGTCGGATACTTGATGGTGGCATAGAGTATGATTTCCATCATCCAGTTTATGCTGGTGACATCCTAATCATCTCTATCTAAGGTCAAAGATATTTATGAGCGGGAAACTAAAATAGGGAGAACGGTCTTTTCTATTATCGAGACAACTTAATACCAACCAGAATGGTGATATAGTGACTAAAGCATGCCAAACTCTGATCGCCCGCTAATCCGTTAAATTTTTGGTTGGAGGAAAAAATGGGCAGGAGCCTCAGGGGATTTTAATCTCCTTCACTAAGAGAATGCCTTTGCTGCCTCTCAAGGAGTGGACAAGCATATAGTTTGTGGACAATTGAAACGAGCTTGGTTAGTTCAATTAATGACTGATTGGATAGGAGAGTAAGGGGACTTAGAGAAACTTTCCTGTCAGTTTCGGGCTATGAATTATCCTCGCTTAATGAAAGACATGTTTGAGCCGTGAGAAGGGGAGGCTTGGTACTGCAAGGGAAAGGTCACCAAAAGGTATATTGAAGGTAATGCGCATTGTATGGATTGTGATACTTGGATTGAGAATGGAAAAGGCGAGATAACAACCCCATGTAATGCTACTGCCGCTCTCCCGTCTCGAGGATAGGCTATATGGTAGCTATAATAAAATTTAGATAAATAGGTTAAAACAGAGGCGTGAGGTTAAAGTTCGGTCACGACACTTTAGTAACAAAAGGTGAAAGGAGGTAAAGGATGGATTTTAAACTTACAGAGGAAGAGGAAAGGAGAAGGAAGGAATTTTGGGATGTGTGTGAGCAATTGGCGAAGGAGAGGCCGACAGGGGTAGCGAGGGGGCTAATAGCTGCCATTGAGTCTGACTCTCCGAAATCTTTGGCTTTTCACAAGCATTGTTGCCAGGAATTTGTTAAGAGGGGATGGCTACGGCTTGGCTGGCCTGTTGAGTACGGGGGCATAGGAACTATGATGGATCGCGTTTTCTTTTCCGAGGCTACAGGGTATTTTGAACTCCCCGGCATTGATGCTTTTGGTATCGGCCTGCTTGCTCCCATGCTTATACAGGAGGGAAGCAAGGAGATAAAGGACAGGTTTCTCCCTCCGATTGGAAAAGGGGAGGTTAGATGGTGTGAGTTATGGAGTGAGCCCGATGCTGGCTCAGATTTAGCCCAGGTTAGCTGCACTGCCATAAGGAAGGGCAATGAATTTGTAGTAAATGGTCAAAAAACCTGGACAACGGCTGCTCATCTGGCTGATTGGGGCTTTGGTTTGTTCAAAAGCGATCTCCAAGCTCCCAAACATCGTAACCTTAGCTTTCTATTGGTAGATATGAAAGCTCCCGGTGTTACCATAAAGCCCCTTTATTACTTCGATGGGGCGCGCCTATATAATGAAGTTTTCTTTGATGATGCGCACATCCCCGCAGATCAAATTGTGGGTGAAGAAAAGAAAGGCTGGCAAGTTTCACAGACCATGGCAGGTTTTGAGAGATCTAACGTAGGGGTTATCATGACTTTGAAGCGCATGTTGGAAGAGCTAGTTAAACATTGCAATGAGACGAAGGTAGGAGGCAGGCTTTTAGCACATGACCCGATTGTGCGCAATAGACTGGCAGAGGCGGCATGCGCAATTGAGGCAGGCCGCACTCTGGCGTATTATATAGCCGATCAGCAGCGTAGGCCAGGTGGGTTGGGTCTGTTTGAAGGCTCAGCATTGAAGGTATTTTCAAGCGATTTGATAGAGCGCATGAGCGCTTTGGGGACTGACATATCAGGAACCTATGGTCAGGTTAAGACTTCCAGGTGGGCACCTTACGAGGGTTTATGGGAAAAGGAATATCACACATGCTTCGTATGGAGTATCTCTATGGGAACCAATGAGATACAGAAGAACATTATTGCCTGGTATGGTTTAGGTATGCCCAGGCCACCCAAACCGGCGCCTAAGGCTTAGAATAATAATACAACTATTAAATTTAAACCCTGCGAAATATATTTCATTATTTCACAGGGTAAAGGAGGAATGATGGATATCACTTTCACCGAAGGACAGGAAATACTGAGGAAGTCAGTAGCGGATTTCGTCACTGAGAACTATCCCGAGACAAAGATAAGGGAATTGGAGGAGTCGGAGACAGGGCATGATCTCGAGCTTTGGAAGGCAATGGCTGATTTGGGATGGATGGGGTTGATTATCCCCGAGAAATATGGTGGTTCGGGGATGACATTTCAGGATTTAGGCATCCTCCTAGAGGAGATGGGGAAGAATATAACACCTGGACCTTTTTTCTGCACTGTGCTTACGGGTGCTTATCCCATTCTTGTTGCTGGGGGTGAGGAGCAGAAAAAGGAGTTTCTGCCCAAGATAGCCAAAGGAGAGTTGATTTTTACTATGGCTTTGCTTGAAGCTGAGGCTACATATGATCCTGCTACGATTGTCACCAAGGCGGTGCCTAAGAATGATAGTTTTGTAATCAATGGCACAAAGCTCTTTGTAGAACAAGCCAACAATGCCAATTATTTAATTTGTGTTACTAGGACTAAGGAGATAACTGCTTTAGAGGAGGGGATTACCATTTTCATAGTGGATGCTAAATCTCCCGGGATCGAGTGTGAGGTAATACCTACCATAGGTATGGAGAAGTTATGTGAGGTGCGCTTTAAAGATGTTGTTGTGCCCAAGAAAAATATGTTAGGAGAAGTGGATAAGGGGTGGCCTATTGTAAAGAAGCTTACGGATAGAGCAGCTATTGCCAAAAGTGTTGAGTCTCTTGGCGCTATGGAAGCGATTGTCCCCATGACCGTAGACTATTTGAAGAACAGGACTCAATATGATCAGGTTCTCGCCTCCTTCCAGGCACTCCAGCATATACTAGCTGACATGTTCATTAGCATGATGACGAGCAAGTATTTAGTGTATGAGACAGTGTGGATGGAATCGGAAGGTCTTCCCTGTGCTATGGAGGTTGCCATGGCTAAATCATATGTCAATCAAGCTTACAAAGAGCTTAGCCGATTGATGATAAGATTATATGCTGCCAATGGCACCAGCAGAGAATTTAAGCCGGGGCTTTACTACAGGAGAGCTAAAGCCGCGAGCATTGCTTTTGGCGACACCGATTACCAAATGGAGAATGTAGCTAAGGAGATAGGTCTTGCTTCGTAAAAAAAGCAGTCAGAATTAAGCTGATAGCTGAAAGATCAGAGAAACCTTGGTGCATAGGTAAATATATATAGGTGGAGTATGCTAGAAATACCAAATATGGTGAGGTGACTGCGACGGTGGAATTTTTCGGAGAGAACTACAAAGAGCGATAAGAGCATGCTCCTACCTAGCATAGAAGTGAATTACCCCCCAGCAATCTGGGGGGTAATTCACTATTTCACGGGGTAATTGAGGATAGTGCTTGGAGTTTGTTCCCATAAGTTTCAGCCAGCGGGATGATTAAGGAAAACGTTGAAAGGATATTAGCTGAATTACCCAATGGAGTTGAACTGGTAGCCGCAGCAAAAGCAAGAACACCTGAAGAAGTCTTGGAAGCAGTTCAAGCTGGAATAAAGGTCATTGGGGAAAATTATATTCAGGAAGCAAAAAGTGCATATGAAATTGTAGGAAAGAAAGTAAAATGGCACTTCATCGGGACACTTCAAAAACACAATGTCAGAATGAAGATGTTAGAAATATTCGACATGATAGAAACCGTAGATTCCTTAGAGATAGCAAAGGAAATCAACAAAAGGTGTGCTCAAATTGGCAAGGTAATGCCGATGTTAATTGAGATAAATAGCGGCAGAGAACCACAAAAATCAGGAGCGCTCCCGGAGAATGCGGAACAATTGATAAGGGAAATTTCAAATCTTGAGCATATAAAGGTGATGGGCCTTATGACTATGGGACCTCGCTTTGGAAATCCTGAAGACTCAAGACCTTATTTTATAGAAACAAAAGGGATATTTGAAAGGATTAAAAAATTGGAATTGTCCAATGTAGAAATGGAATACCTTTCCATGGGCATGACAAACTCCTACAAAATTGCCCTAGAGGAAGGCGCCAACATAGTAAGGATAGGAACTAAAATATTCGGAGAAGCAAATTGCTCACTATCTCCTCATTCTACGTTCTAGGTTAAACTTAGAACTTAGAACCTTTTTTACCTTTCTACATTGGCACGGATATAGTCAGCTATTTCCTTGAGCGATGTTCCAGGACCAAATATTTCGCTTATCCCTTTTCCCTTCAAAAATGGAATATCCTCCTCCGGGACTATCCCTCCTCCCACAACTAAGACATCTTCTACCCCCCTTTGCTTCAAAAGCTCCATTACTCTAGGGAAGAGGTATTTATGGGCTCCAGATAAGCAACTTAGACCTATTACACTTACATCCTCTTGTATCGCTGCCTGAACTATTTTCTCGGGACTCTGCCTTAGCCCAGTATAAATGGCCTCCATCCCCTCATCCCTTAACCCCAAAGTAATGATTTTAGCCCCGCGATCATGACCATCCAACCCTGGCTTTGCCATTAGTACTCTGATTCTTCCCTTTTCTTTGTTCATACTAAACTCCTTATTCTTTAGCTAGAAGGCCACTGCCTCATATTCTCCAAAGACTCCCCTTAAGACATCACACATCTCCTGCTCAGTAACATATGCTTTAGCACACTCTATAAAGTGTGGAATAAGATTCTCATCTTCCTTCTTTGCCTGCCCCTCCAGTTCCTTCAATAGTCGGTTTACGGTATGGTTATCCCGATTCTTCTTTACCTCAGTCAAATTACGAATCTGTTTTTCCTCTGCTTCCTCCCTCCTCTTGGGGTCATAAGGATACGCCACTGACCTCTTAACCTCTACCTCTAGCTCACTTTCTCCCTCGAAACAGTTAACCCCAACCCTCAATAGCTCACCGCTTTCCATCTTCTTCTGCCGTTCATAGGCACTTTTAGCCAGTTCACGTTGGATATAACCGCTCTCGATAGCAGCCACTATGCCACCCATGGATTCCACCTTTTCCAATTCCCTCCATCCCGCCTCTTCAATCTCATCGGTCAAGTGCTCCACATAGTAAGAACCCGCCAGCGGGTCGCTGACTTCAGTTAACTTCGCTTCATACTGTAAAATCCTAGCGCCGTCCTCGGAAAGCTGGGAGGCCTCCATGCTCCACCCCAATCCTAGAGCTTCATCATAAGGTGGTATACAAGCTGGCGGCCCACCGCAGAGAGCTGAAGCCATGCCACCTACCACTGAGCGAGCCACATTATTAAGTGGACGCTGTTTGGTGCAGTTATAAAATCCCATATGAGCATACAATAAGCTCTGACGCAGGAGCATGCTCCTCTCGTTCTTGGCGCCAAACTTCTCCTTTATTATCTTGGCCCACATCCTTCGAGCTGCTCTTTGAAAGGCTATCTCAGGGAAAAACTCCATGTCTCCCCCAAAGCCGTTGACGCTGATTCTGGGGGCAAAGGAATCGATGTCTAAACCAGCGTTAATCCCTTCCTGCAAGTAGGCTTCCAGTATAGCCATGCTCCAAGCTAAATCTTGCTCTCTGGTAGCCCCAGCCTCTCTTATATGATAGCCACCGATGCTGGTTACATTTACCCGGGGCGCATACTTGGTGAAGAATACTACACTATCGCGCATCATCCTCAGGGATGGTCTGGGGGGGAAGATGTAGGTGCCACGGGCAATGAATTCTTTCAAAATATCATTCTGCGGGGTAACGACCAATTTATCCAGGGGTATCCCTCTTTTGTCAGCCAGAGCAAAATACATTGCCATGAGGATATTAGCTGGAGCATTGATAGTCATGTTAGTACCAATTCTATCCAGGTTCGTCTCTCCCTGAAAGGGCTCATAGAGTACTTCGAAATCCCTTAAAGTATCAATGGCTACGCCAGTCTTGCCGATCTCCCCACGAACTACGGGGTTATCTGAGTCGTAACCACATTGGGTGGGTAAATCAAAAGGCAGGTTTGGTCCTGACCTCTGTCCTTGCTTCTGCATCTCCATATAATAATCCCGGCAATCCTCCGGAGTGCCATAACCAGAATATGTTGATGCCCTTCTCAATCCGGCGGCTCCTTGTATTCCTCTCCTGGGCGCTGGCCTATAGGGGTAGGTGGCATAAGTGCCGGCGGTAAAGGGATACTGCCCCGGAAAACCAACTTCCTTCAGGAAATCGAAACCGGAAATATCTGCCGGAGTATAGAATTTAGTGGGAGATTCCTTTAGTTTGAACCTCTCCACGGAAGGCTTTAAAACTCGCTCTTCCCACTCCTCTCTCCTTTTCCTTATCTCCTCTAGATTGTTGCCCATTGTCTTACCCTCCCTTTATTATTTTGGGTGTTTTTGGATTCTGTAGGGAAATTAAATCGCTGTACCTAGAATGTCACTGATTCATATTCTCTGAACCTCTTCTAGATTGTTGTCCATAACCTTATCCCCCTTAATCACTACTGCTCGTTTAGCCTTGTCTTGGATTAGCTCTAAATGTCAGTATTTCCATCAGGGGGGTGATGTCTTCCAGGGTTTCCAGATTCGATGCTAAGTCTAGTGCTTTGTTCACCTCTTTTGATGGAAGGGCTCTTGAAGCGCAATCCCTAAACTTAGCAAATAATTCCTCTTGCGATAAAGGATTTCTCGGTTCACCTTTAGCCGCCTCTACCTTCTGGGACAAAACATTGCCATCCTTAAGCTTTACTTCTATCTCCACCGGGACCAAAGAGTTTTTAGGTATCTCGGGATTGACTGTAATTTTAGTTTTGGAAATAAGGTCTTGAATTGCCGGGCTCTTCACCTTTTCATCTGTAAATTGAGCCAATGTCACCTTACCTTCAAGGAAAGAAAGGGCAGTGCAGAATTCCACACTAAACTTTCCTTCCGGCCCAGTTTGGGGTTGGTGGTGGAAACAAACTAAAGGTATGGAAGGGCTAACGTGGTATTCTACCCCAGCTATATTGGCTGGGTTAAGTGAGTATTTATCTCTAACCTGTAGGGCAGCATCTATTTCCGGATGAGTACCTCGGCACGAGGGATAAGGCTTGATTTCTAATCCGGAGCAGATATTGAATTTCTCACCCAGATCCTGAGTATCTAAGTTGGGCTCAACTCCGCCACCAAAGACATATCCATAACTTCCCTGACCATCAAAAATGTTTTCGTCGGCGGTAAACCCTTGCTCAGCTAAACTGGCCGCCACTACTCCATTTCTCGCTGCACATCCGGCATGAAATGGCTTGGTCATAGTGCCAAAATTCCGCTTCAGCCCTCCAGCCAGAGAGGCTCCAATGCCCAGAGCAGCCCTGCTTTTATCAACATTCAGCTTCAATAGCTTGGCAGCGGCAGCAGTAGCGCCAATAGTGCCAAAGGTGACAGTTGGATGCCAGCCAAGCTCATAGTGACGAATCATATAAGCAAGTCCAATTCTAGCTGCCACTTCAAAGCCTATAATGTAAGCTAGCAGAGCTTCCTTTCCAGAGCAGTGTAGCCTTTCTCCCAGGGCTAAAACAGTGGGCAGCAATACTACTGAGGGATGGCCACCAAATGCCATAGAAACATCATCATAATCCAGCATATGAGCTATAGTGCCATTAGCCAGAGCTGCTTCGCAAGCTGGGGCTTTAAACCCGCCGGCGATAATCCCACTCTCAGAAACACCATGCTCTTTCCTAACATATTCAGTAATAATCCTGCTTCCCGGTTCAAGACAACCAGCTAAAGTTACACCTAAGCAATCAAGAATCCCCTGTTTGGCATCTTCTATCCCCTCTTTAGGGAGTGTCTCATAGTTAGCTTCAGCTATAAACCGAGCCATTCTCTCTGTATTTTCTGCCATAGCTCTACCTCCTAAAAATATTAACTATAAAGACGATAGTCAATCCGCGCAGTATCCTTCATAATGCCCTCTTGTGGGAAAGAGTTAGAACGGAGAAACTTCCCCTTATCTTCATCCCCTCCCATCAAGGGAAAGGAACTTTTTTGGGACATTTCAACCACCATTTATACCTTTCGGCTTTTTGCTTGTTCGAACTAATAACCAGTGCTTCACTTTAAGCTTTTGCTTTGACGGCATGTTTTTTCGACTCTTCAAGGTTCTCTTCCCGCTCCTTCTTAAGGCTCGCTATTTGCTCATCTGAGTAGACAACTCGATCTTGATTACCTCCGCCCCCATATCCCCCAGAATTTGGGCACCATAAGGACCAACGTAAGCCTGTGACAGATCCAGAACCCTGACTCCAGCTAAAAGGTCCTTTTATTGCCATATAACTTCCCCCTTCTCCTAACCGACTAACTACATGTATAACCCGGCGGAGACGTTTATTACATTGCCCGTGATGAACCGAGCATCATCCGAAGCAAGGAACAATACCGGTTTGGCAGCATCTTCTGGATACATGATAGCACCGCCCGCTTGCTGTACCATGACATCTCTGACTTTCTTGGGAACTCCTATCTTTTCTCCTTCCACTTCTTCGCCCATTTCTTTTTCCATAGTTAACCTAGTATCAACTATTCCATAGGCCACAGCGTTGCAGGTTACGCCAAATCTCTGCCATTCTTTAGCCACGGTCTTGGTCATGCCAATAAGACCTGCCTTAGCACTGGAGTAGTTAATCTGCCCGATGTTGCCTATCAACCCAGCTATTGAAGATATGTTAATTATCCTGCCGTTATGTCCTTCCTTCATCATATATTTGGAAGCAGCTCGAACACAATTGAAACTCCCTTTGAGCATGATGTTAACACACGAGTCCCATTGAGCATCGGTCATCTTATGTATCAATGCGTCTCTGGTAAGCCCAGCGTTGTTCACCAGTATATCCAATTTGCCAAACTTTTCCGCAGCGATATCCATTAATTTCCCAGCCTCGTCTGCTTTAGTTATATTGGCGACGCAAGCTGCTGCCTTTCCACACGTAGCTTCTATCTCTTTTACCGCCTCCTCCGCTGGAGCTGAGTCAATATCATTTATCACCACACTCGCTCCTTCCTGAGCGAACAAGCTTGCTATTGCTTTACCTATCCCTCTCCCTGAACCTGTGATTACTGCTACTTTGCCATCCAATTGTCCCATTATCCCCCCCCCTCATTTATATTATTCTAATGTTTTATTTTTCACCTGTCAACCATGCGAATTGAATCATCATGTTGAAGTGCTATGACTTATCTTATCTTTTCATACCTAATCCTCCATAACTATACTAAAGCTCCTATTGTTTTTTAGAAATACAGCCCTAGTACTTAATTACTGACTAATGAGCCTGTTGCACAAACCCCTTCTATAAGTTGAGTGTTATGCTAAAATAGAG
>CAZPDE010000030.1:0-15647 GCA_964585315.1 uncultured Dehalococcoidales bacterium | reverse complement strand
CTGGAAGGGAGTGCTGCGAGACCTCCGCGACCGGGGGCTTGAGGCACCACTCTTACCACTCTTAGCAGCGGGCGATGGCGCACTGGGGCTATGGGCAGCCTTGGATGAGGTCTATCCTGCTACGGAACATCAGCGATGCTGGAACCATCGCGTTACCAATGTGCAGGCCAAGTTACCGAAACGCCTGCGGGCTGAGGCACGCCGTAGGCTGCGAGAGATGACCGAAGCAGAGACCCGGAAAGCTTGTGAAGATTTGCGCGACCGCTATGTAGCAGACCTTATTGCTAATGACCAGCGACCGGCCGCTGAGACTGTGCTCCGTGACTGGGAGGACTTCGTTACCTTCTATCACTACCCCAGGGAACACTGGATACATCTGCGGACAACCAACCCTCTGGAGTCAATCTTCAGTGGGGTAAGGCTCAGGACCAATGCTGCCAAACGCATCCGCCGCCGGGACAACGCTCTCTACCTGGTGTTCAAGGTCGTGGAAAGGCTGAGCAGGCACTGGCGGCCACTTAACGGGGGCGTGAACTTGATGACTCTGGTATTGGAAGGAGAGAATTTCAAAGACGGCATCCTCAAACGACAAAAGACGCGGGAGTCGGTAGGCGCAATGGCTTGATTAAAAAGATGGCTGGAAGGGAATTTCCACAAGATTCGACAAGAGCTCAGGGCTGGCTGATAGCTGAAGGCTTTTCTGTATTGTTTAGGATTTCGTGCTTAGGATTTAAGATTTTAAGTTCTACCGACTCATGCGCAACTACTTAGTGCGCTTTATCTAATAGTAGCGTTAACTGCTCTTATTGGCTTCCTGGGATCTTCTATGAAGCGAAGACTCACATAGAAGCGAGGCGATGCCCAATAGCTTTTGCCTCGGTTATTATAGAATCGATGACCTCTTTAACTGTAGGGACATCCTGTATTAATCCTACTGCTTGTCCACAAGCTAGGAGTCCCTCATCGAGTTCTCCGGTCTCTAATAATGCTTTCCCCCTTGTCCCTGTAAGTATGGGAGCGAGCTCTTCCAAGGTAGCGCCTCCCTTTTCCATTTCGACAACTTTCTCTGCCAGCGGATTTCTTAATACTCGCTCCGTATTGCGTAAGGACCTCATTACTAGCATAGTCTCGCGTTCTGAAGCCTGAATTAGCCGCTCCTTCACCTTAAGGTGGAGGGGCGCTTCCTGTGTTGCCATGAACCTGGTGCCCATGTTTACCCCCTCCGCCCCTAAAGCCAAAGCAGCTACAAACCCTCGGGCATCACCAAATCCTCCTGAAGCTATCACCGGGATAGTTACCGCATCAACAGTCAAAGGAATGAGAATGAGTGAAGTAATATCCTCCTCGCCAGGCATGCCAGCACACTCGAAGCCATCTATGCTCACAGCATCACATCCTATTCGTTCGGCTGTTTGGGCAAAGCGAACCGCTGTGCATTTATGTATTACTTTAATGCCGGCCGATTTAAACCGAGCCATATAGGGCTCAGGATTCCTAGCTGCCGTCTCCACAATCTTTACTCCCTCTCGCACTATTACATCAATGTATGCCCCATAATTTACTGGGCGAAGAGTAGGCGCAAGGGTTAAATTTACGCCGAAAGGCTTATCAGTAAGTTCCCTAGTCTTTCTTATTTCAGCGGCAAATTCTTCAGGAGTGGGAAAAGTGAACGCACTTAGGATACCCAGGGCTCCAGCATTCGACACTGCACTCACTAGTTCAGCACGTGAAATCCACTGCATACCACCTTGAATGATAGGGTATTCGATGCCTAGCATTTCAGTAATCTTTGTTTTGAACATAATCCCTCCTTTAAACCCCTATTTTATCAGCAATTTAACACGGAATTCTAAGTTTGACAAGTTCCTCTTGGCGCCTGAAAGCAAAACTTGATTGAGCAAATGCTCTCCATAGGTTATAATCACCAAGTAGGTTGAGAAAGGAAAGGTATTTTGTTCAAAAGTCATAGCTGTGGTGAATTGAGGGGAAGGCACGTAGGGCAGAAGGTAACTTTAGCCGGTTGGGTACACCGCCGTCGTGACCATGGTGGCATGGCATTTATTGACCTGCGGGATAGGGAAGGCGTAGTTCAGGTGGTGTTTAACCCCCAAGTGTCACAGGGTGTATACCAGCTCGCTGGTTCAGTTCGTAATGAGTATGTAATTCAGGTTACTGGAGAAGTTGTTCCCCGTCCTCAAGGGACAGAGAATCCTAAATTGGTTACCGGAGAGATTGAGGTCATAGCTAAAGAGGTTGCTGTGCTTAACCCATCAAAGACGCCGCCATTTTATATAAACGAAGATGTGGAAGTTGAGGAAAGCCTTTGCCTCAAAAATCGCTACCTATATCTGAGGAGACCCAGAATGAAGGATAACCTTGTCTTGCGCCATAAGATGATAAAGTTTATTCGTGATTTCCTCGATGCCCATGGCTTTATCGAAGTTGAGACTCCCATCTTGATCAAGAGCACTCCGGAGGGAGCTCGGGATTACCTCGTGCCCAGCCGTCTCAACCCAGGGAAGTTTTACGCTCTTCCCCAATCCCCCCAGCAGCTTAAGCAGCTTCTTATGGTGGCAGGGTTGGAAAAGTATTTCCAGATAGCTCGCTGCTTCCGGGATGAGGACCTGCGAGCGGATCGCCAGCCCGAGTTCACTCAACTCGACCTGGAAATGAGCTTTGTAGAGGAGGAAGACATATTGCAGCTTGTGGAGGAACTTCTCACCTCGCTTGTAGAAGTTGTAATGCCAGAAATGCAAATACTAAAACCTTTCCCCCGCCTCTCTTACAAGAACGCGATAGAGAGGTATGGCACAGATAAACCTGACTTGCGTTTTGAGTTGGAACTCAAAGATGTAACTGATATTGCGGCTCAAACTAGCTTTGATGTTTTCCGTTCCGCTATCAACAAGGGTGGCAGGGTAAAGGGAATATGCGTTCCCGACTGTGGTCATTATAGCCGCCATCAACTTGATGAACTAATTCAGTTAGCTAAGAGTTATGGGGCTGAAGGTTTAACCACTGTAGCTTTTGCTGGAGAAGTGCTATCATTAGATAAAACAAGGTCAGCAATTGCCAAATATTTGACCCAAGCTCAATTGGAAGATATAGCTGCTAGATTCAAAGCAAAGCCTGGCGACCTTTTACTCATCGTTGCTGACAAATCTAAGGTGGTTAATAAGACGCTCGGTGAGCTGCGTCGTGAAATGGCATATCGGCTCAATCTAGCAGATGCTGACCTCCTAGTTTTTACTTTTATCATTGACTTTCCCTTGTTAGAATGGAGTGAGACAACAAATCGCTGGGAGAGTATGCACCATCCATTCACTATGCCTCGAAAGGAAGATATGGCATTTCTTGATACCGAGCCGGCTAAAGTTTATGCCGCTAGCTACGATGTTGTGTGCAATGGCTGTGAACTTGGCAGTGGCAGCATCAGAATTCACAACCGCCAGCTTCAGGAAAAGATATTTGAACTCCTTGGTTATAGCCAAGAAGAAATGGAAAGCCGATTTGGGTGTCTCTTAACAGCGCTGGAATATGGAGCGCCACCTCACGGTGGCATTGCCATAGGGCTGGACCGTCTGGCGATGCTGCTTACCCAAGAGCAAACTATCAGGGAAGTCATTGCCTTCCCTAAAAATCAAAACGCTGTTGACTTGATGTTCGATAGTCCCTCCTATGTGGATAAAAATCAGCTCGATGAACTAAATCTCAAGTTGAAGCATGAGATTCTTCGCTCAGAATGACGAAGGGAGTAAGACATGAAAGTAAGTTCAGAAAACATAGGAAATTGCCAAATAGCCCTTAACATAGAGGCTGAAGCCAGCGAGTTAGACAATTCCTTAAATGAGGTCTACCATCGCCTGATTAATAAAGTTTCCATACCTGGCTTTCGCAAAGGAAAGGCTCCACGAGCTATTTTAGAGCAGCATATAGGGAAAAAGACTTTGCTGAATGATGCGCTGGAATATTTGATACCGCAGCTTTATGAAGAGGCAATTGAATCACAAAAACTGGAACCTATTGCTCAACCACAAATAGAAATGGTTCAAACGGAGCCTGTTGTTACCTTTAAAGCTATAGTGTCTTTGAAACCCGAAATAAAACTTGGTGATTACCATAGTATAAAACTAGAGCCTGAGCCGGTGGAAATAGGAGATGAGGAAATTCAGGCCGTTATGGAGCAGATTCGACAGGAGCAAGCACTATTAACGCCTGTAAACCGACCTATCCAGTTTAGTGATTTGGTTACCATGGATATTGAGGCTTGGATTGAAGGCAAGCCATTTTTAAACCATAAAGATTTGGTGTATGAGGTGAGCCAAAATTCAAACTTACCCTTGCCTGGATTTGCCCAAAATTTAGAAGGTATGGAGAAAAATAAGGAAAAGAGCTTCACCTTAATTATTCCCGACGCCTACCAATCTGAAGAGTTTCGGGGCAAGGAACGCTCTTTCAAAGTCACTGTTACCGAGATAAAGGAGAAGGAATTGCCTGAGCTCAATGATGAATTGGCTCAAAATGCCGGCTACGATAATTTCGTCGCTATGAAGGAAAAGGTGGCTTCTGATTTTAGGCAAAAAGCTGAAGAGAAGAGTCATATAGATTTGAGGCAAAAAGCCCTTGACGCTGTCGTTGATCTCAGCAAGGTGGATTATCCCCCTATTTTGGAAGATAGCGAAATTGATGGGCTTCTTGAGGATACGGCACGACGCTTCGGCTACCGAGAAATAAAAGATTACTTGGAAAGAGCTAGCAAAACAGAGGAAGAACTTAAAGAGGAGTTGCGCCCCATAGCGAAGAAGCGGGTTATTGATAGCCTTGTCCTCGAGAAAGTGGCTGAGGAAGAAAAGGTTGAAATTACTTCCGCAGAAGTAGATAATAGAGTAGAGGAGATTGCAGGGAGTGTTGAGGATAAAGAGAAAATGGGACAATTCTTGGCGCAGCCTCAAGTTAGAGAATCAATTGAGCAGTCTTTGCGTACTCAGAAGACGATAGAGTTGTTGGTGCGAATAGCCACGGGCAACGAGGACAAATAGCTGAACAGAAAAGCCTTCAGTTGTCAGCTATCAGCCCTCAGATACTTACTGATAGCTGTGTGCTCGACCTTGAATTTGTTCAGGATTTAGGAATTAGAGTTTAGGATTTAATTAAAGGAGGGATGATGGAGACAAGATTTCAAGTAATGATTCCTACAGTAACTGAAACTGGCGCTCGTGGCGAGCGCGCCCTTGATATATATTCTCTTCTATTGAAGGAAAGGATTATTTTTCTGGGCACGCCTATAAATGACCAGATAGCCAATCTTATTATTGCCCAATTGCTGTACTTAGAGCGAGAGGACCCAGAAAAGGATATAAGCCTTTACATTCATTGCCCTGGTGGGGTGATTAGCGCTGGATTAGCTATCTACGATACTATGCAGCTTCTTCGCTGTGAAGTATCCACCATTTGCGTTGGCTTGGCAGCCAGCATGGGCACTTTACTCCTTTGTGCTGGAGCCAAGGGCAAAAGATATGCTTTACCCAACTCTACTATACATCTTCACCAGGCAATTGGAGGCGCTCAAGGGCAGGCAGCGGATGTTGAAATTGCTGCTCGGGAAATCATGAGGATGCAAGAAAAAATCCGCACTATTATAGCTAAGCATACTGGCCAGACGATGGAGAAGATTGCGCATGATACCGACAGAGATTTCTATCTCAGTCCTGAGCAAGCGGTGGAATACGGGCTCGTGGATGAAATACTTGCCAAGCCAGAAAAGAAGTGAAAACCTTGACATCTCAATCCCTTCTCCCGTTGTCATTGCGATGAGCCGAAGCCCTGAATCCTTCGCTCCTTGTTATTGTGAGCGGAGCGAAGCAATCTCTTGTCGCTCAGGATAAACTCCGCGAAGAATCTCACCGCTCAGGGTTAACACTGGAGGTGGTAAATTAAATGCTGATAGCTGGGTTGCCAACTTTAGCAGGAAAAAGTTTCATAGCTTATGCAGCCAACACGCCGAGTTTTGCTGGGCTGGGCAAAGCGGGCTTAATCATCACTATCATCGTTTCTATAATCCTTATTGCGACAGTGGTATGGCTGATTAACGGCACTAAAAGGCGAGACTAAATACTAACCCAGTTTGGCGGCTTCTTCCCTGACGAGGCGGCGGATACGCTTATGGATTTCTAAGGAATGTGTTATATCTTTAGTCCCAACCAGCCAGTGAAAGTTTTCTCTATCGCCCTTGCCGCCAATTTTCCCCTTTTCTTTGACCACTAGCTCTGCTGCCTGACGCTCACCTTTCTCCCAGGCTTCCAGAGCTTCCCATAAATCGTACAAGCTTGTAGATGCCAAACTCATGGTAGAGTAGGGTAAGGCATACTCATTAGCATTGAAGGCAATGGCTAAGCCTCCAGCCTTGTTCACAGCCTGAAGCATTTTGAAATCTGTGATGCTGTCTCCTACTGCTATCCAATGAGAAAGAGGTTTTCCCAGTCTGGTGCTAAAATACTCTAATGCTTCTACCTTGCGTCTTCCACCCACTGGTTTCACCTGGCTTATAATTTTTCCTGAACTTGTTTGAGGCAATTCCCGCCAGTAAAAATTGTCCAGGCTCTTCTTTATCTTGGCATCATCAACAAAAGGATTAAGATTCACAATCTCCCTTTCGGCTTGCTCCAGTAGGGCAAAATCGTCCCGGCTTAACAATTGGCAAATTTGATTTAAGGGAAAGGAGGTGCACTTCACATTTTCATTAGCTATACCCAGTTTTTGTGTTATAGACAAAGCATATTGCTCATAGCTAGTGCTAATGCAAAATACATGCCATCCCAGGGATTTGAGTTTGGAGATTAGTTCATAGGCGCCTGAGGTTAAGCTAGCCTCCTGCCCCATAGTGGTGATGTCCCTTTCCTTTATCCCGTGGTAGGCAAGGAAAGGAGCGATGAGAGCCAGGGTATCTCCTGGCTCATAATCTTGCCTCCCTTCGAGGGTCAGCAAATCATCGTAGCGGCTGATGACTTCAAAAACCTTATCGCCATGGGGGAATAGCTTCATCAATTCATAAGCATTATCTTGGGGAGCCAAAGGACCTTCGAGGTCGAAACAAATTAAATTCACTTCAGTCTTGCCTCCCATTATTCTGTTCTGTCTTTGAGGTTGCTTTGGCGCTGGCACGCCTGTAGTCCTCGATTGGAATTAAGGTGGGGATAAACCCCGCCACTACAATCGTGACGCCCTTTGTTCCCAGCCACCTTCAATAAAATTCTAATAGCTAAGCTCTAAACCCTAAACAAATTCAAAATTCTAAATCCAAATAGCAAAACTCATTTTGTTTTGAATTTTGGTCATTAGTGCTTTGATATTGTTTAGTATTTCGTATTTCGTGCTTAGGATTTCTCTTGCCTGTAGGGTCGGAGCTTGTCCCCGACCGATTGTCTGTCATTACGAATCCTTCGACTTGTGTCATTCTGAGCGTGTAAGCCGAAGCCCTGAGCCCTTCACTCCCGCTGTCATTCTGAGTCCTGCGCTCCTTGTCATTGTGAGCGAAGCGAAGCAATCTCGCCCTCCACTGCTTGGTTTATTTCCTCCGTAAGGTCGTATTCATGGATGGCATTTCCCTGGGTATCAATTACCTTGCCTTCCTGTATAGCGATTTCCCCCTGGCTGAAGGCTTTAAGAGTGGAGATAATAAGAGGGAACTCCCTAGCTAGTTCGTGGTGGCGAATAAGCTTAAATAGCATATTCTTGTCATCCTTTTGCCAGTATGGCTCGAAAGGCTCGCCTTTTATAGGGAAGAGGCAATAACTGACCACCGGTCCTCTGTCCAATTCAGGAGTCACCAAGTGCATCATTGCTCCAGCTTTGTCAGCTTTGTTTTCTATTAGCGCTGAAATTACCTCCTGCCAGCTACCGACTGGTCCATGAGGAGGCGCAGGATGAAGATTAATCATGTTGTATTTTCCACATAATTCTTCCCCTATAATGAGCATATAGCCGGCAAGAACACAGATGTCAGGGGAGAGTTTTTCAATTCTTTTATTTACCTCTCTATCATATTTGAGGCGCCAATCTTCGTGAGATTGCTTCGCTTCGCTCGCAATGACATTTTTGAACTTCCTATGGGAAAAGCAGATAAGCGGTATATCGTAGTTCCGAACTAACCCAAGGAACAAGTCGCTTTCCTTTGACTCGCCAGGCTCTCTATTGCTAAAAACAAAAGTGATTTTACCTTTAATCTCACCGGCGTGAATGCCTTCCTGCACTGCTTGCAGAAGCTGGCATGCCGCTTCATCCCTGCCTGTAGAAAACCAACCAATATTTAGCAAAAGCCGTTCCTCTCTGTATAACCCTCTCCCTTGATGGGTGAGGGTGGAAACCTACAATCTTTCCCTTATCTTTGCCCAAGTGCTAGCAAAGTGAACCAGAGGGCTGGACCTATGCCCGAATATCTTACCTTGCGATAAGCAATTTATAAAATTATCTGCGCCATTGAATTCAGGCATTTCCACATAAGCTTTGCCGATTTCACCAACAGTATGAGCATCACTCCCAGCGCTAGCAGCTTTTTCATGTTCTTTAACCAATTTCCAAGCCTTAGTAGAGCTATTAGAAAACGGAGTGCGTGAATTAAAAACTTCAATAATGTCAACCTGCGATAGAATTTCCCGTGATAGCAGTTTATTGGAATTCTGTAGAGGCCATCGTCCAAACGGATGAGGAATGCCAACCAGACCACCCTGACTTTTTATTCGAGCTAGCGTTTCAAGGGGAGATAATCCTTTGGGAATCTCCTCGGTGAGAAATAGCCCCATCAATTCACCCACAGGTGTTAGGACCTCTTCAGCAACGATTACTTTGAAGGGAGCCATTTCTTTCAGCTTCAGGGCGCCAGCGATAGTATTGTGGTCAGCTATGGCAATGCAATTTATGCCTATCTGGAGACAGCGGGCAACTATTTGCTCTAAAGGCGTGCCACAATCTATGGAGTAACAGGTGTGGACATGCAAATCAGCTCTTAGCAATTAACCTGCCTTTTCTAGATATTCCCCGCTTCGAGTATCAACCTTAACAATATCACCTGTGTTAATGAAAAGGGGGACTTGAACATTGACGCCTGTTTCTAACTTAGCCGGTTTAGTGCCCGCAGTAGCCCTATCTCCCTTGAAACCAGGCTCCGTTTCTATAACCTGAAGCTCTATAGCAGTAGGTAATTCTATAGTTATTGCTTCACCACTCGAGGTTAAAATCTTTAAAGTTAAGCCGTCTTTCAGATAGTTTATTGCCTCTCCTATTTGCTCGGCGGTCAGCGGCATTTGCTCGTAGGTTTCGTTATCCATAAAGTAATAGAGGTCGCCATCATTGTAGAGGTATTGAACTGAGTGGTGCTCCAGGAATACTGGTTTAACTTTATCCCCGGATTGGAAATTTCGCTCAGTGGTGTTACCGCTGCGAACATCACGAAGCTTCAACTTAATTACAGGCTGCCTTTGCTGCATTTTGACATGTTGATATTCCACAACTTGGTATATGCCGCCATCCAGCTCTATAGCAACCCCTTTTCTCAATTCGTTAGCGTCAATCATAGAATAGCCTCCATTCCTAAGTGTTCAGCAGTCAGCTATCAGCAGTCAGCCATCAGCGTTCAGTTTTTGTATGAGTCCTGTGAGCATACGTTTTACCTCCGTTACCTGGTTATTCAATTCTTCATAAGTTTTTATGTCCAGATATCCCAGGTCTCGGGTCAGAAGCAGGTGATATTCGGTTTCACTGGCACTCCTTAAAGCAATCCCCAAAAAGCGAGCGAACTCACGGTTTCCATTGCAGCCGCATCCCTCTGCAATATTCGCTGGGACTGATGAAACAGCTCTTCGAAGCTGGCTTACCAATCCGTAGATTTCTTCTCTAGGGAAGGATAGTGTAGCCTTATATACGGACAGAGTTAATTCGTGGCCTCTTTGCCATACTTTCAGGCTTCTGAAATCTTTCATTGTTAAGTATTCAGTCGTCAGCCATCAGCGCTCAATGAATTGCTGATTGCTGGGAGCTATCCTTTCTCGACTTGGTAAGCACTTTAGCCTTGCCTCCTTCAAGGATAACCATATCCTCAATTCTAACACCACCCCACCCCAGAATGTAAATTCCAGGTTCTATGGTAAAGACCATGCCGTCGAGCAGGCAATCCGTAGAATTAGAAGCAAGAATGGGGGATTCATGCACTGCTAGTCCCACACCGTGTCCCAAACTATGTCCAAAGGCATCGCCGTAGCCAGCCTGTTTAATAACATCCCGAGCCAGCCCATCTGCCTGAGCAGCATCCATATCTGCTTCAATGCCTTCTATAGCAGCGAGTTGCGCCTTCAAAACGATACTATAGATTTTGCATAAAGGGGAGGGGACAAGCCCCTCCCCTACTAGGCATAAGGTGCGGCTGAAGTCGCTACAATAGCCACCAATCCTAGCTCCCATATCAATCAGCACTGGTTCGTCGGAACGAATTATTCTTTCCGTAGGTCTAGCGTGGGGCAAAGCTGAATTGGGACCTGAGGCTACAATGAGGTCAAAGGGCACTCCTTCGCTTCCTTCTCGGCGAAGAAACTTCTCTATCTCCCAGGCTGCCTCTTTTTCTGTTATGCCGGGATGAATTAGCGATTTAGCGTATTCGAAGGCAGCATCAGTTAGCTCCACTGCCTTTATGATAAGCTCCAGCTCCTCTGGCTCCTTTATAGAGCGGAGATGCTCTACTAAGCCGGTGGTAGGAATAAGCTCAAGATTGAGCTGCTCAGTTTTTATTGCCTCGCTGAGCTTATGATGGCTGCTGTAAGAAACAAAATTTGCCTCAAAGCCTAATTTGTGCCACCCGAAATCAGAGGCTAAACCAGGAAGCCAATCAGGCAACCCTCCTTTAATCTGGATAGTTTCAAAACCCGATGCCTCTTCTTTAGCTTGTTCGGTATAGCGAGAATCGGTGGCTAGAAGAGCATGGCTGCCTGAGATAAGCAAGTATCCCTCACCGGTAAAACCAGAAAGGTAGCGGTAGTTTTCTGGCTGGGAAACAAGCAAGGCATCCAAGTCCTTCTCGGCAATCAGAGGACGCAGTTTTTGTAAACGAACTACTCCCAACTTTCCCCCTTCGGGTGTTCCAGTCTGTTTAATTTTGATTTCCCGTTCAATTTTGGGCATTTCAACAACCTTAAATTCTAAATCCTAATAAATATCAAACATCAAAAGTCAAAATGACAACTCAAAGTGCAAAAGTTTTAATTTTTGCACTGTATTTTTGCATTTCTTTTAGGATTTCGAATTTCATGCTTAGGATTTATCTCTACGTAGTTGCCTGATTCATCAGGCTTAGCCCAATAAATTGGGCAACTACAATTATAAGCTATCAGCCTTCAGCTTTCAGCTAAATACTGACCACTGACTGCTGACTGCTCCTCTAGACACTTTCTCCTTTTAGCTCGGCTGCCAAGATTTGCAATGCAGCAATATATCCCCTCCAACCTAAACCGCTAATTTGCCCTTTGGCAATAGGGGCAATCACCGATTTTGCTCGCCACTCCTCACGAGCATGAATATTAGATAGATGGACTTCAATTATGGGTAACTTAGTATCGGCTAGGGCATCCCGTAGGGAAAATCCGTAGTGAGTGAGAGCACCGGGATTGATGATTATGCCATGGGCTGAATCGGACTGCTCCTGAATAAAATCTATAAGCGCGCCTTCGTGGTTAGACTGCAATGTCGTCACTTCAATGGCTAAATCCTCGCCTTGTTTCTTGACTAGCGTATCAATTTCAGCCAAAGTCTTCTCTCCGTAAATTGTGTTGTCTCTCTTGCCCAGCATATTGAGATTTGGTCCGTTGATAACTAAGATTTTCATGAAACCACCCCCTCTATTTGTTTGTCTGGCTCTAGCTCAGATAGCTTTATTTTATATCCGCAGGCGGTGCATTTTGCCCCGCCTTTTCCATGTAGTGTTAAAAGCTTGCCACATTGGGGGCAAGGTTGAGGCATTGGTTTATAGCTTGTAGTGAATTGACACTGGGGATAATTGCTGCACCCGTAAAATACCTTCTTCCTTTTGTTGGTCCTCTCCACTAAATCACCGCCACATTGGGGGCAGCGAACTCCAGTTTTAATCAAGAGGGGCTTTGTTGTCTTACACTCGGGATAGCCGCTGCAGGCGAGAAATTTACCAAACCTTCCTACCTTTATCACCATAGGTTGACCACAATTGGGACAGATTTCATCGGTTGCTTGAGCTACATTAACCTTCTCTACATTGTCCCAAGCTTTACGCAGCGTCTCTTCAAAAGGAGGGTAAAAGCCCTGTAAAACAGCTATCCATTCTTGCTTACCTTGAGCTATTTCATCCAGTAGCCCTTCCATTTGTGCCGTAAAACCAAGATTAACTATTTTGGGGAAATGCTCGTTCAGAATACCATTGACAATTTCCCCCAATTCCTCAGGGTAGAATTTGCCATCTTCTTTATGCACATAATCTCTTTCCTGAATGGTAGATAGAGTAGGCGCGTAGGTGCTGGGACGCCCAATTCCTTCCTGCTCCAACGCTTTTATCAGTGTTGCTTCGGTGTAGCGAGGTGGTGGCTGGGTGAAATGTTGGTCGGGAAAGATTCCCAGGTAAGTTAATCTATCACCAACTTTTAATTCAGGCAAAGAAACAAGGTTCTCTTTCCGTTCACCTTCATCCTTGCTTTCATTGTAAACAGTCATAAAGCCGGGAAATTTAACCACAGAGCTGGTTGCTTTAAGTAGATAGCCTTGAGGTTGCTTTGCTTTGTTCACAGTGACATTGCTTGCTTGTATCTCTATATTGGTTGTGTCATATAAGGCTGATGCCATCTGGCTCGCCACCATACGCTTCCAGATAAGCTCATAAAGCTTTAGTTGGTCCGAATTAAGGAATGGTTTAATTTGCACTGGTTCACGGTGAATTTTAGTCGGGCGGATTGCCTCATGGGCTTCCTGCGCCCACTTTACTTTCTTAGCGAAGCTGCGTGGCTTCGATGGGAGAAAATTACGCCCATATTTTTCGCTGATGAATTCCCTCACTTCACTCATAGCGGAAGTAGCCACATGGGTAGAATCAGTGCGCATATAGGTAATAAGCCCTACCGAGCCTTCTTTGCCCAGGGGTAAGCCTTCATAAAGCTGTTGCGCAATAGCCATGGTGCGTTTAGCAGTGAACCTCAGTTTTCTCCAGGCTTCCTGTTGCATGGTGCTGGTAATAAAAGGTGGAGCTGGTTGACGAGCTACTTGTTTGGTTCCTACTGACTTGACTGCATATTTGGCCTTCTCTAAATCAGCTACAATCTTGTCTGCTTCCTCTTTATCACGAACATCTAGCTTGGCGCCATCGATGAAAGAAGCGAGCTTAGCTTTAAAGCCCGCTTCCTTTTCTTTAGGTGGAGCTAATTCAACTTCAATGGTCCAATACTCCTGGGGGACAAAGTTCTGAATCTCTTGCTCACGGTCAACAATTATTCTTACTGCCACCGATTGGACTCTGCCTGCGGAAAGGCCTTTCTGAACTTTTTTCCATAGAAGGGGACTTAATTTATAGCCCACAAGTCTATCAAGGATGCGTCTGGCTTGTTGGGCGTTCACTAAATTCATATCGATAGAGCGAGGATTTTTAAATGCCTCCTGAACTGCCTCCTTGGTTATTTCGTGGAAGACTACACGGTAAATGGGTATCTTATCCTTATCCAGTTTAGCTCCTTGCACCAGGTGCCAGGAAATTGCCTCTCCCTCACGGTCTGGGTCGGTGGCTAAATAAATAGAGCCAGCTTTGCTGGCTGCCTCCTTAATTTCGCTGATTATTTTCCTTTTCTGCTGCGGAACGACATATTTAGGGGCGAAATCCTTATCTATATCCACCCCTAAGCTTGATTTGGGCAAGTCACGCACATGTCCTGATGATGCTTTGATAGTATAGCTACGGCCTAGAATCTTACTCAGCGTTTTTGCCTTTGTCGGTGATTCCACAATGACCAGCTTACTTGACATAATTATTTATCTATCAGCTATCAGTTTTCAGCCGACTGCTGAGCGCTCCTCGCTTAGCCAAAGAATAATACATACTTCCCACCTGTTTCGCCACACCCTTCAATTCCAGCATAGCTAATGAGCTGCTTACCTCTGAAGCAGTTAAGCCACTAAGGCGGCAAAGTTCATCTATATGGCTAGGCTCAGGAGTTAATTGTTTTAGTATCAAAGATTCAGTTTCACTGGCGGGCAAAAACTCCTTAATTTCCAATTGCTGATGGGCGACTATAGATAAGTTTAATTCCTCCAAAATATCGGCACAATTACGAACTAACTTAGCTCCTTCTTGTATAAGGCGATTAGTTCCTTTACTGGTAGGGGAGAGAATGCTGCCGGGAATGGCAAAGACCTCGCGGTTTTGCTCCACTGCCTGGTGAGCCGTAATCAATGCCCCACTTGCTTCTCCCGCTTCTACTACCAGTATCCCCAAGCTCAAGCCGCTCATAATGCGATTGCGCAGCGGGAATCTTTCAGCCTTGGGTCTCACGCCTAGAGGATATTCGCTTATTAAAGCCCCGTGCTCCATAATAGCCTGAGCTAATTTAACATTTTCAGCAGGATAGACAATATCCAGCCCAGAAGCAAAGACAGCCATTGTTTCACCCCCAGCATCTAAAGCAGCACGATGAGCTATCGAATCGATTCCCCTAGCCAATCCGCTGACAATAATGATTTTACTTTGTGCCAGCTCGACCACGATTTCTTCGGTTACCTGCCTTCCATAGATAGTAGGTCGCCGTGTGCCAACTATGGCAAAGCGAGGCTCATTTTGGAGCGAAAGATTGCCTCTAACATAAAGCACTGGGGGATAATCATAAATTTCCTTTAAACTCGAAGGATAACAGGGGTCTTCACAAGTAAATGCTTTTACCTTGTAGCGTTCCAGTTTCTCCATCTCAGCGTCTAAGGAAATTTTGGGACGCAATAGAAGTAAAGTATCTACGCTTCGTGAGTCTAGTCCTGCCTGTTTTAGCTTGCCTTCCGAGGCTTTCCAGGCATCTTGTAAGCTGCCAAAGTGCTCTTTTAGTTGAGAAACCCTTACCCTGCCAATGCCAGGCACCATGGAGAAACCAACCCAGTATTTTAATTCGTCATTGCTTACCATAGGCGATAATTGGATTTTAGCATGTGCGCTAGTTAAGGACAATGAATTAGCTTCCCCCTGTCGATGTTATACGATTTTGTCACCATTTAACTGTTAAGCGAAAATGTCACCATGAAAGAGAGGGTGACAAAGAGAGGGTGACATTGAACAAGAAGGAGCAGAGTAGGTTAATGGTGCTAAACGGGGTAGAGGTAGGCAAGGTCACCGTCGGAGAGGCAGCTGAGGCGCTGGGTCTCTCGCTGCGCCATGCAGAAGAATTCTAGCGGCGTATAGTAAAGGAGGGCGCTGCGGCATTGGCACATGGCAATCGAGGGAGGAAACCTCACAATGCTTTAGACGATGGCGCGAAGAGAAAGGTGTTAGAGCTAGCGCGGTCAACCTACGCTGGCTGCAACGCTCAGCGCTTCACTGATTGCCACGCTACTCTCCCGGCTTCCTACATTTTCAGGGAAAATAGATACGTTTTCCCGAAATCAGGGCACTACAT
>CAZPDE010000029.1:0-17480 GCA_964585315.1 uncultured Dehalococcoidales bacterium | reverse complement strand
TAGGTGGAGACCGCCGATTGAGATTATCACTAACAGGTTTGAGCAACAGATTCAGTAACTCTAAAAAGGTTGCATTCTTTGTTTTGACCTTAAAAAATCCACCAAAATTAAGTGAGTGCTAAAATAATGTTATTGTGAGCGAAGCAAACTCAATGACAATAAGGCTAATAGCCAAGAAGGGCTCGACTTTCCATGATTTCCCCTACTCCAGCCCGGAGCGGAAATGCTTCCATTGCTGGATTATCAATGTCACGCCGCCAGGACCAAATTGATGCCTTCATCAGTGCATTTACTGCTATGCCAGAGAAGCTATCTACTCTAACTATTCCGAAGATACTCTGAACACGATGAGACAGTGGGCAAATAAAGAGCTGATTTACGCCTATCACCTCGGTCCCAGAGGCGACCGCAGGTTCAAGCGGGAAGAGATGGAGAGCTTTTTAAGGCGGAATAATTTCATAGCTAAACTATAGTGACACCAGCCCTACGAGCCTAAGTCGCTCAGTTTAACGATCTCGCTCAGATAGATGGTTACACTTTAAAATATTTTGGGATGAGTCCCGACAGTTCTTTGTGTCATTGCTTCGGCACTTCAGGTTGCTTCATTACATTCGCAATGACACTTCTCACAATGACAAGTAAGGAAATCACTTGTCACTACTCACATGAACGAGTATGCTTGATAGACTTTTCCCCATGCCCTGTTATATACTTCAGCTAGCGCTAATTAAAAAAGGAGGCATGCGGATGCGATCAAGCCTTATCGGGAAGATTGAAAAAGCCAAAAGGTATGCTGAAGAACCAGACCGCGTCACCTTCTCCGGTTTCACGGCTGCCTTCCGTGGAGAGAATGACAGCCATAAGCTAAGTTATACCAATGGGAAATGGCATTGTACCTGTTATTTTTTCTCCCAATGGGGGACATGTAGCCATATTATGGCACTGCAGCAGATGCTGGGCAAAATGTTACCCCAAGAAGCTCTTAGCTCTCTTGTAGAAGCTCAGTCTGAGGAAAAGGTGACCGCTCTCAGGGAGATATCGAGAGAGTAGGCAAAGCAGGAAGCAAGGCAGCTTTTTTCGACTGGGAGAACGCTCTATTATTTTGACATCGCGAAGGAACTCGGACTAGACCTAGAATTAGTTGTTGATATTTGTAGGGAACTGGAGGAGAATGTAGATGTGAAGTCCCCCTAAAGTCAGTTCGAGAAAGCGCAACATGATTTGAAGGAGAGGCTCAATATACTCCTTCAAGCCTTTTTGGTTTGGCTAAACAGTCTGGTTATTTCAGTAGCACGCCTCGGTCTCTAGAAAAATAATCTAAAGCCTCAGCTACTAGAAATAAGGAGCCGGTAACGCAGATTACATCATCTTTCTTAGACACAGACAAAGTTTTGGATAGAGCCTGAGATACATTCTCAGCGAGCTTGGGCTTAATGCCTCGTTTGGCGAACTCAGCAGCTATAACCAGTGGAGAAGCGGCGCGAGGATGCGAAGAGCGAGTCACCACAACTTGAGGAGAAAGGGAAACTAATTCTTCCACCATCCCCGGTATATCTTTATCGCAAGAGGTCCCAATAATGAGGAGATTCTTTGGTTGCGGAGCCTGTCCTGAGCGATGAGATTCTTCGCGGATAGATTCGCTTCGTTCACTACATGGTTTACCCTGAGCAAGATTCTTCAGTCGCTTCACTCCCTCAGAATGACAAGGAGCGCAGGGTTCAGGGCTTCGGCTCACACGCTCAGAATGACATCCTAGACCGAAATATGCTTTGATATTGCTGACCAGCCTTTTCATTGATGCCACATTGTGAGCCCCGTCGACCAAGACTACAGGGCGATGTTGCAGGATGTTGAATCGCCCCGGCCACTCAACTCGGGCAAGCCCTTGAGCAACATCCTCGGAAGTAATAGCGAAGCCTGAAGATGCCAAGAGCTCTAAAGCAGCTATAGCAGTGGCGGCATTCTCAATTTGGTAATCGCCTAAAAGTGGAATAGTAAGGTGGTAAGTGCTCATCTTGCCCTCGACTGTAAATGATTGATGGTAAAGCTCGCTGGTTATGTTATGCCAGGTAACATCTTTGCCTACTTGAACTAAGCTCGCCCCTCGCTGGCGGCAAACATCGCTAACTACCTGAGATGCCTCTTTTGGCTGGGGAGAGAGCACCACCCAGCAGCCAGGTTTGATAATGCCTGCTTTTTCATAAGCTATCTTGGTTAGGCTATCACCTAGAACCTCAGTATGGTCCAGGCTGATAGGGGTAATGATACAAACCTCAGGTTTAGCTACATTGGTAGCATCAAGCCTGCCCCCTAAACCTACCTCAAGCACTTGAAAATCAACTTGCTTCTTCTTGAAATAGGCAAATGCCAGCACTGTTAAAGCTTCAAAAAAGGTCAGTTGCCTGTGAGATTGCTTTGCTTGGTCATAGCTAGCACTCATCGCTTCAATATGGGGTTTGACTTCTGCCGTGGTAGTAGCAAACTCAGTTTGAGAAATTAAATCACCATCCACTTTGATACGCTCCCTTAGAGTATGAAGGTGGGGGGAGGTATACAATCCCGTTTTATATCCTGAGACCGACAAAACTTGGGCAATTATAGCTGCTACGCTTCCCTTCCCTTTAGTGCCAGCTATATGAACTGTTATACCGGCCAAATGGGGGGCGCCCATTCGGTGCAGCAGCTCTTCCACATGCCTTAAACTGTAATTGGCTGAGGCGTAAGATATACCGGGAATCTTTTCATAATCAATAAAACTATGGAGATACTTTTCCGCCTGGCTATAATTCACTTTATCGTCCTCAAGGTTTACCAATTATACTACTTACCCTGCGTGCCTTTATATGCGTGCAAGAATTGCGCCGAACTTCTTATCAGGTATCCTAGCACTTAAGAGCTTCGTGTCAAATCATTTAAGCAGGTAACCCAACTGCAGGTTGTTGAATCATATAAAAAGTTTTTATATAACCTCAACTCATTATGGTAAAGAGCATCGATGATTATCAGTCTTCCCGACTTCATACATTTTCAGGGAAATTAGATACTTTTCCCCGAAATTAGGACACTACATCTTCTCTTCGAGGACTGAGGGAATCCTTTCCTTCAGCCTCTCTATTATATAAGGTATGCAGCGCCTCGTGACTTCTAAAATGTCGTAGATTTTCCTCGCATGTTTGGACATCCTCGAAGGAATCCTATAGCGAGTCCTCTTGCTTTTGTCGTAAAGAATGCTCGTCTGAACTCCGATCAAGCTCCTCCTGATCTCCTCTGGACTGAGCTTTATGTAGAGAATATAGAATATGGGCGTATTACAATACGCCCCTATTCATCGTCATCGTAGGCAACCCCGATATGACGCACGATCTTTTGCGAGATGGCGCTGCCCTTTCTCTCAGGCTGAACTATCTGGACTGATTCACGAGGGCTATTGGGGGTTTGCTTTGAAGACATACTTTATGCATTGAGAACCATAGGAAAAAGAAACGGTCTCTCCATGAATAAGAGACCGTCGGACCAGGGTTACTCGCCCTGGTGATGTAACCAGATGCATGTTACATAAGATTCTTAGTTTTCATAAAGCGGGTTAATTTATCGAGGTGCAATGCACCAAGAGTTATCAGCCTCCGCACTGCAGGTTGGCTAAGAGACGAGCCTTCCTCTCCGGTAGGTGATGGAGGGTTTTCCTTTTATCAATATAGGGCAAGGCTAGAGGATAGAGAGGACTTGAGGCAAGAAAATATACTTCAGCTAATCCAAGTGTGGTTGAAGTGTAACGGTGGTAGTAAAACCTTATCCAATGGCGGGATGGTTGGAGCCGCCAGCTATATTGTAGCTGATTGCTAGTTGAAGACATGCTTCATGCATTGAGAACCATAGAAAAAAGAAACGGTCTCCCCGTAACAGAGAGACCGTCAGTCCAGGGTTACTCGTCCTGGTGATGTAACTAGATATTATAATACACCCTCACCTTAGTTCCTTCGCGGAGTTTATCCTGAGCGAGATGAGATTCTTCCCATTCACTTTGTTCAGGGCTTCGGATCACATGCTCAGAATGACAGAAAGCGAAGGGCTCAGAACTAGCCTCACCTCCCTTCAAGTGAGAGGGGTTTTAGGAGACATTGTGCCGGGCACTATAATGATGAGAAGGTTTCGAATCAAGTGCGCCTAATTACCCCCATTTATAAGAGAAGATAGGGCAAGCTAAATACACATTTATCTTGGTTGCATCCTGATGGCACCATCGAGCCGGATCACTTCACCATTCAGCATCGGATTTTCAATAATGTGCTTGGCTAATTGAGCATACTCAGAGGGCATTCCAAGACGTTTTGGGAAAGGCACCATTTTGCCCAGAGCATCACGCACTCCTTCCGGTAATGCGGCGAGCATCGGTGTATTAAATAGACCAGGGGCAATCGTCATAATCCTGATTCCATATTCAGCACACTCCCTGGCTATCGGAAGAGTCATTCCTACTACACCTGCCTTGGAAGCACTGTATGCCGCCTGACCAATCTGGCCCTCAAACGCAGCATCAGAAGCAGTATTGATAATAACCCCCCTTTCATCATCCTCATTAGGGGTGTTTTTAACCATCTGCTCTACAGCAAACTTGATAACATTTACCGTGCCCACCAAATTTATCTGCAGTACCCTGTTGAAAAAAGCCCCGGACATGGGCCCGCTCTTGCCAAGAATCTTCGCCGCATTCCCAACCCCTGCACAATTAATAGCCACATTAATCCCACCAAAGGCTTCCACCGTCTTCTTTATCGCCGCCTGAGCACTTTCTTCGCTGGTTATATCGGTATTGACAAATATAACAACATCACCTAACTCCTTAGCTAGCGCCTCCCCTTTATCAACCTGGATATCAAAAATGGCAACTCGTGCACCGCCATCCGTTAAAGCGCGGACAGATGCCTCTCCTAATCCCGATGCACCACCTGTAACAACTGCAATACAATCTTTTACTTTCATAGCTCCCTTCCTTTTCTAATTAATATATAGTTAACTACAAAATTCCTTACAGGGTGTTTCTCATTCCCTGCCAACTCTCACTTACTAAATCTACAGCACCTCCTTTCTTGAATCTATTTTCTGACGCTAGTTTAATGTTATCCTAATAATGCACAAGGTATTTGAATCATGGCAATACTGATACCAAAGTGAAATTACATGCATAATTTAAGCATGATAGGCTACTTAAAGTCAATAATCCATCCGCAAAGTCTCTTATAGTATCCTCTACAAAGAAAAGGTGCGAGTTGGCTGCCTAATTAATAGTTAACCGCAAAATCCTTCATAATTCTCCCTTCAAGTGAGAGGGGTTTTAGGAGACATCGTGCCGGGCACTATAATGATGAGGAGGTTTCGAATCAAGTGCGCCTAATTACCCCGTTTAATAAGAGAGGTTGCTTAAAAATGTAAAAGAGCTTCAAGCCTTCGATAAATCTTCAGACTACTCTCAAGCTCCATCGACTTAATATACCTTAGCGCCATTTGAAGACATACTTTATGCCTTGAGAATCATAGGAAAAAGAAACGGCCTCTCCGTAAGGAAAAGACCATCAGACCAAAGTTATTCGCCCTGGTGATGTAACCAGGTGTATAATACATAGTCAACCGCGAAATTCCTTATAGTTCTGTCTCATGGAGGGGGAAGGGACACACTCACCTCGTATCTTAATCCTCTCCCGGCAAGGGAGAGGCAATTTTAGAGAGAGAGGGATTTTGTAAGGAGGAAGGAGGTAAGTTTATGAAAACTGGAGTGTTACGAATAGCTGGCATCATCTTGGTTCCGGCAATACTTTTTTCGGCGTCATGTGCCGGCAAGGCGCCAAAGCCTAAAACTTACTCAGCGCCGCCACCGATGATAATTGATTCCAGTAAGCAATACCTTGCTACCATTGAAACAGAAAAGGGGAATATAGTGCTGGAGCTATTTGCCAGTGATGTTCCAGTAACTGTCAACAATTTCGTTTTCCTCGCCCGCGAAGGGTTTTACGATGGTACTACATTCCATCGTGTAATACCAGGCTTTATGGCTCAAGGAGGAGACCCTACTGGAACTGGAACTGGCAATCCTGGTTATTCCTTTGCTGATGAATTCACTGTGCATACCCATGTCGCCGGCGCTTTATCGATGGCTAATTCCGGATCCAATACCAATGGCTGCCAGTTCTTCATTACCTATGCCCCTCAACCCCACCTTGATGGTAAACACACAGTCTTTGGTCAGCTAATAGAGGGAATGGATATCCTCAAGAAACTTGAAAATGGCGATGCTATAATACGAATAACCATAGAGGAAAGATAAATGACCTTGGTTAGAACCGTTGTTCAGTTTCCCTATTTGAATAGCTTTGAGAATTTGGGGTAGACCGTTTGTCAAGACCTCTGGTATCAGCTATACTAAGCCCATGCCAGTGTAGCTCAGGGGTAGAGCAGCGGTTTCGTAAACCGCCGGTCGTCGGTTCGAATCCGACCGCTGGCTCCACTGTAGTTAAGTGCGGCAAAGATGAAGAAACTATTGTCGGGAAATGAAGCCTTAGCATTGGGAGCCTATCATGCTGGTGTAATGGTAGCTACAGCCTATCCCGGGACACCAAGCACAGAGATACTTGAAAGATTGGCTCAATTTGATGATATTTACGCTGAGTGGTCAACGAATGAGAAAGTGGCAATGGAGGTGGGTTTGGGGGCAGCCTATGCTGGAGCCCGAGCGCTGGTATCCATGAAGCAGGTAGGGCTGAATGTAGCCAGTGACCCTTTTATGGCTGCGGCAATAACCGGAATCAATGCTGGAATGGTGGTGATATCCGCTGATGACCCTGGAATACATAGTACCCAGAACGAGCAAGATAACCGCCACTATGCCAAACTTGCCAAAGTGCCCATGCTGGAGCCCAGCAATAGCCAGGAAGCTTATGACTTCATGGCATACGCTTTCGACATCAGTGAAAAATTCGATACCCCAGTGCTGGTGCACACCACTACTCGTATTGCCCATTCTAAGTCATTGGTTGAGGTGAATCGGAGTCGAGTTGTGCCAGCAAAGCAGCCAGGCTTTAGGCACGACATAGAGAAGTATGTAATGCTGCCGGTCCACGCTCGGCTCAGGGCCCCTTTAATAGAAGAGCGCATGGTCAAACTGGCAGCCTATGCTGAGTCTTCTCCCCTTAATCAAGTATTTTGGGGGGAGCATCATCTCGGTGTGGTAGCTAGCGGAGTTGCCTACCAGTATGCTAGAGAGGTCTTTCCGGATGCTTCCTTCCTCAAGCTTGGTGTGACTTATCCCCTCCCCCAGAATTTGCTCCGTCAATTCGCCTCACAAGTAGACAGGATGATAGCAATAGAGGAACTTGATGCATTTCTTCAGGAAAATATCCAGGCTATGGGGATAGAGATTATCGGCAAGGAGTTTATCCCCAGGGTGGGAGAGTTGAATCAGCGTATTGTCGAAGAAGCTGGTCACCGCGCTGGGTTGTTGCCGGCACCTTCATCTAGGCAAGTGGAAAATGTAGCCTCGGAGGTACCCGGACGTCCTCCTACTCTGTGCCCCGGTTGCCCCCATGCTGGCATATTCTTTGTGCTCAGCAGTATAGGACAGCGTGCTAAGTTGCTGGATTCTAGAGGCAAGTCGGAAAAAGAATCAAAGTTGATTATCACTGGAGATATTGGTTGTTACACTCTGGCTGCCTATCCCCCGCTTCGTGCTATGGATACCACTACCTGCATGGGTGCTAGCATCGGTGAAGCCTTGGGAATGGAGAAAGCTGGCGTCGCAGGCAAAGTAGTAGCTGTTATTGGCGATTCCACATTCTTTCACTCCGGCATCACCGGCTTGGTGAATGCGGTGTATGACAAGGGGCAGATAACGATTATAATTCTCGATAATGGCACCACTGCTATGACTGGTCACCAACCTCATCCGGGGACAGGTGTCTTGGCGCAGGGTAAAAAGGCCAAAGCGGTGGAGCTGGAACGCCTGGTTCGGGGTATCGGGGTTGAGGATGTCAAGGTAGTTAATGCATTTGATATGAAGGCTCTACGGACTAGCGTGAGGAGCGCGATTAATAGCTCTGAGCTTTCTGTTATTATAGTCCGTGGCGCTTGCCCGACACGTGGGCCCTCTAGGCATAGAGTCATTGATGCAGAGAAATGCGATAAATGTGGGACTTGTTTCAGGATTGGATGTCTAGCCATTCAAAGTAAAAACGGGCAGGTTTACATCGAGCCTGATTTGTGTGTCGGAGATGCCTGTACTATTTGTCAGCAGCTTTGCCCCAAGCAGGCGATAGGTCCGCTCAAGGAATCAACGTGAAAAAACAGGATATACTCATGGTAGGTGTGGGTGGTCAGGGGATTATTTTGGCAAGCGACATAATGGGCGAGGTAGCTCTCGATGCTGGATACGATGTCAAGAAAACGGACACACTGGGCATGGCACAGCGTGGTGGTAGTGTTGTAAGCCACGTGCGAATAGCGGAGCAGGTCTGGTCTCCCTTGCTTAGGGAAGGCGGGGTTGACATATTGCTCGCCTTCGAGAAATTGGAGGCGGCTAGGTGGAGCTATTATCTTCAACCCAGAGGTGTAGCCATTGTTAACAATCAGTCCATTCCCCCGTTGTCAGTCAGTTTGGGAACTCAGCAGTATCCCAGTGATGAAGAGATAGAGGACATCCTAAAACGGCAGACAGAGCGCATCTATTTTGTCGATGGGACGAGCAGGGCTAAAGAGTTGGGTGATATCAGAACTCTTAATATGGTTATGTTGGGATGCGTATCACTTTTGCTGCCCATCGATGTTCATGCGTGGAAGGAGCGCATGTCTCAGCGAATACCATCAAATATTCTACAAATCAACATTACCGCTTTTGACCAGGGTAGAAAGGAAGCATCAAGTGTCAATCTCAGATAATATTCGGAGACGTATGGTGGAGGGGTCGTGGATCAGGAAGATGTTTGAGGAGGGAGCCATTCTTAAGCGGCGCTATGGTGAAGAGAATGTCTTTGACCTTTCTATTGGTAATCCTGTGATGGAGCCTCCTGTTGAGTTTAACCAAGAGCTAAAGAAGCTGGTGGAGAATCCCTTACCAGGAATGCATAGATATATGGAGAATGCGGGTTATCCCGAAACAAGAGCTGCCGTAGCGGCACAACTGTCGTTGGAGACTGGCATCAAGTTCAGTATGAATGATATTGTCATGGCCTGTGGTACCGGGGGAGCGTTGAATGTGGTGCTGAAGACGATACTTAACCCCGGGGATGAGGTCATTGTATTTGCCCCTTATTTCGTGGAATACGACAACTATATAGACAATCATGGTGGGGTTATCAAGATTTTGCCTACAGATGAGCAGTTTATACCAAAGCTCGATGCCCTCGAGGCTGCCATTGCGGCTAAGACCAAAGCGGTAATTATAAATTCCCCCAATAATCCCTCTGGTGCTGTTTATGATGAGAACCTCATACATCGGTTGGGAGAACTGCTTCGCAAGAAGGAGTCTCAATATGAGACGCAGATTTTCCTCGTCAGCGATGAGCCATATCGCAAAATCATATACGATGGATTAAAATACCCGCCGGTTTTTGGGCATCACCTTCAAAGTATTGTCGTCACCTCTCACTCCAAGGATTTGGCGCTGCCTGGTGAGCGCATCGGTTATATCGCCGTGCATCCTGATTGTAGCCAGTGGGAGGAGTTAATGGGTGGTCTCATTTTTTGCAACCGAGTTCTAGGATATGTTAATGCGCCAGCTCTAATGCAACATGTAGTAAAGAGCTTGCAGAATGTAACTGTCTCCGTAGCTGAATATCAGAAGAAGAGAGATTTCTTATATAGTCACCTTGTCGAGATGGGCTATTCGGTGATGAAGCCCCAAGGGGCTTTCTACCTATTCCCCAAATCCCCGCTAGAGGATGATGTTGCCTTCGTGAAAGAATTGCAGCAGTGGAATGTGCTGACTGTGCCCGGTCGCGGTTTTGGGTTACCAGGTTATTTTCGCGTGTCGTATTGTGTTGATGATAGAACATTAGAAGGTTCCCTGGATGGTTTCAAAAAGGTCGCTCAAAAATTCAACCTGTGTTAGGGCTCTGAAATAATTCCAGACAGGGGTTAGCTAAATGGGACACTGTGGAGGTAGTATGGTGATGGGATGGGGCACATTGGGGCTGAAAAAACTTGATATGGAGGAATGTTAGAAAGATGTCGGTAGAAGAAGATGGTGTGTCTGAAAATTTGGCGAACCTGAGAGCAGGAGCGGAAGGAGAACCTGTCGCCTCCTTCCTGAAAATAAAACTGCTAGGGCTCTCTCAGGGCTACGCTAAGGTGGCAATGAAGTTAAGACCCGAATACCGTAACTTCAATGGGCTGGTCTTCGGTGGCATTATTATGGCATTAGCTGACCAAGCCTTCGCTTATGCCTCCAACTCGGTAGTCTGTCCTAATGTAGCCTCTCAGTTCAATATCCATTTTATTGCCATGGCTGGTGTAGATGATGAACTCACTGCGGAGTGTTGGGTGGTGAGGAGTGGCAAGCGAGTTTGTATTTCCGAGATGATGGTGGCCAATCAAGAGGGGAAACTTATAGCTAAGGCTACAGGCACAACTATCCCCACAGTCCGTAGTTGAATCCTTCTTCCCTCAGCAATGCCGTTTAGCAACACCTTTGTGTCATTCTGAGGGAGCAAAGCGACCGAAGAATCTCGCTCAGGATAAACTCCGCGAAGAATCTCCCCTTCAGGTCCTTCCTACCGTCAGGACTCAGGGCTTCGGCTCACCAAGATAAACTCTGTGAAGAATCTAGACCCTTCGCTAGCGCTCAGGGTGACAAAATAAACAGTCTCAATATCACCCTATAATTCACCCTCACCTAACCTCTCCCTTCAAGGGAGAGGGATTTTATAACTTATCGCTCTAAGCTATTGACCGCTATATTTTTGTCTTAGTTTGGGTTTTTCTATCTTGCCAGTGGGATTTCGTGGCACCTTATCAAATATAATACGCCTGGGTCTCTTGTATGGAGATATGTGCTGTTCCAAAAATGCGTTTATCTCTCTTTCGGGCAGGGTCTCGCCGGGTTTGGAATCAATTATAGCTATGGCTATTTCACCTAGTCTCACATCTGGAATCCCAATTATGGCAGCATCATAGATTTTAGGATGGCTGTGCAGGATATCTTCTATCTCTACTGGATAGATATTCTCACCACCAGTAATGACCACATCCTTTTTTCTATCAACAAGGTAAATAAAGCCGTCATCATCCATCCTGGCCATATCGCCGGTATATAGCCAGCCATCTTTTATTGTTTCCGCAGTCTTTTCTGGATTCTTGTAGTATTCCTTCATCACCCCGTTACCCTTGACGATTAATTCGCCAATTTCTCCTCGAGCCGCGTCACCACAATCGCCATCGACGATGCAAGCCTCCCAGTTGAAGCCGGCTTTCCCGATAGCCCCCACCTTTCTTTCATTTTCTATACCTAAGTGAACACAACCTGGTCCTGCGGCCTCGCTTAGTCCATAATCCGTGTCATATTGCATATTGGGAAAGTATTCCTTCCAATGCTTTACCAGTGTGGGAGGCACAGGCTGAGCTCCGATATGCATAAGCCGCCAACAGCTCAGGTCATAATCTTCCTTTTTTAGTTCTCCTCTGTCCATTGCTACCAGAATGTCATGAGCCCAGGGCACTAGCAGCCATACTATTGTTCCTCTCTCTTTATGAACGGTTTCAAATATATCTCGAGGGCTGATTTCCGTTAGAATGGTGGCTCGTCCACCTACAATCAGGTTGCCAAACCAGTGCATTTTGGCTCCAGCATGATATAAGGGTGGAAGGAGAACAAAGTTATCCTCATGTTTTTGATAGTGGTGGACGCTCTCGGTTATGGCAGCGCATTCCATATTCTTATGAGTAAGAAGTATCGGCTTAGGTGCTCCTGTCGTGCCTGAGGTAAAGTAAAGACCACATCCATCTTCATCACCCAGTTCTATATTTGTGGGCTCAGTGGAAGAGTGACTTATTATATCCTCGAAGTCATGCATATCTTTGTGCGGGTCCTGACCAACAAGAATATAATCATTTATCATGGGTAGCTGGGAGTGGATGGCATCGACCCTTTCAATGAACTCTTCTCCTAGAATTATTGCCTTGGCTTCAGCTATGTCGGCACAGTATTTCAACTCACTACTGGTGAACCTGAAGCTGAGGGGAACTGCCCATGCTCCAGTTCTAATGATGCCAAAGTAAGCCTCAAGCCAGTTTATGGAATTCATCATCCAATGTATGACCTTATCACCTTTCCTAATGCCCCTATCTATAAGGGCGTTGGCTATTCTGTTTGCTCTTTCGTCAAACTCTTTCCAGGTGATTTCTTTCCTTGTCTTTCTGCTGGGTTCCAGCTCAATAAGTGCTGTATCATCAGTATACATTATGGCGTTTTTAGCCAACATCTCTGATATAGTAGTCATTTAGCTATTCATCTCCTTCAGAAATCGTTATTCATTCTTAATATGAGGTCAAGCTGGGCAAAAAGGTAGCAATCTGGGGGAAGCCCATCAGTATGCCAATAGTAACCACCAGCGCTAGGAGAAAGGGAAGTATTCCTTTGAAGATAGTCTCCAGTGGAACATCCTCGGCAATTCCCTTGATTACATATACATTCACCCCCACCGGTGGTGTGATAACTCCCATTTCGGTTACCAGCACAATTATAACACCGAACCATATTGGGTTAAAGCCCAGAGCCAGAACTACCGGGTATATAATAGGGATGGTGAGGGTAATCAGCGCCAGTGCATCCATAAAGCAGCCACCCAGGAGGTAGATGAGCACTATAACTCCCATAATAGCCATGGAGGGAAGAGGAAGCCCAGCCACCCAATCAGCCAGGATAAGAGGGATTTTAGCCACCGCCATAAAATGTCCGAAAACCGTAGCCCCAGTAACAATAATCATGACCATGCAGGTTATCCGCAAGGCATCTTTAGTCGCATCGAGGAATCTCTGCCAGGTCAACTGTCGCGAGGCTAGTCCAATAAGCAAGGCTCCAGCAGCGCCAGCTCCACCAGCCTGTGTTGGGCTAAACCATCCGAAAAAGAGCCCAACTATCACCAAGGCAAATAAGACCAGCGTTTCGGTAACCCCGACAAGCCCACTCATTTTTTCCTTCCAGTTCGTTGCTGCTCCTGTTGGAGCAAGGTTGGGATTGTGCCGACACAGAAGTACTATCACGAGGATGAAAAGAGTGGCGAGGATTAACCCGGGTAAAACGCCTGCTATGAAAAGCTTCCCTATGGACTGCTCGGTCATTATCCCATAGATAATGAATATGGTGCTGGGGGGGATAAGTATGCCCAGGCTACCTCCAGCAGCAACAGAGCCTGTGGCTAGCGAATCAGCGTAATGATATCTTTTCATCTCAGGCAGAGACACTTTCCCCATGGCAGCGGCAGTAGCGTTAGTTGACCCGCATATGGCAGCAAAGCCAGCACAACCGGCAACAGTAGCTATGGCTAAGCCGCCGCGTAAGTTTCCCAGCAATGAGTAGCTAGCGTCATAAAGTCTGCGGCTCATTCCTGAAGCAGCGGCAATAGAGCCCATAAACACGAACATGGGGATGACGGTGAGAGAATAGGAGGAGAAAGTATGGAAAACATCCCGGGCGAGAATGCTAAATCCTGCCTCCGGCGAAACTAAATAGCTAAAACCAATAAAGCCAACGAATGCCATAGCAAAGCCAACTGGCATGCGGAGAAGAAAAATAACAACCAGAACGACAATGCCTATAATGCCAACGGTAACTGGACTCATTTCCTCATGTTTTAATTACTGCCTTGAGCAATTGTGCCAGCAACACTAGGAAAACAGAGATGCTACAGAAGGCTATGCCATAGACGAAGGGATAGAAGGGTATCCCCTGGGTCATGGAAACCTCTCCGCTGACCTGGAGGATATGCCCAAAGTCGTAGCTTTTCCAAGCAAGCATGGCGAACAGCGCCATCCCAAAAAAGTAAACGATGCTGGCGATAACTTTCTGGGCTGGTTTGGGAAGGCGCGTTGTCAGTAGCTCTACCTCGATGTGCCCGCGCAAAACTTGAGTCTGGGCTATAGAGAAGGCAATTACTATCACCCCTAAGAAGCCGACCATCTCGATACCACCGGGGATAGGCCATTTAAAGGCGTTGGCTGCGATTATATTGGCTACGATGAGGGCTAACATAGCCGCCATGCCGACGCCTGCTATCCAGTTAAGCCAGTTGCTTAAAGAATAGACAAGTTTTTCAAAGCTGGCTATCTTACCTGACATGATACTGTTGGGGGGCGCTCGAAATTCACAGAGTTTTTTCTTTCAAGCGCCACACAGGGCACTTTCTTCGCTAAACTGTTTCTCTTTACTGCTTTAGTTCCTGCTCCACCCAATCTACGCAAGATTCCTCTGTCGGTGTCTTTCCCGCCCAGTAGCTGGTTTGTTCAAGCAAGTACTCCTGGTAATCGGCTGCCGGCAGCCCCATGGCTGTCTTATCCTCTATGTACTTATCTATCAGCGGCTGGGTAGCTTCCACCCATCTCGCCATCTCCTCCGGCGACAATTCAATCAGCTCTCTGCCCTCGAAGCTCAGAAAGTAATCTATTCCAACCTTGTCATAGTAGGTCCAGACCTTAGCATGTTTCCCTATCCACTCCTCGCTGACCTCGGTAAAAATCTCCTGTATGTCGCCTGGCAGGCTATCCCACTTATCATTGTTCATGACAACGAACATGTCGGTGGTGTTGCCCACGTCATAACAGCCGGTGACATACTTGACGACCTCGGCTTGTTTCCACCCTTCCAGTGTCTCGCGGGGGCTAAAACTGCCATCCACGGTGCCCTTGGACATAAGTTCATAGGCTTCTGGCTGAGGTGCACCAGATCTCTCGGCTCCAAGCCCTTCCATTATCTTGGCTCCTATGCCTGTAGCTCTTATTACCAACCCTTCGAGGTCCTCCATCTTGCGCACTGGCTTCTTGGTGGTGAAAACGACGCCGGGACCATGGGCGTGGAAATAAAGCACATGCACATCGTCGAATTCCTCAGGCTTGAAATTTTTATAGAAGTCATTAGCCACCTTGGTAGCTACCCACCCGTTAGGGTAAGCGTGAGGCATGTCAACCAATTCGCTGGCGGGAAAACGACCCATGGTGTAAGCCAGACAAGACATGCCGATATCTGAGACGCCACTAACCACCCCATCATAAATTTGGGGTGCCGGGCTTAGTGCGCCTCCGGGATAGTAGGTAATCTCTACCCTGCCATTGCTGCGCTCCTTTATCTCCTCGCAGAATTGATTAGCCAATATAGAGTGCAAATGAGTAGGTGGGAAGAAATTACTGTAGGTCAGTTCTATTTCAGGTGTTGCTGGCGCGGCACAAGAACTAAATATTGGCAATGCCACCAGCATAAGAGCTAGTAAGATAAATAATGCTTTCCTTTTCACTGGTTTCACCTCCCTTAAGATGGGCTTTACTATCTTGATCTTCTTATACAATGTCGCCTCCTCATTTGAATTTCTAACTAGAGCTGCTATTGCTTTTAATTCCGAGAACTTCGTCATACACCTGAGCAAAATTACTCCACATCTGCTGAAGCTTCATAATGTATGGAGCCCTTACTGGCCATTAGGCCAATAAAGGCTGCCGATAGGAGTAGGTAGTAGATTTCTCCTTGGAGGGCAAAGTGGTTTTCTTGCCGGTGATGTTCTTCAGTTCCTTACTTCCTGAAGTATCTATAATCTCCCGGTTATGGGGAGTTTTGATTGCAGCTATTTTTCCGGCAGCGGTTAAAACAGCATTAACAGTAGCCATAATTTGCCACATTTCACTAATGTTTGGAATTATAACCGTTCTCCATCAAAATTGCAAGCTAGCGAATTGAATCATCCCCCACAATTTCTCTGAGGTCTCCCCCAATGTGGCTTCCCCCGGTTACATTCCAATGGTATTTCCTTTTTTCGAAAAAAGTCTCAAGAGAATTAACAGTGCTTAGCATAGGCTCAATTACACCGACTACCAATTCAGCTATATAATCTCGGCTTATTGAGATATTGTTTTGTTTGACCAATTCTTCATTCGCCTTAACTATCTCTCTATTCTGCTTTGCCATCTCTCCAGTTTTCCTCGTTTGCAAAAAGACCGCAATAGCCATAATACAAGTTGCTACTGCTGCAATCCATGCTCCATTATTTCGCAGGAATGGTAGAACACTATCTTGCAGAAATTGTAGGACATTCATTTCTACTGAGTCTCCCTTGCTATTTGCTTGAGCTCATAGAGCTTGGTAATAGCCTCCAAAGGAGACAGGGAATCAACATCGAGTTTGGCAATCTCGCCAGCCAATAAGGAATCTTTAGGGAGAAGCGAAAGCTGTTGGGCTTTCCGCCCAGAAACTTTGCTCTTTTTGGAAGCCTGGCTTTCCAGATTGGCTAAGACTTCCTGAGCTCGCACAATTACCGACTTTGGCAAGCCAGCTAGCTGAGCTACATGGATGCCATAGCTCCTATCAGCGCCTCCAGGGATGATTTTATGCAAAAAGACAACTTTATCTCCCTCTTCAGCCACAGCTACATTAAAATTTTTAACCCGTGGCAAGGCATTAGCTAAATCCACTAATTCATGGTAGTGAGTAGCAAAAAGGGTCTTGGCTCCCAGCCTGGGTGAGCCGTGGATAAACTCAGCTACTGCCCAAGCAATAGAAAGTCCATCATATGTGCTTGTGCCTCGCCCAATCTCATCTAAAATAATCAGAGAGCGAGGAGTGGCATTATGCAAAATGTTTGCCGTCTCGGTCATCTCTACCATAAAAGTAGATTGCCCTGCGGCTAAGTCCTCCTGAGCCCCAATTCGGGTAAAGATGCGGTCAACAATCCCAATATTCGCTGAATCAGCAGGGATGAAACTTCCCATCTGAGCCAGAAGAATAATTAAGGCTATCTGCTTGAGATAAGTAGATTTGCCCGACATATTGGGGCCGGTAAGTATGATGAGTTGATTATCCTTGTTACATAAATAAGTATCGTTAGGAACAAAATTATCGCTGCCTATGCTCCTCTCCACTACGGGATGGCGTCCTCCCTTGATTTCTATAACATCCTCAGCGCTCAATGTTGGCTTAATATAATTATGGCGTGTTGCCACCTCAGCAAGGCTGCAAAAGGCATCAATTTGAGCGATAGCTCTGGCGGCGCCCAAAATCTGCTCACCAGCAGCGCTTATTTGTTGACAAACTTGGCGGAAGATGGCAGTTTCCAATTCAGCAATCCTCTCTTGTGAAGCTAGGATTGAAGATTCATACTCTTTGAGTTCAGGAGTGAAGAATCTTTCTGCCTCGGCTAAGGTCTGCTTGCGAATATAGTCAGAGGGAACTAGATTAAGATTAGTCCGAGATACCTCAATATAATAGCCAAAAACTCGGTTGTAGCCCACTTTTAAGGATT
>CAZPDE010000028.1:0-17484 GCA_964585315.1 uncultured Dehalococcoidales bacterium | reverse complement strand
TGGCATCAAGGATGGCATCGGAAATCTGGTCGCATAATTTATCAGGATGTCCTTCCGTAACGGACTCCGAGGTGGCTAAATATGAATCTAATCGAGTAAAGCTGTTTGGCATTCTTACCCCCTTCAGGGAAATTCTAATTTCGAATCTCTAAACTCTAAACAAATTCAAAATTCAAAGCACCTATTCACCCAGTGTCATTCTGAGGGAGCCCTTCGCTTCCTGTCATTCTGAGCGTAGCGAAGAATCTCAAAGGCTCAGGGTGACATAGGGAGCGGCTGCACAGTTACAATCCAAATTCCAAAACTTTTTAATTTTTACTCTGTATTTTTGCATTTTTATTTTTGCTATTTACATTTTGTAGCTATGTTCCTGACTCCCAGCTTTCCAGGTAGCCTTTTTGCTCCTCGGTTAAGGAATCAATGGAGATATTCATAGCAGCGAGCTTTAGTCTGCCTACCTCTTTATCGATTTCCTCAAGCACAGGATAAACATCTGGCTTGAGCTTTCCCTTCATTTTAGTAAGATGTTCTACACATAAAGCTTGATTGGCAAAGCTCATATCCATAACGCTGGCAGGATGCCCCTCAGCGGCAGTCAGATTGATGAGCCTGCCTTCACCCAATAAATAAATATGTCTCCCGTCAGCTAAGCTATATTCGTCAACAAAGGAGCGCACTCGCCTTTTTGACTTGGACAGGCTTTCCAATGCGGGAATATTTATTTCCACATTAAAATGGCCACTATTAGCCAGAATGGCTCCATCCTTCATCTGCATGAAGTGAGCTTTATCAATGACGCTTGTATCTCCAGTGGCAGTGATAAAGACCTCTCCTATATGGCATGCTTCAATTAAAGGCATAACTTGGTAGCCATCCATAACAGCCTCCAAAGCGGGGATAGGATTAACTTCGGTGACGATAACTCGTGCTCCTAGCCCTTGAGCCCGTTTAGCTATTCCTTTGCTGCACCAGCCATAGCCGCAAACAACTACTTTTCTCCCTGCCCATAGTATATTGGTGGCTCTAGTGATGCCATCGATGGTGCTTTGCCCCGTGCCGTAGCGATTATCGAAGAAGTGCTTGGTTTGAGCATCGTTCACAGCAATGATGGGGTAATTCAACTTCCCTGCTCTTGCCATATTCCTGAGCCTGATAACACCTGTGGTAGTTTCCTCAGTGCCACCAATAACATCATGGCTAAGCTCTGGATGTTCCTTATGAAGAGTGGAAACTAAATCAGCGCCATCGTCCATAGTGATTTGAGGTTTATGTTCCAGGGCAGTGATGATATGCCGATAATAGGTTTCATTGTCCTCTCCCTTTATGGCATTGACAGGAATGCCCCAGCCCACTAAGGCGGCAGTCACATCATCCTGCGTGCTTAGAGGATTAGAGGCACACACAACTAAATCAGCTCCGCCTTCCCTTAGAGTTAAAGCTAAATTAGCCGTCTCCGTGGTGACGTGCAGACAGGCGGAAATGCGGATTCCTGCCAGAGGCTTTTCTTGGGCAAATCTCTGCTTTATAAGCTCTATTACCGGCATTTCCTTGCCAGCCCATTCAATGCGAAGCTTACCCTCTTCGGCTAGGGTGTGGTCTTTAATATCATAACTCTTCATTGTTGTCATTGCGAGCGAAGCGAAGCAATCTACTCCAAATTATTTTCCATTTTCCTGTCACTGAACTGCTCAGCAGCCCAATCAGGTATATCCAATGTGCCCATAAGAATCGGTTTTTGATGGCAATCACTGCCCCCGGTCATGATTATACCATGTCTCCTGGCGAAATCAATATAGTGTGTCGTGGTTTTCTCATCATGCCTGGAATGCCAGCACTCGACGCCATCGATGTATTGTAACATATATTTCGCTATGATATTCGTTTGTTCATCTAAATCATGTGTTATGCTTACTAAAGATGTTCCGTTGGGGTCATTGGGGTGTGCATGTACCAGTATGCCGCCGGCGTTCCTAATCAATTTTGACGCCTCAGCCAGGGAAAGTGGATACTTAGCCACATCGCACTTGACCAGATACTTATCGAAGGCTTCCTGTTTATCCTTTACAATCCCTTTTCCTATCAAGTAGTTCGCTATATGGGGTCGTCCGAATACACCGTCAACGCTATCTTGTATGTTCTTCAGGTCTTTCTCGGTGAATCTTTCAATACCTTCTTTATCGAACTCAACATTCAGTTTTTCCAAGATTTGACGCGCCCTTCTTCCTCTATGTTCTTTTATCAACTGAAGCTTACTCTTTAGCTCTTGATTATGAATATCATACCCATATCCCAGGAAATCCAGTGAAATAGCTTTATCCTCAGCGGGATAATGGAAAGCCACATTTAATTCTACCCCGGTGATGTAGGATATGCCATGCTCTCTTGCCAGAGTGATAGCTCTTTCCTGGCAGTCTATGCAATCGTGGTCAGTTGTCGACATGAAATCGATGTTTCGGTTTTTTGCTTCTTGGAAAACTTCTTCAATGGGGAGATTGCCATCGGAGCAGCTCTTAGTATGGATGTGTAAATCTATTTTCATTTCTATCTTTTTAACACTTCAGTTTTTACTGTCATTCTGAGCGCAGCGAAGAATCTCATAGCGCTCAGGGTAAACTCCGCGAAGGGGAAGCGAAGCAATCTCATGCCTGTTTCCTTTCACTTGTCCTTGGGATTGCTTCGGCACTCTGTGCCTCGCAATGACGAAAGATTAGTTAACAGCCATTAGCTCTGGCTGCTGACCGCTGATTTCTCCTCCTCAGCTCGCTGAACTTGCTGCTCCTTCTCCATTCGCTCATGTATCCACATTGCGATCAATTGGGAATAATGGATGCCATTACGCCTAGCAATCCGCTTGAGCATTGCGATATCCTGGGGATCGAGACGAACTGAGACAGGACGGCGTGGAAGTCGTGTCGCATGGAATGGCTCAGCCTCTTCAAGCATCTCCTCAATTTGTTCGGGAGTTTCCTTGCGAGCAGCATCTTCCCATTGATAAACCTCTTCTTTGAGTGTCTGACGAATCTGTTCTGGTAGTTTGGACATAATCACCTCCTCACTCTCTTGAGATAAGCTCTGCGAGCAGTTGCTGACATTCTGTATGCTGTCACACAGCGCCATACACCGTATTCTGGATATGGTGCCACGATCACTTCCAAGAGATTCCCAGCAGCATCAATGCCCCATAGTCGGTAGCGCAATTCTGGCTGACGGCCGCTGAGTTTGCTTTTTCTCCCCACGGCAAGAGTGGGCAATGACCCCTCACCGTAATAAACCTCTTCCACTTGCTCCGGGGTTATGCCATGTCTTGCTATGTGATTTATATTATCATCATCCCAGTCAGGTTCGAGATTTGGGTCTGGCAATTCCATTCGGTGATATTATACTGTAGTTTTTTGCATACAGCAAACACAAATTCAGGCAAATGTCAGGGAACCGACAGCTAACACCAGAGCAAACTGCCCTTTAGTAGGGCCCTTCCCGAGGGTAGTATCATCGAAGTTAGGAAACCTCTCCCCGATTAGCCAATAGCCTTCAACTCTGACTACTGATCGCTGACTTTGCCTCCTGAACCAGACATATCCCCCGAGTCCTACCAGCCCAATTCCTAGCAGAACGATAGTAGGAGGCTCAGGGACGGGGTATTCCGGGCAAGCGGTATCGGGAGCGGAGAGATAGCTCCAGGCGCCGCCAATTCGCACATCGTAATCTGTGCTCGCGCTGTTGTTTGTTATTCTAAGGCTCAGGTATTGTCCATTGGGCACGGTGAAGGAGGCAGCATCGGTTTCATAGGTGAAAACTTTGGTGCTCCCGTCTCCGGTCAAGGTTGTATCAGGACCGCCTGGGGTGAAACTGCCGGCATAATAATAGCCTATTTCGATGGTGAAAGTATCCCCACTCGCCGGTACTGAGGTAAAAGCTACCTGACCTGCCCAGGTGTCGGCAGGGAAGGTAACATCACATTGCGCTGCCTCACCGGCAAACCAGACCTTGGAGTCGCTGGCAGGTATGGTAACACTTCCCCGTCTCTTGCTCATATCCCCCTTATACATCCTTACCAGACTACCCAGCCACCATGCCATGAGGGAGTAGTTGTCAGAGGTCTGCATCAGTGAGTAATCATCATCAGGCTCATCGCCGGGTAAACCATAAGGGACATTACTAATCCCATCTCCGTCAGGGTCAGTTTTATAAAATCTAGCGAGAATACCCAGCAGCTTGCTGCGGGGATGAATCGCAGGGTGGGGTGGCAAGCAGCGTCTTTAGGCGCTGCAAAGCGAATTCGAGTGATGAAGATACGAGAATTCGCGCCACAGATACCCCCCAGCTTGCTGGGGGGAGATTCATTCGAGTCGTTGTAGTAATTGCCCAGGTAGTTCTTATGGCTTGATTGGTAGAAGTAGCACAGGGTGGTCGGCGGCTTCCAGGTGTTGGTTGAGTTTATAGAGTAAACATTGGCGGTGGTGTTGCCGCTGAAGTTATTCAGATAGAAGGTGTTGTCGCTCGAATTATTATATAGAGAGATGCCATACTCAGTGTTCGAGTTGCAGGTGTTGCCTGAAAAGATGTTATCGTGGCTTGCACTAGCCAGGGAGATGCCGTCATCATTCGAGTTTGTTGTGTTGCCCGATAGGGTGTTGCTGGAAGAAAGCAAGTAGATGCCGAAGTGGTTATCGTTACAGGTGTTGCCCGAAAGGACGTTGTTGCTCGAAAGCAGGTAGATGCCCTAGGTGTTGTCGTTGCAGGTGTTGCCTGAAAGGATATTATCGTTGCTCATAAGACGCAGGTAGATGCCATAGTAGTAGTTGTGGCTGCATTCGTTGTCGGAGATGGTGTTGTTGCTCGAGGAATACAGGTAGATACCGTCGGAGTGGTTAGTTGCAAGTGTTGCCCGATAGAGTGCTGTTGCTGCTTGAATCAAGCAGGTAGATGCCGGATTGGTGGTTCGAGTTTATGGTGTTGTTGATTAGCTCGTTGTTGTTCGAATCAGACACAGTAATGCCATGATAGTTGTAGTGGGTATCGTCCCAGCCACAGCGGTTTTCCCAGATGGTGCAGTGGTCGGCGCGAACAAGACTTATTCCGGACTGCTTACTAGTGATATCGGTTGCCCCGTAAATGTCAAGCCCCCTTATGGTGACATAGGTGGCCTCTATTCAGAACACTTGCACGCTTGAGTTTGCGGCCTTGACCTGCGGATTAGGGCCAACAGCGTTATGTCTCTCAATGGTCAGGTTGCTTTTCTCTGAGGGAATGATGACATTCTCCACATAATCATCGGTTGCCTCGACATTATCATCCATGACCTTAATTGTGTCCCCGGAGGAAGCTTGCTCCACGGCGTGGCTGATGGTACGCCAGGGGGTTAATGGATTCTGTGCTTCCGTGGCAGTTCGAGCGTCATCCCCATATGGACTGATATAATAAGTAGTATCTGGGTCGGCGCTAGCCGTCATGGGGAAAGAAAGCTAGGCCGTCGCCAACATCAGTGCCAAAACTAAGGATAGTAATGTTCTTTTCTTCATTTTTGTCCCTCCTTTTTAATTTTTCCCAAGCCTGTTATATTATAATCCTGCTATTTCCTTTATTTCAACCAAAGGGCTCGACATAGAATCCCCCCAACTTTTATCTCTTTTCTATGCCGATGACATACCAGTCTTCGGGAAGGTCGTATTGGGTATCAACTATAAGATGGATTATATCAAGGTTCGGGTTCGACTGCTTCAAGTCATCCATGTCCACCTGTTCGAACCTCTTCTTATTGTTGAGATAGGCTTGTTCGGTGAGAGCGTTTGATTCATAATCCTCTTTAGTCCGTCTCAGGATGCGTGCGATAGCTACCTCTTGCGGGCAGTGGGTTTGGAGGATGACAAATGTCTTATTGTGTTTGGCGGCTATGGCAGCAGCCCGCCTTCTCAGCTCATTGGTGATAAAGGTGGCATCGAGTATTACATTATCGCCCTTGTTAAGCATCTCACCTGCCTGTCGGAAGGTCTCATCATAGACCATCATTCGCTTATCCATATTCGAGGCGACCTTCTCATCGAATATATCCTCATCTTTGAGTAATTCTCTTCTAATCAGGTCGGTTCGAAGGATGGGATAGCCCTTTATTTTGGAAACTTCCTCGCTGGTCTCGGTCTTCCAGGTACCGGGAAGGCCGCAGGTAATAAGCAGAACGCCCGAGCCTAATTCAGCTTCTATGAATTTGGTAAACGGTTCCTTCAATTCATCACCTCTCAACATAAATTCTCATCGGGGTATTCCACCAGTAGTCACCAACTCTCTTCCAATGAAATCTTAGATGACAATCTGGTGTTTCAAAATCGTATGGCTTACTTCTCCCAAGCTGTACACTTCTTAGAGTTTGTAATCGAGGAATTACATAATCTTGATGTGTTCTACACTCAGGATTTGTAGAATATCCGTTTGCTTTATTGACATAGGCTTCTTCGTTCACTGCACATAGAAAGAATGCCTCTGGTATCCTAAGTGAGTCAAAATTACATTTAGTTACAATTCTCCATAACCTATACAAATCCCAGTAGATTTGACCTCTGCGGTGAGTTCGATTTGAATTTGAAATCCCACGTTGTTGTGGAAATTTGAATTCGAATGCAACACCTTTTATACCATTCACATGATCAATGATTAACAGATCCGTGCTTTCTTCATCCCAAATAGTGGATTCAAAGGAGAAGGTTAATTCCTTCTCTGGACTAAGATCGCTAAATAGATGCATAAGTTCTAAAGCAAAATGGAAGACGATTCCTCTTTCATTATTCGGCTTGCATATGGGATGATTGAACTTAGGATCATTTGCTAATTTATCTGCAAGATTATCCCACGCCTTCTCAATGAGTTGTTCGATTGATTCCATACGATCCCCTTTTTGGCAATTTTCAATTGCCCTTTGATTCTACATACGCCCCGGCAAGCTCAAAATACCTCTGGGCAACGGCTAAAACCTGTGTTTTCTCTTCTTTAGAGATATAGGGGTCGTCGAGCTTAAAGCTTTCCACCTTTCCTTTGGAACCCTATAAGCATAACTTCCACACGCTGGCACCATTCCATATTCACCATTTTGGGTTATCCACTGGCAATCGAATACAGCATATTGGAGAGTTGGTTTTATTACATAGATAAACTGTTTCCCATGATGAGGAATCCTTTTGCCTCCTACCTTCTTTGCTACCTTAGAAACTTTGAAATCGTAGAAATCTAAATCTATCCTGTCAGCATACTGAAATTCAAATTCGATTATTTGTTCTCCTACCTTGGCTATAAAATCCGGCTCCCTTGTTATTCCGCCTTCCCTTAAAAACCAGAGAAACGCATCTCCACCAGCTTTGGAAACCTCTACCTGTTTTTGGTGATACACCTCAGGTAGCTTAATTTTGAGCCAATCTAAGAATTCAAGCTCAGCAATTGCCTTTTTCTTCATATCTTTTCGATATTAAAGGTAGGTTCTGGATTTAATGTCGCTCGATTGAGCGTAGGTTGCCTTCCCGTTAAGTGGCATAAGCTTTCTTTACAGATCCATCTGCTCTTGGCAAACTTTTAGCGCTGCTATTGCCTCTTGGGCAATTGCCTGATTTATTTCATAGCCGATTCCATTTCTTTTTAAATCAACTGCAGCTTTAAGGGCAATGCCAGAACCTAAGAACGGGTCTAGCACTGTTTCTCCTACAAAGCTGTAGGCTTTAATTAACCTGTAAGGTAACTCATAAGGGAAAGGTGCAACATGATTTCTACTATCGCCACTCGCTTTGGGTTTCATTACCCATACATCGCTTTTCTTAATTGAAAGCCAGAAATCCTTATCCACTTTGGATTGTTCTCTTTGCACTTGAGTAAGATGAGCATATTTTTTAAATCCTCTCTTAGCTGGTTTCTCAAACTCTAAAATAAACTCGTGCATATTATTGATTAAGATTCCACCGGGATAAGGATAAGTCCCAAAATGAGCCCTCACAGCGTTGGTCTTATGCCAAACAATGTCTCTTTTGAATACAAAGCCTATCCTCTCGCATATGTCTATAGTCCTACCAGCTAAATTCAGGGAGCGAAACCCACCTTTTTGCCTTATTGGTAGATTCATTATGTTTATAAATGCCTTCCTGCCTGGCTCTAATACACGATAGACCTCTGCCCATACCTTAGAAATTTCCTCAAACCACTCATCCAAATCGTGGAGGTTTCCTAAATCACCCTCTATAGGCTTATTTGAATACATTTTGGCATCAAAATAAGGCGGAGATGTCACCATCAAATGAACAGAATCACTAGCAACCTCTCCCATATTCTGGGCGTTCTTGATATATATCTTTTGAATAGTGCCATTTATCTCGATGGTGTTATCCCAAGGTATGCTGATTTCACTTCTCTCCGCGATATGCCCTTTATTTGCTTTAAATCCCTCCAAATCTTCTATGTCAAAGCGTTGCTGACCGCTTGCCGCAATTGTAACTTTAAGTTGGTCCTGATTTACTAATTCATGAATAGTAGACACAGTGGTATTAAGGTATCTCGCTGCCTCAATAGCAGAAAGATAACTTCTATCCCGATAGTCGCCTATATCAGGTAATTTTCTATCGTGCTTTTGTAGTGCCTGTTTCATATCTCTATGCCTATTTCTCTTGTTTGGGCTATGATCTGAAGTATTCTAATGTAAAATGCCTTAACATAATTTACCTTCTTCCCCCATATTAATGGCGTCGCTCAACAAAAATTTAATAATTTTCAATCAACCTTCATATATACGATTCGGCAAGCTCGAAATACCTCTGGGGACAGCGTTATCTTTTTGCATTACAGTCATTTGCGCCCAAACTGCCTTCTGATTAGTTCACAAAGGCTTTCCTTGATTCTTCTTCCTCAACCATTAAGTGGTAAGCATCCCGAATGTTCTCTTCTAATTCTTCCAGAGGCTTACATTGACTAAATACACCTGGAACCTCTTTTAGCCTCCCGACATACCACCCCTCATCTGCCCAATACTCCAATGTAAAATGACTTAACATAGTCTATCCCCCTCCTCCATATTAGTGGCTTCGCTTAATAGAATTTGAGCTTCAATCATTCTTCATTATAGTTAACCACATAATCATTGCATAATTATCACTGACATTGCGAGCGAAGCAATCTATTTCATCCTATCTTAAGATTGCCTCGTCGCTACGCTCCTCGCAATGACATAGTGTGGCTATATATACAATCCTGCAAGCTCAAAGTAGCTCTTAGCTACAGCTAAAACCTTTGTTTTCTCTTCTTTAGAGATATAGGGGTCGTCGAGCTTAAAGCTTTCCACCTTGCCTCTAACATAGGCGCGGTAACATTTGTAGAAGTTGAGTAGTTTTAATAGCTCCTCATCGTGGGATAACTTTACATAAGTGTTTACCAAATGCTGAGAAAGGTCAGCCCGCTGGTAGCGGTCCAGGTCCATAGCCAGAAAGGCAATCTCCGAAGCTACATCAGAATACCTGAATCTGTCGTTGAATTCGATACAGTCGTAAATGCAGACATCATCGGTGAAGCAGATATGAGCAGCATGAAGGTCGCCGTGGCAATCCCTTATTTTGCTTTCCTTTACCCGTTTATCAAACAGGCTGATATTATTGCAGATAAAATCCTCGGTGTAACTTTTAATGTGGTCATAAGATAGTCGGGGGATGGAAAGACCAATATATTTCTCAGTTTGGGTGAAGTTCTCATCAGTATTCCGGCGAATAATGTCTAATTTGCCGAAGGCGGCAATCTCGGAGCTTGTTTTCGCTTTTTGGTGAAAACCCGCTAGCTTCTCAGCTACCTTTGCCACCATTTGCTCAGTTACTCGATTCTGGGGCAGCAACACATCCAGCATGCGGTCTTGGGGCAGTTGTCTCATTTTGACGGCATACTCTATTGGGTTGCCTTCGCACTCAAGTTGATAGCTGATAGCTGATGGCTGATGGCTCGCAATAATCGGCACCACGGCTAAATAAACATCAGGGCAAAGGCGTCTATTTAGCTCGAGCTCTTGGTGGCAAAAAAATTGTCGTTTCTCCAGGGTAGTGTAATCCAGATATCCCAGGTTGACCGGCTTTTTTACCTTATAGACATAGTCACCGGTAAGGAAAACAAAGGACATCTGGGTTTGAACCAGTTCTATCTTTTGTGGTTTATGGGAATAAGCCTGAGATTTAAGAAGCGCCTTAACTATAGATGGCAATTCTGACACTAAGCTTCTCTCCCGGGCCTGATAAATCAGGCAACTACTTGGCTAGCTGTCAGCTTTCAGCTAGCAGTTTTCAGACAAATTCTGACCGCTGAATGCTGACTGCTCATATGAAAACCTAGGACCTTTCCCAAATAGCTGCCATTCCCTGTCCACCGCCAATACACATAGTTTCCAAGCCGCGATGCAAATTTCTATGCACCATATCGTAGATGAGGGTGACTGCTATTCTCGCCCCGGTGCAGCCAATAGGGTGTCCCAAAGATATGCCGCTCCCATGCGGGTTAATGTGGTCAGAATCCCAACCTAGCTCTTTCATGCAACCCAGCGTCTGAGAAGCAAAAGCCTCGTTAAGCTCAATAACATCAAAATCTTTATTGGTAAGCCCCGTCTTTTTGAGCACCTTTCTTACTGCAGGAATAGGGCCTAATCCCATATAGTTGGGGTCTATGGCGCCTGAAGCCCAGGCTCTAAGGGTTGCCATGGGTTTAAGTCCTAATTCCTTAGCTTTGTCTCTAGACATAAGCACTATTGCTGCTCCACAATCGTTAATCCCTGAAGCATTGCCTGCAGTAACCATTCCACCTTTTCGGAATGCCGGAGGAAGCTTAGCCATTTTCTCCATGGAAGTGTCCATAGGGCGCTCATCAGTGTCAAACATAACGGGTGGACCTTTCCTCTGCGGAATGGGAAAAGGAATTATTTCCTCTCTAAATAAGCCATCCGCCATAGCTTTCCGGGCTCGAGTATGGCTAAGATAGCCTATCTCATCCTGCTGTTCGCGTGTGAAGCCAAATCTATTAGCGATTTCCTCTGCAGTATTTCCCATATGATAGCCATAGAATATTTCCCACAACCCATCAAAGACCATAAGGTCTATAAGCTCCCCTCTGGAGGTGATATCCATCCTATAGCCCCACCTAGCTTTAGGGAGAATGTAGGGGCAATGGCTCATAGCTTCCATTCCCCCAGCAACTACGACATCCGCTTCACCCAGTATTATGGCTTGCGCTCCTAAAGTGATAGCTTTTAAACCTGAGGCACAGACTTTGTTTATCGTGAAGGCAGGCGTCTCTTTGGGAATGCCAGCGTAGATACACGCTTGGCGAGCTGTGTTTTGTCCTTGACCTCCCTGGAGGACATTCCCCATGATTACTTCATCAATCTGAACGGGACGCAAAGAAGAGTCATAGTCATAGTGCTTTTTCTCTAACTCTATTATCGCATCGGACTTGAGTATATCAGGACCGTAACCAAGTAAATCTTCGCTAGATTTTGGCCTTAGCCCGGCTCGCTTAAGCGCCTCCTTAATCGCTGCAACGCCTAAATCAATAGCAGATATATCCTTTAAAGAACCACCAAAAGCGCCGATTGCCGTTCTGGCACCGCTTACAACAACTACTTCTTTTTGCATAATTTTAACCTCCTTCTTAATATCATCGGCTCTTGCAAAAGCCTTCGCACAAGTTCTTCACCTTTCATATATGTAGTTAAGTGATGGAAACAAAGCAATTTGGGGTTGAAGAAACTTCACCCCTCGTGCTTTGTGAGAGCAAAATTGAGGTTTAAATAAAGCCTTACATACAGCAAACTCAACAACCATTCTTTGTTACGCTATTTCCGTCTTTAGGCGAGGTTAAAAACTGGTCTTGCCCCTCCACCCTTAAACTCTGGACCAGCAGCATATAAATCTGTAGGCCATAATCTACTACGAGAGCTTAACTCTACCCTCTTACCAATTAAACCCATATCTGCTCTATTTGGGTCGGTGCCAGCTAAATTACCCAATATCCAGGGGCCTTCGTCCAGTTCAACCATTATTATGGGTATGGGAGCTTCGGCTTCTCGTCCTAAACCAGGTACATAACTAACAGTGAAAGTCGCTATCTTGCCCTTGCCACTTAGTTCAGTGATATCCAAATTCGTGCTGCCACATTCCTGGCAGGTCATCTTCGGGGGGCAAGTAGATGCTCCACAATCCTTGCACTTCAAACCTAGTAGCTTATTACTCTTCTTAAGGGTGTCATTAAAAGCTTTATATGTAAGTTTATATTCCATCTTCATCTCCTCAGAATTAATTACTTAATGTTACCAACCTCTTTCCATGAGTATATGACAAAGGACACCATCCCCTCCCAGTGTATCAACTAACCCTATTCTGGCTCCCTCTACTTGTCTTCCCTGTTCCTCTAACTCGCCTCTTAATTGATGTACTACTTCGTATACTTGAGAAGCGCCAGTGGCTCCTACGGGGTGTCCCTTGGATTTTAACCCTCCAGAAATGTTTATGGGTATTTTGCCTCCGACCTTAGTTTCACCTTTCTCCCAGAGTTCACCACCTTTGCCAAAATCAGCAAAGCCAAGGCCTTCTACCGCAATAATACTAGCGATGCTAAAGCAATCATGAAGCTCGCAGATATCTATATCCTGAGGTGTAACTCCAGCCATATCATAAGCTTGCTTGACAGATATCTCTCTTGCTCTAAGCCTTGGCAAGTAATCTTTCTGAGCACTGTACCTACCAGAGGAGCCCTGCCCAACGCCGGTAATATAAACTGGTTTGTCGGTAAGCTTCTTTGCCATCTCTTCTGAGGCTAATACAATCGCGGCGGCTCCATCAGAGAAGGGACAGCAATCATATAGCTGTAGTGGTGAAACAACCATAAAGCCATTTAATACATCATCCACAGTTATTTCTTTGTGGAACTGGGCATTAGGATTACGCATTCCATAATGGTGAGATTGAACTGAAACCAAAGCCATTTGCTCTTTAAGCTTTTTAAGTGGCACACCGTATCTATGGGAGTAAAGGTGGGCTAATGTAGCGAAAGCGCCAGGAAATGTAAGTCCGACCGGCCATTCGTAGTGGCCATCGGTGCCCATAGCGAAGATGCGAGTAGCTGCAGATGTACCCAACTTAGCTGCCGTCTCCACACCACCAGCTAAGACTATATCGTAAAAACCTGAAGCAACCCATATAAAGGCATCTCTTACCGCTAGAGTTGCTGAAGCGCAAGCACCTTCAAATCTAGTGGCTGGAATATAAGAAGCGCCAATATCATCAGCACAATACGATTGCACCATTATTTGTCCTTCGGAAAGGTCCCCTAACGCATTACCAACGTACATAGCTTGTATGTCTTTTGGCTTGAGGTGTGACTCGTTGATGGCATCCATTGCTGCTTCAGAAAACAGCTCCACACATGTCTTTTCTTGACCAAATGTAAATGGCGTATGCCCTGTTCCCAATATTGCTACTTTCCTTAAACTCATTCTTCTATGCTCCTTTCTCTATTTAAGTTATGAGCCTGTTGCGTAAAGGGACTTTCTAAAGCTGGCAGCCATGCTACCTTAGCTTTGGCAGATGGGTTTGTGCAACAAGCTCTTATATCAAAGCTATACTTTCGCCCAAAAGGTATGAATGTGAGCCTTGCATTTGGAGTTATGCGGGCTTAAATGCTAAGTAAGTCCTCGCTTGCTCCCCCTCACCTCGATGTAGATATGTCACAGTAAGAGGCATACCAATTTTTATACTCTCAGGCTTACCTGCATCAACCCCCTCAATGCGAGCGTCAATCTTTGTGCCTTCCTCTAGTTCCACAACTCCAGAGCAATAGGGATGCTTTCTATCAGTCCCAAACTCCTCTGCCATCCACGGAGGACCGACATAGATGCAGGTATAGGTAAGTAGCTTCCCCTTCCCCTTTAGTTCAACCCAGTCCATATCACTGCTGTAGCATTTGATACAAATAGGGCGAGGTGGTGAAAAAAGAGTACCACATTTCTTACACTTTGAACCCATGAGTTTCTCTTCATTGAGAAATTGATTAAAAGAAATAGTAGAGATATGTCTTTCTTCCATTATTTTACCTCCTTTCAAAAATGCAAAAGGTGCAAGTTCCTCCTGTGCCACCCAAATTATGGGTTGCCCCGATTCTTAAATCCTTTTTGGGGATTTGCCTTTGCCCAGCCTCACCTCTTAACTGCTCCCAAACTTCATGCATTTGCGCTGTTCCAGTTGCTCCTACAGGATGCCCCTTACATTTAAGTCCCCCCGAAGTGTTGATTGGCATCGGGCCATCCAATCTTGTTAAACCCTCTTCCACAGCTTTATACCCCTCTCCTGGTTTGAAGAAGCCAAGGTCTTCCGTATGAATAATTTCAGCAATGCTAAAGCAATCATGCACCTCGGAAAATTGTATATCTTTGGGCGTAAGCTCTGACATCCCATAGGCCTCTTCAGCTGCATTTTTATTGGCTTCGAAGGAAGTCAAGCTCGCTCCGGTATGTAAGGGGCGACCACTACCTTGTCCTATGCCAATAACATATATAGGATTATCGGTGAAGTTTTTAGCTATTTCTTCAGCTACCAACAACAGGCAACTTGCCCCATCGCTTATAGGACAACAATCATAGAGGAACATTGGCCAGGCAACTGGGGGATTAAATTTAGGATCCCAGAGAGCTTCCTTCTCATCTTTCCATGTTGGTACTGGCTCTCCCCTTTTCTTGGCACGCTCAATCCTGTTATTCATCATATCGCGAACAGACAGAGGGAACTGTGCTTTAGGATTAAGAGGAGCGTTATTATGGCTTTTTATGGTCACGTTCATAAGATGTTCCCGTGTGGCTCCATATTTTTCAAAGTAAGCATTGCCTAAAGCGCCAAAAACACCAGGAAAGGTAAAACCAACTATCCCTTCATAGGGTCTATCAAGCGCCAACGCCAAACCCTCTGTGGCTTGCTCTGTGGTTACCTTTGACATCTCCTCTACTCCCCCTGCCACGGCAATATCATAGAATCCAGAAGCTATAGCAAAGACGGCATCCCTAAAAGCAAGTGTGCTGGCGGCACAAGCGCCTTCCGTCCTTGTTACCGGCTTTGGCACATGCCCGAGCAAATCAGCCACCATAGGTCCCAAATGCCCTTGATGCACATAGAAGTCATTGGAAAAATTCCCTACCCACATAGCATCAATATCCTTGGGGTCTATGCCTTTATCTACTGAGGAAAGCATTTCATTGTAGGCTTCAGCAAGCAAATCCCTGGAATCTTTATCCTTAAACATGCCAAATTTCGACATTCCGGCGCCAACTACAGCTACCCCTCTCCCAAGTTTTCTTTTCTTTTGCATTTCACACCTCCTTAAAATAACTCCTTGAGTTTATTGAGTTCCTTGAGTTCGAGGTTTCGTCAACTCTAACAACTCTACGAACTCTATGAACTTCTTGCTACTTGGCTCTAAATGCTAGAAGAGTCTTCTTCTCCCCTCCATGCATCGCCTCAACATAGTCCACGGTAACAGGTGTCCCAATCTTAATCTGCTCAGGCTTCGCGAGGTCGACCCCCAAAATGCGAGCTGTGATTTTTGGACCCTCTTCTAACTCGACAACCCCGCTGCAGTAATGATGCTCCCTGTCGAATCCCTCTTCAACCATTAAGGGAGGGGCAACAGCTATAACAGTATAGGCAGCAATCTTTCCTTTTCCTTTCATCTCCACTAGCTCCATCTCGCCCCCCTGGCATTTAGGGCAGATAGGTTTTGGTGGAACAGAGAGATGCCCACATTTCTTGCATTTTGACCCCATTAATTTCCTCTCACTAAGGAATTGATGATAAGCCAAGCTATAAAATTTATTTTCTGCCACTTCGGAGAATTTGCTTTCTAAAGCCATTAAAATTACCTCCTTTCGAAAATGTTAACTACAACGGTGGAACCATGTGCTCCGACATTATGCATTAGCCCTAAAGAGACATCCTTTTTCTTAACCTGCCTTGGTCCAGCTTCCTCCCTCATTTGCTTAAATATCTCTACTATCATTCCTGTGCCAGATGCTCCTATAGGGTGTCCCTTAGCTTTCAATCCGCCATCCATGTTGATGGGCAATTTCCCATCTAGCCAATCTTCCTTCTCTCTAATTGCCTTGACTGCTTCACCCGGTTTGTAGAATCCGAGGTCTTCCATAGCAAGTATTTCGGCTATGGTGAAACAATCATGAACTTCAGCCAGTTTTATATCTTGAGGGCCAACATTTGCCATCTCATAAGCTTCTTTCGCTGCCAATTTGCTGCCTTTTATCGATGTTAGGTCTTCCCTCTCGGCTAAGTAATAATCGCTTGCCTGTCCCGTGCCAATAACATATATGGGTTTGTCGGTAAAATTCTTGGCTATATCCTCGGCGACGAGGAGAATTGCAGACGCTCCATCACAAATAGTAGAGCAGTCAAACAACCTCATGGGCCAACCTATGACAGGGTTTTGTGATGGGTCATGCAGAAAGTCCAGTTCATCTGCCCAGTGAGGTACAGGGCGACCCTTCTTAACCGCTGAGGCAGCCCGCCTTTTCATAAACTCTGGAATAGAGACATCGAAATGTGCATGCGGATTAAGGCCGCCATTATGGTGATTCTTTATCCCCACTCTCATAAAATCTTCGACAGTGGTGCCATATTTTGCCATGTGAGCGGAAGCGATAGTAGCGTAAATCCCTGGGAATGTCTCGCCAGCAAGAATCTCAGAGTCTGGGTCCATTGCCGAAGCAAGGACTTCAGTCACATGAGGAGTATCTAGATTAGTCATCTTTTCTGTGCCACCAACCAAAACGATATCATAGATACCGGAGGCTATCGCTATAACGGCTTCCCTAAAAGCAACTCCACTGGCAGCGCAAGCATCCTCAAACCTAACAGTTGGGATAGGGATAAGACCAATACGATTAGCAGTAGCAGGCGCAACATGGACCTGGCGTTCAAAAAGGTCACTACTGATATTTCCTAAGTAGAAAGCGTCGATATCCTTGGGGTCGAATCCTTTGTCTACTGATTCTTTCAACTCATTGTATGCCTCTACAAACAAATCTGCAGTTCTTACTCCTGTAGGATAAACTCCAAATTTCGATAATCCAGCTCCTACCATAGCCACGCCTCGCCCCAATTTTCGCTTCTTTTGAACCATGATTTAGCCTCCTTAAATTATTATTTAGCCTGTTTAATTTTGTTTTTCCCATTCAGGTTTGGGCATTTTGGAGAGTCTCCACCCCCTAATTTTTGTAGTTGCCTGATTTATCAGGCACAACCACCCAACAAATTGGGCAGCTACAGCTCCAAGCAGCCTGTTTATTCTCAAAACCCATTGATTATATCACCTATATTATCTTAGGGCAACACTTATTACAGAAGTTCACCTCTTTCTGGTCAGTGTCTGCCAGGCTATTAGAGAAGTGCATGACGCATTTGGCATTGGAGCAATGTCCCAATCCAAAGGTATGCC
>CAZPDE010000027.1:0-17833 GCA_964585315.1 uncultured Dehalococcoidales bacterium | reverse complement strand
CTCCTGGCACTGTTCCCATAGGTGCTCCACCATAGCCACCGTAGGGCATAGCTCCGGGGCTACCGTAAGGAGGATAATCTGGCGTCATAGGCATTCCCGCGGCTCCACTGTAGGGCATAGCTCCACCATAAGGCGTGCCCATTCCAAATCCGTATCCTCGTCCAAATCCGTATCCTCGTCCAAAGCCATATCCCCTGCCGAAACCATACATTCCCCCTGCACCCCAAGGATTGCAGAAACCTCTTCCTCCTCCCGTCATTGGACCCATTCCACGTGGTCCCGTTCCATCAAATCCTGGCATAATTCACCTCCTTTCTTTTTATATTGAGCGTGGTCAGTAAGGATACCCTGTGCCATAGCCATAGTATGGGTAACCATATCCGTATCCCCCATAGGAATAACCGCAAGGCATACCATAACCGGGCCAACCCAAGGCATAGGGATTACCCCAACCAAACCCGACTCTTCCCCAACCTCTGCCCCCACCTCTACCTCTGCCAAAGCCTCGACCGAAACCTCGGCCCCAACCACCTCCCAAACCCCTACCGAAACCTCGGCCCCAACCACCTCCCAAACCCATACCGAAACCTCTTCCAAATGGCATCTTCATCACCTCCTTTCCTTTTATTTTTACGCTGTTTAATTTTGTTTTCTCGTTCGATTTTGGGCATTTTGTAGTTGCCTGATGAATCAGGCAACTACATTTTTAAATAGCCTATTTTTACCATCGCCTTCCACCGCGAAATCCTCTGCCACGCCCCCGCCCAAAACCAAATGGAGGTAGAGGCATTGGCTGGATATTCATGCTGGCACACATGGGACAAGATAAAGGAATCCTGTTTGCCAAAGTCTCAAAGGGCACATTCCATTCATGCCCATCGTTATTGCATCTAAAACGACTTTGCGGCAAGCCAAAGTTGCCTCCCTCAATTTGAATCGCCTTGCCGTTAATCAAGGCATCAGCTAATTTCTTTCGAGCCGATTCCAATATACGATGAAAAGTCGGTCTGGAAATACGCATCTTTTGAGCGCATTCTTCTTGCTCTAGACTTTCCAAATCTTTAAGACGAATAGATTCAATTTCTTCAACGGAGAGGCGAACTTCCTGTAAGACATTTGTGGGAATGCCCATCGGTCTGAAGAAACCCGCGCTGGGTAACTGAGCAACATAGCGCAACTTCACTGGTCTAGACATTGAAAATCACCTCAATTCTACTATCAATTATGAACATATGTCAATAATAATTATAACAACCATCATAAATCTTGTCAAATTTTTAGAAGGCTTATTTTTGTCACCCTGAGCGCCAGCGAAGAGTCTAGATTGCTTCGCTTCGCTCGCAATGACAAAAGGGGTGGCTAAATAAGTTTTTTATAGTTAGGTTTGAAAAATACTGGTTAGTGCTGTTATAAATTAGAGTATGAATTGCATAGAGCTTATTCCCAACCTATCTCATTGCATAGAAACTACAGCCAAGGAAGAATATTGGGGTTTAGTAAACAGATATATGGAGAGTGGGCAGGAGAATAAAGAACTGGAGCAAAGGATTGAGCTTCTCAAATCATTCCTGGAATCAATGGACTTTAAAAAGCTCCGCAGAGAAAGCGAGAGCTACTTAATCGAAGGGAAGACAGTTAAATTCATAATTCGCTGGGAAGAAGATAGACCTGATTATGAGGTGATAATAAGCTAGCTCTGAGCCAAAGCTTCTCTCACGATTTCGGAGATATCTTTGATGACTAGCTTCTCTTCCAGTCCTTCCGTTTTTACGGCATCCTCAAGCATCATCATGCAAATAGGACATGACACGGCTAAAATGTTGGCGCCAGTATCATAAGCTTCTCTAACTCTAATTCTACTGGGACTATCTTTTCCACTGCCGAGAATATCGGTATAAAAGTTGCCTCCGCCGCCACCACAACAAAAAGCGTTTTCCTTGTTTCTCTCCATTTCTATCAATTCAATTCCGGGGATAGCGGTTAGAATTTCTCTGGGTGCGTCGTACTCATTATTGTACCTGCCCAAAAAGCAGGAGTCGTGATATGTGACCTTTGCCTTGAAACCTTTAGAAACATCCAATTTTCCTACCTTAATCAGGTCTCGAAGAAGCTGCGTATAATGAAACACCTCAAATTCATTGGAATAGTTATTTTTCATCGCATTATACGAATGGGGCGAAAGTGTAACGATTTTTTTCACTCCAAGTTCTTCAAAAGTCTGAATATTATCATCTCTCAACTTCTCGAACAGTCCCTTCTCACCGAGCATATCCACTTCGTTTCCATCACAATTTTCCCTGCTCCCTAAAATGCCGAAAGATAGACCAGACTCTAATAATACATCGCCCAATGCTCTAGCAGCTTTTTTGCTAGTCGTATCATATGAGCCCACGCATCCAACATAGTATAGGAATTCATCACCCTTTTCGTATTGCTTTATTTTTGTACCTTGAGCCCAATCGCCCCTCTCTTCTTTTGATTCCTTGTAGGGATTGCCGTATCTATAAACATTGGTTAAAAAGCGCCCGACCGGTGGTGGGACGATATGCCTGTCAACCGCTTCCTCTCGCGCCGCCTGCAGGATGTTGACAATGTCCTGGCTAAACTTAAATCTGCATTGCTCCACGCAATTTCTACACATGGTGCACGAATATAAAATCTTGGATAAATAATCAGTCCACTCAATCTCCTTTTTCACCAAAGAAGCGTGTATCAACCATATCATGCCCCCGGGTGAATAAGTTTCCATGCGATACTTGTTATATACAGGGCAATTGAAACCTAAATAAGAACAATCATATGTGAATTTGCAATAGCCGCACCTGAAGCATCTATGTATGATATTCTGGTAATCTTCAATGGCCATTTTAATCGCTCCAATTCCCGGGATTCATAATTCCATTCGGGTCCAATGTCTTTCTAATCCTTTTCATCAATTCCGCCGTGTTGGAGTCCATTTTTTCCATCATTAGTTTTTGTCCTGGCAGTTCGGATTTCCACAGGACGCCTCCCAACTCTAAAATCAATTTATTTGTCTCTTCCAAGGTTTTTCTTACCCTTTCAACATCTTCTTCATCGGCGCGGTTGAAAGAATAAATGGGACCAAACATAACGCTGTGACCACAATCAAGAGGTTGAACCGCAATTGAGAAAACTACGTTACTTCTGCGAACGATTTCAAAACTTCCTCTCCAAGCTTCAGGGATTTTTTCTATAGGCAATATACCTCCAACATATTCAAAACCTCCCCCTTTGGCAAAATCTGCCGCCGTGGCGGCAAATGGGGGCACATCTAGGAACCTCTTTCTAAAGGCGGGGGGTGTTTCTTCCGTGAATTTAACCCTTTCATCAAACATGTTTGTAAATTGTCTCTTTTTAAGCTCAAATTCCTCCTCACTGTTTCCAGTAAAAAGTATCACAATGTATATGTGTCCAAACATCCAATCAGGTTTATCCTGAGCAATGATAAAGAAATTTTCCGCCATATCAGCTTGAAAGGCTTTAAATACGACATCTGGAAGTGAATCAGGGTCATCTGTGGAAAATACTATGCAATCCCTTAATTTTGGCTTGGGGAAAAGTTGAATGGAAATTTTGGTAACAATGCCAGTGGTGCCAAACCATCCAATAAATAACCCCGCTAGGTCTGGGAGCGGTCCTCTAGTAAACCAATATGGGGAAATAGAGCAAGAGCCGATTTTACATATTTCGCCTGTAGGCAGCACCACTTCCATCCCGTTTATCATATTGGAGTTGACACTATGCATTGGCGTAAGATGACCATGACCGCAGATTAAAGCATTTCCCACAATGGTAGCCGTTGGCGGCGCTTCTGGAGTCGAGTGTTGGAGATAAGGGTAATTTTTCTCCAGATAAGACTTCAGCATGCCCTGAGAGACCCCTGCCTCCACTATTACATATTTGCTCTTTTCATTTACTTCAATGATGTCATCCATCCTTTTCATGTCTAATACGATTCCACCTTTTATAGGCACAGTTAAGGCAGATAAGGTAAAGCCACCGCCCATTGGAGTAATGGGAATCCTTTCTTTATTGGCTAACATGACCACTTTTTGCACCTCTTCTACCATTTTTGGCATTACGACATAATCCGCTTTGCGGGGCTGCTGTGCCCCAGGGTCTCGAGAATATATATAAAGTTCCTCTGGACGATTTGAGACAAAATCCTCACCAACTATATCAGCCAGGGAATTGTACACAAAATTCTCTTTGCTCATCTTATCTAGCTATAGTCCTCCGCATAATATAGCATTAGCTCTCTCTCCTTTGGAGGCTTATTCATCCTATTTCTCCTCTCCCGCAAGGGGAGAGGGAATTATACCAAATTTTGCCGTTAACTATAGCTCTAGCCTGTAGCGCAAATATGCCTTTAGCCGCTGTTGCGCTTCCGAGATCAACTACGCAAACATCAGATGCCCTTTGGGTTCGGGAATCGGACGCCCCAACTCCTTTGCGGTCTCAATCCACTCTTGGATTACAACTTCTACATTGGCGAGAGCCTCTTGATATACTGTCCCATCTGCCGCACATCCAGGTAGCTCCGGAACCTCTGCGATGAATGCCTTGTCTTCCTCGCTCCAGTAGATGACCACTTCATACTTGCTCATCTGCTTCACCTCCCAGTTTGTACTTTAGAATCACATTACGAACCTGTTTGACTGCTACCCCCGATTTTTTCATCAACTTTCACCTATTTCCCTACAATTGCTGGGAATAAACCTTGTAGTGAAACTTCTACATCTTTCTTTTGGATAACCTTGGAGGCATCAAGAAGTTCAATTTCTATGGGTTGGCCCTGGGCTGAAAGGTGCAAAATAACCCCCTCGGCTATATCCCGAGAATCTACGGGGGTTTCTTCGCGCAACTTGATAATAAGTATATCTGCGTCAGGGGAGTATTTTATCTGCATATTTTTCACCTCCTTCGAAATAGCGATCAGCAAAAGGATAATAAACTGTAATGAGAACTGGCACTCCACCCTCATACTCATAGATTACCCTCACAAGATGGAGTCCATATCGTCTATGGGCAATATATCGTTCTCTATGTCCAATTAAAACCTCTTCTGGATAAAGCAAGCTTTCCAGCACTCGCTTTTCAGATAGATCCCATAAACGCATCCTCTCTTGTGCATGGAATGTCAATACCAGCGATGCGTTCTTTCCTCCCGATGATAAAATGAAGTAATAAACCCCGATGATGGTTCTCTCGCTTATTGATGACAATCTTCATAATCCTCACCCGGCTACTACCCATGCGTTGCAGACCCCCAACCCTACAGCTGCTTTGGGGAGAGCTTCTATATAAGCCTCCGGAATGGCTTGAATTTTCCCGCTATAATGTTACGGCATGGTAACCTAGCTTTTCAACCCTTCCCTTTGGATTAAAGCTACAGATTGAGCTGCCATTCCTTCCTCTCTGCCGATAAAGCCTAAACCATTAGTGGTAGTAGCTTTAACGGTTACCTGTGCTGGGGCAATACCTAAAGCCCGGCTGATATGCTCTCTCATCTCAGGAATGAAAGGGGAAAGCTTGGGACGCTGAGCCATAATAGTAACATCTATATTAGCTACTTTGAACCCCTTGGCTTTAGCTAGCTCGCCAATTTTGGTTAATAAAACCAAGCTGGAGATGTTTTCGTATTTTGGCTCTTCTGGAGGGAATTGAGCGCCGATATCGCCTAGGTCAGCAGCGCCACACAGGGCATCTATTACGGCGTGAATTGCCACATCGGCATCGCTCCAGCCTGACAAACCTTTATCATGGGGAATATGAACACCCCCCAGAATCAGTTTGCGCCCTGAAACCAAAGGGTGGCTATCATAGCCGATGCCGACCCTCATTTCTCTTTCCATTTGAGATTCTCCGCTGCTCTCAGACGAATCTACAAGGACATCTCTGTCTAAAGCTGCTCACATTTTTCCAAAGCCATTATACACCTAAACTCTGTAAGATGGCTTCTCGGCTTTCCGTATCGCTAAGCATCTAAATTGAACAAAATGGACTTTGTCTAGCCTGAAAATGGAAGGAATTCCTGAAGTTTAGTTTCCCCATCTTTATTGAATTAGGGCCTTTAGGGTTTTATTACCGCTTTGTGGTTGTAGCATGTTCACTTAACCTGCTGATTAAAAGTATGGTTGACTGCATAACATTGACTTGTATACTATGAGTTCACTCCCCATTCCACCTTTTCCTCTTTATCCGCATAAAGATGCCATACTCGTAACCCTGTGGGACTTACACGAATCACTGCTCCTGTTCGTTTGGCTTGCGTATTGAATGTTCGGTGTCTCAAGAAGCGTCTTATGAAACTCGCTGCTTCATATTGCCCAACTGCCAAATAAACAATGCAGTAGCCAGCATGACATAGTCGGCGATTGTAAAAACTGAAATCACGGGTGAAAAAGGATTCTCATCCAGTATATTCATACATTGACTGGCTCTAGTGCAAGTTCCCCAGCATGAGCTAGCAGAACTTCACGAGCCAGACGAACAGCCTCTGCAATTGCCTCTTTGCTTATTTTGCCATGCCACTCTTCGATTATGGCTTCCCAAGCTATGCCATTAGCCACTTGCTCCAGAACATCTGAAACTAGAATACGAGTGCCGCGAAAAGTAGGTTGTCCATGACATACATCGGGAGCTGCAACAATGTAACGCCCCAATGTTTTGATTACCATCTAGCTTACCTCCTCTTTGGTTATGGATTTTAGCATTTGCCATGATGGTTGTCTAAATATCTTTTTTCAAATAGAGACAGAAGGCTTTCTAAGCAATGGTGTTACCTTTAACCGTCCTCATTTCCCATAGTTTCTATGTCAGTTGGTTTTTCTCATTCGCCTGAACTTCAGGTTAAAAAGCAATCTTGGCTCTTAGTAGTAGGCTTTCCCGCGATGTCTTACCCGCATAACCCGAATAACTTTTCCTCATCGTCGACCTCGTAGATAACCCGATAATCTCCCACCCTAATGCGCCAGGCGTTTCTTGAGCCAGAGATTTTTGGCAACCTACAGGTCTGGGATTCTCAGCCAATGCCTTGATACAGGGGATAATTCTCTGAAAATTCCTCGCTCAGAGCCTACAGGGGCATCTGTGCCGAAAGCTGCTTACATTTCCCGCAAAGCCATTATTAGTATATACCTAAACTTTGTAAGATAGCTTCTCGGGGTTCCCATTCGCTAAGCATCCGATTGGACAATCTGGACAATTGTTATCAAGACCTGGGGGTGGCGCAGTTTTTCTGGCGACCCCATCATACCACTGACAACAATGTAGAAACGGAGACCTTCTTTGCTACCCTGAAGTGCGAAGGGCTTCACTGGACAAGCCATGAGCATCCTCTTCAGCTTGAGCCAGACAGACCTCAGGACTACAGCATAATTCTCTCGGGTGTTGTGTCATAAGCTCGGGCGTAATTCGATGCTGCCAAGTCGTGTATATTTTATCCCAGACCATCCATGTGTTACTCTACACCGACCTTATTTTGAGCGTACTGGTTTTTAGCCTTGCGTAGAAGTCCAATAAGCTTCTGTATATGCTGGTCGTCGAAGAAGTAAGTCGAGTCAGGATCATATGTCGTAGCATTCTTTGCCTGAGGTCCAAATACAGTCCGTACTTCATCCTGAGGCACCTTGAAGTATTCAGACATACGGTCGACAGAGACATTGATAGCCAGACCATTCGTAGAAGAACTCGCATCTGGATATATGCCAAGAATCACATTTCGTGCTCTGTTCTCGCCCATATACCCTACTAGTGCCACGTTAGTTCGTGTGCGATTTATCCCATCAAACAGGGGTCGAAGCTCAGAAAGAGCCTTGTCGTACAGGTCCGCTACCCCATTTTTCTCCGCAATCGCCCGAAGCTCCTCTAGGGAGCGAGGTGGCTTGCGTTTTGATGTACTCTCTGCTCGGTTCCGAACCGCAGCTTCATCTAGGAGCAACGAGCGTCCAAGCAGTTCCCCATCGGGAGTTTTGAAATACGCAAACGTGGCAATATTGATGTCCACACCATGAGTTTCAGAGAGGTATTTCACTATTCTTTCTGTTGCCGGGTCGAGAGACGAGGCAACAATGTACATGCGGTGCCTTTCGTTCAGCACGTCAGAGAGATCGGTCTGGAACTTCTCCCGGAAGGATTCCTCAAACGACTTGTGTTTAATGAAGGCATTGGCAATTTCCTCAATGGAATCGTGACTCAGACCCTCAACCCACGACGCATAATCCAGCACTTGTGCCACGATGTCCCGCGGTGTCCGGTCTCTTTTCAATTCCAGAATCACCAAGTTGCCATCAGGGTCAATGGCAAGCAGATCGATTAAACCTCCATATGCTGTCGGGACTTGCTGTCCGATCACGAGAAGGTCATTGCTGACTAAGCCGATATCCTGACGCAGCCACTCCTCAAGACGAGATTCGAGATCAAGCTTGTCCTGGGGAATTACTTGAGGTCGCTCCCCTTCGATTCTCCAGAGCTTCATTTGGGTTGGCATTTGCTCTCTCCTTGTTCATCGTTCATCAGATGTCTCCCAAGATTATTAAGTATCGCCACGCATCTAATGTTGCCTCAGAGGGTTGGCAAGAAGCCTATTTTCCCGTGGTCCTTCATGGCTAGATTTCGCCAAAGTGCTACGAGACCTCCACTGGAACAGCCTGCCAATGTCCTCACGCATTCTTTAGCCTACGATATAATAACCGCCAGACTTTATCAATACGCACCTATCTCAATGCGGCAGATAACAATCCGCCCAAATGTTTAACCCCTATTCCCACTCCAGACTCATATCTAGTACTGTTCAAACCTCAAGAGACGATAAAAAAGAAGGCACCGACCAAATCATAGGAATAGAATCCGCTTTACTCTTGCTATATCCCTTAATCTCTTACAGGAAATTCCTTTTTCTCACGGCTCTTTACCTTCGAATAGATTCACAGCAACTGGCTTCTCCTCTGGAGGTATGTTCACGTGGACCCAAGCATACGCTGAACGGCTTTTGTCACTTATTCGCACGGTATCACCTAGAACGACCTTTGCTGGGTATCCTTGAGATGTCAACATGCTTGCTACAAAACAGCTACCGCCCCAACAATCAGCCTTCCCGGCTTGGAATATGTGATCAATCAACGTGCTTGGAGTAAAGTCATCTGGACAATCAAGCACGTAAGACTGGCCGTGCCTCATTAGTCTAAGGGGAGGATTATCATCATATGAGTATTCATCTCGCCAATAATTGCAGATCTGTACAGCAGTCTTTCCATTGGCTAGTTCATTGATGCTGGGATGATTGGGTTGAATGAAGTCCGTTATGCGAAATCTTCTGTTACCCTGCTGGTCAAAAAAGCAGCCATTTTTGTCTATTTTAAGGTGCATTCATCTCCTCCAATACGAATCCTAGCCCACCCTGAGGGTTGTCTATCCATTTATTTAGCGATAATCAGGCCCGCGGTAACAGTTGTTACCATAATATGTCTTATAGTCTTACTCCTTGGGGCAAAAATCCCATATAAGTCCTTCTGTATGCTCTCGCTCCTCTCGGTCTGGCTATTTAACACCTATAGTATAGCTTTGCATGCCTCCTACCGCAATGTATTGCTTACTTGCGTGGTATCTGCATCTGCACAAGCCGCTATTTTGTTGGATGCTGCTTTTTGATACCATGGACAGGATTCAGACCTTCTGTGCGATGATTTCCGCTAATGCCAAATCTTCTGGCGTAGTTACCTTTATATTGTTGTAAGCGCCCAGGTAAAGCTTCACCTTATACCCTAAGCGCTCCACTGCTGCGGCATCGTCGGTAACTTCTGCATCGAGTTCCTTATGTGCTCTAGCGATTATATCGAAGGTGAAAATTTATGGAGTTTGCACCGCCCATAATTTGTCACGCTGAAATGTTTCTTTAATCAACCTATTGCTATCAGCAAGCTTGAGTAGGCGATACATTCTGTTATCTCTGTGGTGCTCTATTTAACAACTACGGTCAGGTTGAATGTCCAGACTCCCTTCTCACCGCCTTCCCAAGGTCGGCTATACTCCATGGATACGCTGCTCGTGCCTTTCTTGAGAGCCTTGAAGGTCCATACTTCTTGTCCAGGCGTCCCGGGAGCAGGAGGTTCATCGCCTTTCGCTTCAGGAGCCACGACTTTGTGGGCTGTCTGTTCTAGCACAGTTTGGTCACTAATTTGTGCTGACTCTGTCCATTGGAAGCCTGTTGACAGGTTGGAGCACAAAGTTACTGTGAACGAGTCGCCAATAGCAACTTCCACTTGCTTGCTAATCTGCTGGAGCTTCGTGAAGTCATCGCAGGAAGCCTCTACAGATACTTGCTTTGGGGTTGGGGAACAAGAAAACAGCAATGTTGAGACGGCAGTAATAATCAATACCAGGGTTAGCTTTGATTTCATTTTCATCCCTCCTTTATTTTAGCAAAGCCGAAGTCTATCATCTGGCTCGTTTAATAGCAAGAACCATAGTACCCACAGCGCCAATCAGAAAGGCTGCTGGGCAAACAATAATCCCCATGAAAAAGAAGAAAGGCTCGTCTGATAGACCAATCCTATCCCAAAAGCCTGCGCCAAACCAGTAAATAAACAGACCATAAATGACATTGTGCAAAAGCACACTAACAAAGATTCCTACAGCGGAAGCACCTGTCAATATCAAGAACTTTCCCTGTAGTCCACCCATTCTCCCCTTTGCAGTCCAGAATATCAATGCCCCGCCTAGCAAAGAGAATATAACCCCAGAAATGATGAGAAAATGAAAATTCATTATTGACTCTCTGACTGGTGGAATGAGAACTACAATTGCTATTATGGCAAAGACCGCTATTAATGCCCAAAAGAGTGCCCAACTTGTTTTCACCGGCATTTCCTCACATCTCCTACCGAAATATTATATCTATTTTAAGGAAATCGAATGGGAAAAGAGAGGTTTTACTCAAGTCAATGGTAAACTTGGGCTAAGTTGCATCCTCGTTTTCTAGCTGCTGGAAGAAGCAAGTGCGATTGCCTGTGTGACATACCGGACCTGTAGGCTCAGCTTGGACTAAGAGAGTATCGCTATCGCAATCCTTGATAATGGACTTCAGCCTGAGGAAATTACCTGAGGTTTCCCCTTTGTGCCACAATTCCTGCCGACTGCGACTATAGAACCAGACATCTCCGCTGGATACCGTTCGTTGTAGCGACTCTTGGCTCATATAACCCAGCATAAGAACTTCGCCATTCCTGGCATCTTGAATAATAGCTGGAATCAAACCTTTCCCATCAAATTTTAGCATCCTTGTCTAACCTCCAATCTCTTTTTGTCATTGCAAACACCCTTTCGTCATTGCGAGACCTTCGCTTCCTGTCATTCTGAACGAAGTGAAGAATCTCGCAATGCTCAAGACAGGCTCCGCGAAACAATCTCATAGCTATCCTTTGGATAATTCGGTTATAGCTTCCTTTAAATCAATATCCCCGGTGTAAAGAGCCTTGCCTATAATAGCTCCTTCAACACCAAGCTCTTTAAGCCTCCGCAAATGCTCCAACCTGGAAATACCTCCGGAGGCAATAATAGGAATATTTAGGCAGGAGACAAGCTCCCGCACTACATCAAAATTGGGCTCGGTAAGAGTGCCATCTCTCTTTATATCTGTATAAATAAAACGCCTCACTCCAAGTTCCACCATCTCCCGACTTAGCTCTAAAACATCAATAGCTGTATCTTTCTGCCAACCATGAATGGCTACTTTGCCATCTCGGGCATCGATGCCTGCTATTATAGCCTCGCCAAATCGCTGGCATAGGCTTTTCACTAATCTGGGGTTCTCTATAGCTAATGTGCCTAGAATAACACGGCTTACCCCTTTGTTTAACAATTCCTCAGCTACAGCTTCCCTCCTGATGCCACCACCTAATTCCACCAGCAAACCGCTCTCCTTTATTATTTTCTCAACCACTGCCATATTTTTCGGCTCACCCACAGCCGCCCCATCCAAATCAACGATATGAAGCCACTTTGCCCCTTGAGATTTCCACCTCAGAGCTACTGCCGTCGGCTCCTCATCAAAGACGGTTTGCTGGTCATACCTGCCTTGATATAGCCGAACGCATTTGCCGCCTCTAAGGTCGATGGCTGGGATTATCTCCATTCTTCTCCTCATAGCGAGCCAAAGTGAAAACCAGGTCAGCCAGGCGATTAAGATATTTCAGTGCCTCTTCATTCACCGATTGTCCTGCTTCCCTTAAAGCCACTGCTCTTCTCTCAGCACGACGGACCACTGCTCGTGCTACATCCAAAGTCGCCGAGCTCACGCAAGCGCCAGGAATAATAAACTCATGGGGCATGTCGATTTTAGCCTCAAAATAATTTATTAAATCTTCTAATCTCTGCACCATCCCAGGTTTAACCACCTTGCCTGTTGCCACTAGTTTTGAATAGTGTTCCTGCGGTGTTGCTAACTCCGTTCCTACTACAAACAAATCTCGTTGCAAATCCGACACAATATCTTTCATCTCAGGTTGGCAAAAGTTCTTAGCCAATCCCAACATTGAAACCGCTTCATCGATAGTGCCGTAAGCCTCACATCTGTCATCGCACTTGGCTACTCGGGCACCATAAAGGAGGCTGGTTTCGCCCTTATCGCCTTTCTTATTAAATGTTTTCACTAAATTGCCTCCAGGCAAACAAATTTACCCTATGATACAATAACTTTGCACAATCAAACAAGCGAGGCTGATTAAAAATGTAGTTGCCCAATTTACTGGGTGATTCTGCCAGATGAATCAGGCAACTACAAAACCCTGATCATCCCTAGAAAGAGGTTCCCGCAGGATAAGAATTGTGGGAAAGGCTTTCTAGCCTTGAAAGATGCGAGGAATCAAAATTAAACAGTCTTAAACAAGTAGTGGCGGGGTTTATCTCCGACAAGAGACTCTTAAACAAGCTGGAAAGGAGGCTCGAAATGAATTGCCCACGGTGCAACGCCGAGTTAAAGATAGAGCAATACAAAGGTATCGAGGTTGATAGATGTCCCAATTGCCAGGGCATGTGGTTAGATTATCCTGAGCTTGACCAACTCGAAGATACTGTCTTCGATGCCGATGAACTCAAAGGAACAATGGTCTACAGCCCAAGAACCAGTGAGCTTTTATGTCCCAGGTGCAATCAACCGATGACAGCCTTTGATTATCGCGCCTATTATGATTTGGAGCTTGATTTCTGCCCTGATGGACATGGCTTCTGGCTCGATGCCGGCGAGGAAAAACGAGTTCTTGAACTGATGCATCAAACAAGGAAAGACTTGAAGCGGAAAGCTGCTGCCGAAGCGGAATGGGCAGGCTTTCTTAAAAAAGCGGGCTCCAAATCTTTCATAGATAAAGTTAAGAGAACATTCCGAGGATAGTAAGGCTTACATAGGGCATATCTTTCTCTGATTAGCAATAATTTCCACAACCGTAGCCTCAGGCATCCCCGATCGGCACAAGATATGTCGCACAATTTCTATGCCTGCCTCCGTTTCGGGTCGAACTACTTCAGCAACACCCCTTCTTTGTAAGAATTCAAGCTCGGAATCACTGTGGGCGCGGGCAATTATATCCAGATTCGGATTAATTCTCCGGGTATGGTCAAGGGCAAGCCTAACCGCCACTGGGTCAGGAATAGCAAGCACCAAAGCTGCAGCATCCTTGACTCCTGCCTCATAAAGCACTTTCTGGTTGCCAGCATCGCCATAAACGCAGGGAACCTCCTTCTCTCGAAGTTCAGAGATAGTTTTGGGGTCGAGGTCAGTAACCACATAAGGAATAGCCAACTCACCCAGAATCCGAGCCACATTGCTACCTACACGACCGTGTCCACAAATGATTACATGGTTAGTCAAAGTCGGGGCTCCCACAGCAAGTTGTTCCTTACCGCCACCAGCAACTTGTATGACTTCTCTCCGCCTAACACAGAGTTTAGAGGTCAAGGCAAAAATAAATGGCGTGAGCACTATGGTAATTACAGCGCTGCCAAGTATCATTGAATAGGCATAGCCAGTAATCACACCAGCCCCCAGGCACAGCTCTGCCAGCACAAAACTGAATTCACCAACCTGTATCATACCAGCGCCTACCAATGGCACTGTTTTACCCCGATAGCCGAACAGCCAGGTAATAGCTGCGCAGATGGCAAACTTACCCAGAATTATGGCTGCCACCAATACAAGCAAGGGAACAATGTTAACCGCCAAAAAGGACAAATCTATAAGCATGCCAATTGATACAAAGAAAAGCGCCGCAAACAAATCACGCAGCGGCACCATATCGCCAAGCGCTTGATGGGCAAAGTCAGACTCGCTGACCATAAGACCAACAGCAAAAGCGCCCAAAGCCGCAGATAAGCCAAGGTAGTAAGCGGCAAAAGCGCCTCCTAAGCACAACGCAGCTATAGAAAGGATAAATAATTCTCTGGACTGCCGTAGGGCTACGCGCCTCAATATGCTGGGTATCACCCAGATGCCAACGACCAACACCAGTGCGATGAACGCTCCTGCCTTGAGAAAAGCTACACCCAGCGTGGGCAATAAACTTCCACTGCCTGCCCCCAGGGCTGGCAGGACAAACATGGCAAAGGCAGCAACAATATCTTGCAATAGCAGGATGCCTATCATCACACGCCCATGCACCGAATTTGCCTCACCTCTATCCACCAGCATCCCGATTACCACCATAGTGCTGCTCAGAGCAATCAGAAAACCGAAGACTATTGCTTCACGAAGGCTCTGCCCCAAGAGAAGCATAGCAATAAACATTCCCAGAGCAGTCATTACTACTATCTGGGCAATGCCACCAAAGATAGCTATGTTCCTTATTCGTTTTAGTTCATGGAAGGAAAACTCAATTCCTAAAGTGAAAAGGAGCAGCACCACGCCAATGGTAGCCAAAATCTGAATGTTATCGGTGCTCTGAACCAAGCCCAGAGCATAAGGACCAATAACAATGCCCGCGATAAGATAGCCCAGAATCGCAGGCTGCCTTAGCAATCTGGCAATTATGCCGCCGCCCAAAGCAACCCCAAAAGCTATCGCCAGGTCAAGTATCAGCATGGATTCTTCCATTGTTTTCTTACGAACCCCCTGTTATTCCTGGCTGATATTATACTATGACCTGTATCCTACTTGTTTACCGTGAGAATGTCGAGGTTGACTTTGTATCACCAGCGAATTGCTTTATCTAATATGCATGGAAGCTATCTATCCAATCTGGTCTTGGAGGTTGTTTCCCTTGTTCCAACATCTCCTTCCACTGCTCATCGGTTAGCCTCCCCTGCTCCATAGGCTGCTTGAACTCATAGTAGCTAAGAGTAGGTCCTGCACCAAGGATAATCCTGCCATCGGGAACTTTATAGGCAACCAAAGCCAGGTCAACATAGCCCACCCCTTCCTCTAAAACCTCCATCGGTAGATTGGTATCAGTATGGACATCGGCAACAAGGGTGGTTTCCTTGCCTCTAGTCTCCACACCAGTGACTATGGAATCAAGATGCTCACCAAAATTCCTGATGAACTCGTAATCCTCCTTGCTTAACTTTTTGCCCTCTAACTCATCTTGGGAGATTTTAATTAGCCTCTCTAGAATGCTTTCCAAGCTCTCTAGCCGTGACTTTTCGCTATCGCTTAAGGCATCGAGCTGGGCTAGCCCATCTTTTGTCATTGAGGTAAGCGCTAGCATACGGGAGTAAAACTCGGGAACTGGTTCGACATAACCCACCATTGGCTTTGGCTGAGGCGGTATTGCTGTTGCCTGTGGAGTATAGCTTTGTTTAGCGTATAAAATGGTGTCATGCCGAAGCTCAGTCCAGGATGCCAGAGCAGTTTGTAGTTCCCTGTCTCTCCAAGCATCGGTCTGCATAAAGGTGGGATAGCCCGGGCCAAAATCCTCAAGCAAAGGTTTTAAGGCATAAAGCCAAGCCCAGTAAAGATTGCGATTCCACTCTTTCTCAGTAAAAGCGCCAAACTCCTCTCGAAGCCCAGCTAACTGCTTATCATAGCTGGTATTTTCACCTCGGTATTCAATATCGCCTTCAGCTTTCAAGATGTCATAAGCTCGCTCTGAGCCCAGAACTGCCATAACATCCAATCCTCTGGGGAAGCATCTTTGCAGACCGAGCGCCGTCATCTTCATAGTAAACGGCTCATCCCCACCTACATATCCACCCACAGCTGGGAAGACCAAATTTTGGAACATATATGAGTCGGGGATAAATCTCTGCCCCATAAATCTCATTCCCTTTGTGTTGAGCAAACACTCATAGAGTTTCTCTTTAGTTGCAGGGGGCGAGATAACACAAATACCAGAGCCACCGTAAATCTCAGGATTCCTCATTTGAGCTAGTTCAGCCTTGAGATTCAGCAATTTTTCCACATCAGCAAGCTGACTGGCATCGAAGCTGGTGCCAAAGACCCTCTCCATAGCATCCAGGTATTCATAGGGCGTCAGGTCATCGGCGGTGCCCACAAAGAATGAAGTGACGGAATAAATCCGATTCCATATTTCCCAAACGGTGATGAGACTTGCCGCTACTCCCTCGTTTGGCTCGGAGCTTCGCATTGGAGCTTGGGCTAGCAATGACACATTAGGCAGTTCTGCTGAGATGAGCGAGGCTTGAATTGTAGCTATTTTGGCATCTTCCTCACTGACTAAGGCATCGGGACCTCCTTTAAGAAAGAAAGCCATCCTGCCATACCACATCGCCGCCTTGAAATATCTTTTCAACGCTTCGCTCCTGGTGTAATGCCCTCTGGGGACATACTGGGAGTAGTCCTCTTTATAGGGATTTTGGGAATCAGGGGAATTGAAGATGGCGCTGGGCTTAGAGCCCTCATGCGCTTCGATGTTCTTAATTTCCTCGTCAACTTCGTCTGCCACATACTTAGGGATAGCAAAATCAACCTTCTTTAGCAGCTTAAACTCTTTCTTATCCCAGGGATGCTCCTTATTCCATTGCTCGATTTCTTGCTTGACTTTCTCTTCGTCGTAACCCTCGGTCGGTGTCTGCAGAAGCTTCAGAGCCACAGCGAAATAAGCCGCATTCCTTCTCGCAGCCTCTTTCAAGTCAGCATCGGTGAAGGATTCGTAATCTTGCTCTGCCCTTTCCATCATTGCCTGGCTCATATCGATTAGTTCGTCAAAAAACTCTTCCTCCTCGAGGCGCTTTAATATCTCATTGAACTGGATATGATATAAGTGAAGCAAAGTATCTGAGGTGACAAAGATGGGAATTTCTCGCTCTTTAAGCTCTTTATATGGCTGGACGATGTCATCACCATGCCAGGGAATAACCACGAAGCCATTTTCCTCCAGAAGCTGTTCTTGATTTTCGTTCAGGCTGAACCTTGATTCTATCTCCCCAAAGTTTATTAGTTCACCTAAATCCAGAGGCAACTGATAGGAAGGGGCGTTGGGAGATATAGAGAGTCCCCCATATCCATAACAGCTTCCCATAATAAGTTTAGGATTCGATACCTCATTCCTAGCCACTGAGGGTATGGTCAACTCAGAGGATATAGGCGGCTGACCAGTTGCACAGCCCGTAGCTAGGACAGTAGCAACTAGGAATACGGAAATTAAAGCTCTCACAATTTTCATCTTGCCTCCTCGACTGATATTGTTGCTCTCACCTTAGTTCCTTCGCGGAGTTTATCCTGAGCGAGATTCTTCAGTCGCTTCCCCTTCGCTGTCGCTCAGGGCTTCGGCTCACCCCTCAGAATGACAGAAAGCGAAGGGCTCAGGACTTTCCCGACTTCCTACATTTTCAGGGAAAATAGATACGTTTTCCCGAAATCAGG
>CAZPDE010000026.1:0-17869 GCA_964585315.1 uncultured Dehalococcoidales bacterium | reverse complement strand
CCTGATTTCGGGAAAACGTATCTATTTTCCCTGAAAATGTAGGAAGTCGGGAGAGAGATTAGAAACGATGAAAAAATGTAAAAGGGAGGGATTCTTTGTGGGAATAAACTTTATTCCTGTTTTACCCTTCTTATCGGATTCAGATGAGCAACTGAAAGAAATGATAAAAACTGCAAAGGATTATGAGGCGGATTTTGTTTTAGTTGGTGGTCTAACTTTATTTGGCAATGGTCCCACAGATTGCAAAACCCTTTATTACAAGGCATTAGAAAAGCATTTTCCTGAGCTTGTGCCAAAATATAAAAGTTTATTTAGAATCTTTTTCGCACCACCAAAGGAATATCAAAAAGAACTGGCAGAGAAATCAAAAAGGCTATGTGGCAGGTATGGAATTAAATATGGGATCATATAAGGGGAGCTAAAACAGCCGCATAGAAACTTCATTGTGCCTTTGCGCATGGGCCATTTTTAACTGCCGGAAACATGCTTGAAATGAAGCAGCATTAATATTATCCGTGTTCATAAGTACGGCATCTTCGCCATTATCGGAATAGTACCTGAGGCGTCTCCCTGCTACTTGAAACCCGTACTTTTTATAAAGCGTCTGAGCTATCTCATTGGAGGCACGCGCTTCTAATGTGACCACGTTGGCGTTTAACTGCGTAGCTAATTCGATGATTGAAATGAGCAATCCCTCACCTATGCCAATTCGGCGGTAATTGTTTCTTGCAGCAATAGTGGTAATATGAGCATCTTTTAACATCAGCCAAAAACCAGCGAACCCAACAATATATTCTGTTGTGGGTTTCCCCCCATCGGGGGAATGATTGAGGTTAAAAAGCTGTTTGAACCAAGATAGTTGGTGCACACCTATCTGGGTAAATTCTGTATAGGCAACTATGTAGCGAGCTGCTGGATTGTTGAGGTCTTGTTCATATGAGGTATGAGAGTGGAATATCCACTCTCCAGGGAAAGCCTCACGGTCTATTTCAGCTACTTGAGGGATATCCCTATCTTTCATAGAGCGAATGATATAATCTGCCATTGTTTATTTTGTCACCTTCACTTTATGCCTCTCCCTTAAAGGGAGAAGTTAGGTGAAGGATTCATTGCTTGGAATTTTAGCATAGCAGATGATAGCAAACCATGCTATCTTAAAGGCTATCTTGCTATAATGATAAAGTTTCATGGAAAAATTATTGAATCTCCATGTTCAAATAGCTCCCCAGCACCATAAAGGGTTAATTCTGGCTAATCCGGTGATGACAGCCGCTGGCACGGTTGCTTATGGCATGGAGTATAGTGAATTTGTCGACATACAGAAGTTAGGCGCTATTGTTTGCAAAGGAGTTACCCTCATGCCAAGGAGTGGTAATCCTCAACCGCGACTGGTGGAAACTGCCAGTGGTCTGCTTAATTCTGTGGGTTTGGAAAATATCGGAGTTGCTGCCTTAATCAGGGATAAAGCACCTGTGTGGGCAAAATGGCAAGTCCCAGTTATAGTTAATGTTGCCGGCGAAACAATAGATGAATATGTTGCTGTGGCAAGCAAGTTAGAAGCCGTGCCAGGGGTAAGTGGCATTGAGCTAAATATTAGCTGCCCCAATATCTCGGCTGGTGGAATAGAATTTGGGGCAAATCCCAAACTTGCGGCTAAACTGACTTCGGCGGTTAAAGCTGTAACTAGCTTGCCAATCATAATCAAACTAAGTCCTAATGTAACTGATATTAAAGAAATCGCACTGGCAGTGGAGGAGGCTGGAGCCGATGCCATATCGTTAATTAATACGGTGAGGGGAATGGCAATTGATATAGCCACAGGTAAGCCTTGCTTAGGGAATATTACAGGCGGGCTTTCTGGTCCTGCTATCAAACCTGTAGCGCTTTACATGGTGTATGAGGTAGCAAAGGTTGCCCATATTCCACTGATAGGTTGTGGTGGCATTGCTTGTGCTGCAGATGCACTGGAGTTTATTATGGCTGGAGCTAGTGCGATACAAGTTGGCACAGCTAATCTAACTAATCCTCACAGTAGCCTTGCTATATTGGAAGGGATAGAAAATTTTATGAATAGCAAAGGAATTAAGAGTTTAACTGAGCTAGTTGGTGTGGCTCAGGATGATGCGTGACTTGAAAATGTAAAAAATTTTAATTTTTTAATAAGTTCCCTTTTCGCCCTCGGCAGCTTCCCTGAGCTTTTGCAACGCCTGGCTTATTCCTTCTTTAGCCTTGAACACACTCGCACCAGCTACTAAAACTCTGCCACCAGCTTTAACTACGCTAAGCGCATTGTCAATGGTAATGCCCCCATCAACTTCAATCTCAGTGGCTAAGTTTTTATCATCGAGCATCCTGCCCAAGCGACTTATTTTCTCCAATGATTCTGGAATAAAGACCTGCCCGCCAAAGCCGGGGTTTACGCTCATAATGACAATTAAATCAACTTGAGGGACAATTTCTTCTATCGAGCTCAGCGGGGTAGCTGGATTTAAAGCCACCCCAGCCTTCACTCCGGACTCCTTTATCAGTTGAATCGTTCGGTGAAGGTGGGGGCAAGCTTCGACATGCACAGTGATAATATTGGCGCCAGAATGGACAAAGTCAGAGATATATCTCTCAGGCTGCTCTATCATCAGGTGAACATCTAATGGCAGGTTAGTGCAAGAGCGAAGTGAAGTCACTATTGGAGCTCCAATGGTGATATTAGGCACAAAATGTCCATCCATAACATCTATATGGATATAATCAGCCCCTGCCCTGGTAGCTTCAGCGACTTGCTCACCAAGACAAGCAAAATCAGCAGAAAGAATCGACGGCGCTAGCTTAACTACTCTTCTATTGTATGTTAACTTCTGAAACCTATTTGGAAATCGCTTTTCAAGCTTATACCATGCAAAGTGATCTTCAGGGATAACCCCTACAAGATGAGCAAGGTTCTTTCCAGTTTCGTACTCGGATTTATAAACCTCTCCAGTCTCTAAATCTTTAATTCGAATTCCTTGCCCTCTCTTTCTCCTCACACTATTGGGGAACAGTCCTCTTTTCCGCTTTAAATTCGCTTTAGGTTCTAGCATTTAAACCTTCCCCCGCTTTTTTTAGCGCCTGCTCTACCTGTTGGGCGGAGGTGCCACCGATGACATTTCGAGCAGCTACGGATGATTCTAAGGTTATATTATACACATCTTCGCTGAAAAGAGGGGAGAATTTATGATACTCGCTCAAGCTAAGCTTGTGGAAGCTCTTATCCCCTTTAATAGCATATTCATTAAGTTTAGCCACAACGCCATGCGCTTCCCGAAATGGCAGTCCCTTCTTCACTAAATAGTCAGCCAAATCGGTAGCTAGAATGTAATCTTTAATAGCGTCTCGAATGCGCTTAACATTGACCTTAATTGTTTTTATCATTTCAGCAAATATTTCAAGGCTAGACTGCAATGTGTCCACGGTGTCAAAGAGCCCTTCTTTATCCTCTTGCATATCCCGATTATAAGCTAAAGGCAGAGCTTTCATAGTAGTTAGGATAGCCATGAGATTACCATATACTCGTCCAGTTTTGCCTCTAGCTAGCTCAGCCACATCGGGATTTTTCTTTTGGGGCATGATGCTGCTGCCGGTAGTAAAGGCTTCATCAATCTCTATAAAGCCGAATTCGCTGGATGACCATAGAATAATCTCCTCAGCCAGCCGTGAAAGGTGCATCATAGTTAAGGCGGCAGCAGCCTCATATTCTATTATGAAGTCCCTATCGGAAACAGCATCAAGGCTATTGGCGCTTACTTTACTAAAACCCAATTCTTGGGCAACAAACTCACGGTCTATAGGGTAAGGGACCCCAGCCAAAGCGCCGCTGCCTAGAGGCAAAACATCGACATGTTTGAGGCAGTCATTAAATCTCTCTTTATCTCGCTGGAACATCTCAAAATAGGCAAGTAAGTGATGTGCCAGAAGAACTGGCTGAGCTTGCTGCAAGTGGGTATAGCCGGGCACGATGACATCTTTATTGGCTTCAGCTAATTCCACAAGCGACAATTGCAAAGCTTTTAACTTATTGATGGTTTTCGAGATTTCCTCTTTAACAAAGAGACGTATATCCAAAGCTACTTGGTCGTTTCTGGAGCGGGCGGTATGAAGCTTGCCAGCCACATCGCCTATCTTTTCAAACAACTTGGCTTCGATATTCATATGTATATCTTCGAGCTCAGACTTGAACTGAAATTTTCCCTGCTCGATTTCTTCACGAATAGAATTAAGCCCAGCAATTATAGCTTCAGCCTCACTCTTAGCTATTATCCCCTGTTTTGCCAGCATCTTTGTATGAGCAATGCTTCCCTCGATATCCTGGCGGTATAGTCGTCGGTCAAAAGGGAGAGAGACAAGGTAATCCTGTGCCGTTTTATTAGCCTTTTCCTGAAAACGATTACGTTGGTAATTCATCTATCCAATTCCTTATGGAGGGGCACAACTAGCTGGCAAAATGGCTCATCTCGCCTGAGTGTCACATGACTACCTTCTTGCCTTTTGAAATAGAATCCTGCTTTCCCCAAAGCTTTGATACACTCTTTGCCTGACAGGACAGGAAGCTTGTTCATACTACTACCACTGATACCTCGAACTTCTCTTCGGGTATAGGAAGGCTATCCTCTTCGAGCGAGTGAACGTAGCAATTTATAGCTTCCTTGATATTTTTTAGTGCCTCCTCTTTTGTTTTCCCTTGGCTAATGCAGCCGGGCAAACTAGGACATTCCACTACCCAGTAGCCATCCTCACCTGGATATAAAATAACTTCTCGCATTTCTCCTCCCATCTAAATTTTATCATTGCTTACAATCCTTTAACCAACTTTATTAGGAAGCATAATTGTAGCCAAATTTCTCTTCGATAGCCTGCTTTACCAGATTCTGGAACCTTGGTAATGCGTCGTTTATCTCCCTGAGAGGAAATTTTTCCTGTTTCCGATGGATGTTATTCCTTAAATAAGTATAAGTTGTAATGTTACCCATTTGTCTGTCGTGGAAAATTTGTACTGAGGGTTCCTTAGCCCTGATCCAATCTGTCAATGCTTTTGGCTTAGTTTTGAACAAAAATTCCACTAGCCTATAAAGCAATAGATACTTCAATGCTGGTGACTCGGTGCTGATTGCTTCCCTCCACATGTAAACAATGTCTTCAAAATCCGAAGGATATTCCTTTTCTAAGTGGTGGCCTAGTTCCTCGTTATCTTCTGGCCCAAGATCCTTGACGCGAGAGAGTATAGCGTCAGTCCAAATTATAGCCTCTCCAGTTCTTATATGTTTACCTTCAGGGGTCACCGATACTGACATCATCCCTGTTACTCTGCTTCCCGATATTGGAATGTCGTGGAAATAACTTAGAAGATCAGAGATTCTATTCAGTTCAATTTCTGCCATTGCTTTTGTATCAGCTCTACTATCTGCCTCTAAGGCTATTCCTACAGTTAAGTCCTTATCATTCGTGGAATTTAAGGTAACTAGTGCTCCATACGGTGAACTAAAACTCAGTGTTCTATCCAGTTTAATTTTAATTGTTGGGCAAAACTTTATGGTGCCATCCACTCTATATTCCATAGTTCTACCTTTTGGGATTCCCGTTGCATACTACCTTTCCCACTTCTTGACTTTAAGCCGAGCTCTCTCAATTTTTTCTGTTATTCAGATGGTTTCAAATGTTGCACTCTTGCTTGGGTTCTTACTGGCAGCCCCCAAATGTGGATAAAGCCAGGGGAGGCGCTTTGGTCGAAGGCATCACCTTTATCATAGGTAGATAGATTATAATCATAGAGGGAGTGGGGTGATTTTCTACCCACTATTTGGCAATTACCTTTGAAAAGTTTGACTTTTACTATCCCGGTAACATATCTTTGCGAGCTTTCTACATAAGCAGCCAAATCTTGGCGAAGCCCGGTAAACCATAACCCATTGTAAACAAGGTCAGCGTATTCGCTAGCCACTTTTGCCTTAAAACGAAGCTGTTCTTTTGATAGCACTAAGTCTTCCAGTGCTTGGTGAGCTTTAAGCAGCGCTATGGCTGCCGGAGCCTCGTAAATCTCCCTTGATTTTATGCCTACCAACCTGTTTTCCACATGGTCGACTCTGCCTATGCCATGCTTGCCTGCTAGCTCATGAATCCGCTGAATAAGCGTGACTCCGTCTAATTTTTCGCCATCAAGGCTTATCGGTATCCCTGTATCAAATCCAATCTCCAGATAAGCGGGCTTATCAGGGGTTTCCTCCAGAGGTTTTGTCCAGGCGAAGACATCCTTTGGGGGTTCATTCCAGGGGTCTTCCAGCACCCCACATTCAATGCTCCTTCCCCATAAGTTTTCATCAATGGAGTACGGGCTAGTCACAGTAATGGGGATAGGAATATTATGCTCTTCAGCATAGGCGATTGTTTGCTCCCGAGTCATATCCCATTCTCTGGCGGGAGCTATCACCTTGAGTTCAGGAGCCAGGGCAGCTATACCGACATCAAATCTCACCTGGTCATTGCCTTTGCCAGTGCAGCCATGAGCTACCCCTGTAGCACCTTCTTTTTTAGCTGTTTCCACCAGGAGTTGAGCAATAAGGGGACGCCCTAAGGCTGTAGCTAAAGGGTATTGCCCCTCATAGAGGGCATCAGCCTGGAGAGCGGGAAAGACAAAGTCCTTTACAAAGGATTCCCTGGCATCAATCACTAGAGACTTTATCGCTCCTAAACTAACTGCTTTCTGTCTGATAGCTTCAAGGTCAGCCACATTGCCAATATCTACAGCAAGGGTAACAACATCCAGATTATATCTTTCTCTAAGCCATTTTATGGCTACAGAGGTATCCAGCCCTCCACTATAGGCTAATACTACTTTACTTGACATGCTGCCTCCTTTATATTTCTTCTAAAGCATCTTCTAAAATACTAACTGCCGCGTCAACCTCCCTTTCACTGATAATAAGGGGGGGTATGAAGCGAAGAGCATTTGGCTTTACTTTATTAACTAACAAGCCCTTTCTAAGGCAAGCCATGACTAGCTCATCGGCGATTTCGCTATTAAATTCCAAAGCTATTAGCAATCCTCGGCCTCTTACTTGAGTAATAAAGTCAAATTCCTGCTTCAGGCTTTCCAGCTTGGTCATAAAATACTTTCCTACTCGCCTAACTTTTCCCGGTATGTCATTATCAATAATATGTTTCACGGTAGCATAGGCAGCGGCACAAGTTAATGGATTACCACCGAAGGTAGAGCCATGTTCTCCGGGAGAGAAAACCGAACAATCTTCCTTAGCAAGGAAGGCGCCGATGGGCACACCGCTGCCTAGCCCCTTGGCTAAAGTCATTATATCTGGCTCAATTCCATATTGCTCATAGGCAAAAAGCGTTCCCGTTCGACCAATGCCGGTTTGGATTTCATCTAGAATAAAAAGAATCACTTTCTCATGACACCAATTCTGCACTTCCTTGAGATAGCCATCATCGGGCATATTAACCCCACCTTCTCCCTGGATTGGCTCCAGCATGATACCACAAGTTTGAGCGGTAGTTGCCTGCTTAATCGCCTCGATGTTGTTATATTCAACAGAGACAAAGCCGTCGGGCAGAGGCGTGTAAGGCTCCTGGAATTTATTTTGACCCGTGGCGGCAGTCATAGCCAAAGTTCTCCCATGGAAGGAGCTAGAGGTAGTGATGATTTCATAGGCGCCATTGAGACGAAGTTTTCCATATCTACGGGCTAGCTTCACTGCTCCCTCATTAGCTTCAGCGCCGCTATTACAAAAGAAAACCCTGTCAAGACAACTGTTTTCTATTAAAAGCCTTGCCAGTTCTATCTGGGGAATGGTATAGAACTGATTCGATGTTTGAATTAAGGTTTTAGCCTGTTTTTCTAAAGCTTCAACTACTACAGGAGGGCAATGTCCCAGGCTATTTACTGCCCAGCCACCAACGAAGTCGAGATATTCTTTGCCTTGCTCATCCCAGACTTGAGCGCCTTGACCACGAACTAGAGTCAAAGGAACTCTACTGAATGTTCTGAGAAATAACTTTTGTTCTAATTCCTGCCAATTATTCTGAGACAATTGTTGTTCCTCCAAGCTCATTCTTTACCCCTGTGAAATAGTATTTCACGGGGTGAATCTCGCTAAGCAAGGCGTGAGGTAGTTTCCCGTCGATAATGCGCACGATGGGCACTATCGCCAGAGCTTTAATGCTGGCTTCTATTTTAGGTATCATCCCTCCTGAGGCTACTTCAGAGTTAAGTAGGATCTTCGCCTCGGCGATATTAAGCATGGATATTACCTTGCCCGACACATCGCAAATGCCATCGACATCGGTCAAGAAGACGAGCTTCTCGGCAGCTAACGCCCCGGCGATTGCTCCAGCAGCAGCATCTCCATTAACATTGAGCAGCATTGTTCTGCCTTCAACTGAGCCAAAACTTATTGGAGCCACCACTGGCATATAGCCCTTTTCTAATAGCAACCTCAACGGGGCAGGGTCAACTGCCACAATTTCACCAGCATAACCCAGCTCGGGACTCTTAATAGTTGCCCGAAGCAAATTGCCATCGCTGCCACTTAAACCTATAGCTTTCCCTCCTAGAGCCTGGATAGCCACCACCAATTCCTTGTTAACTTGACCGCCTAACGCCGCAGCTACCACCTTCAGGGTCTCAGCATCGGTGACTCTTAATCCATTTATAAAGCTGGTGGAAATGCCCAGCTTAGCAAGCCAGCTAGAAGTCACTTTGGCGCCGCCATGAACTACTACTACTGATATGCCTTGTTTTTGAAACTCTACTAAGTCTTCTAAAGTGGTATCGTGGCTTCCCAGTGTGCTGCCACCAATTTTGACTACTATCGGTTTCATACTTCTCTTGGAGCCTCTTCGTAGCTTCCTATTCTGCGCCTACACAAAAGTAAGCTGTGTCCCATCGCCCATCTATCTCCGGAACAGTCGGGTGAGCCATGATCGCCGTTGCGGTGACTGTCCTTCCAGCCATTCCTTAAACTCATTAGGGGTTTCAATGATCAAGGTGTTGCCGCGTCGCTGAGATTTGACCGTTTGGGGAAGGTAAGCCTGATATTCGCCGATTTCCCGAGGTTGCATATCTTCGGAGAATTCTATCAGCATGCGGCTCCTTTCCGAAACCGTTTTGGCCTTCCGAAGCTGATACAAAAGGTCGTTCCATGTGCGGCGGCATGGGTCATAGAGCCTCTCTATCGGTTCTCGAGGAAAGAATTCTGGCAAGGGGCGTTCTGCGCGTTCATAAAGTTCAGTCATGATAACGCGCGCCAATTGAAGCTCGTCATCACTAACCAGATCAGAGCTCTTTAGACGTTTCAAATAAAGATAGGAGAACCACTTGAAGATATGATTCTCTTCTGAGAAGAGCCTTGCCAGCATCTCTTTACTGCTCTCATTTGGAGCAAATTGCACATCAAAATCTACTCGTTTCACTCGCGACTTAGCCCACTCCTGAAGCCGCGAACTGTTGGAAGTCATGATAATCTGAGGCGACACATAATCTTGTTTCCACCAAACTTCCCAGTAAGATTTAATTATGTTTTGGAAAGTCACGCCTTGAAATATATCATCAAATACCAATGGAAATACAGTGCCAAGGTCGCTCGCTGCAATAACCCGCTCCTTGATAAAATCCCTGCCAGAGAGCGGTTGTATCATGTGTCCCGTAAGAAGCTTGAGAGCAAAGCGCAGGAAGGTAGATTTACCGTTCTGGGAGGGGCCATAAATATAAAGGAACCTTGGCCCTCGCCGATCAATTATACCATATCTGTTTCTCTTATTCTTCGTGTACTCGTTGGCGAAGGGAGCAAAAAACATGTATAGCAGGGCTTCGAACATACTCGCTTTGGCAAACTTAGGATCCGGCGACTGCCCAGAATCTACTGTGTGAAGATAGTCCTCAATATGCTGAAGGCCCTGATTCACCAAGATAGAATTGGGGATGGCTTCACTGAGCGAGAGCACTGAACCATTAACGCCCAACCGTATCTCCTCTCGCTCCATATCGACACGCATGAGTGGAAACCTATGGTTCTCCTCCACATAGCGGATAAAAGCAAAGTTATTCAATCGTAGCTCATTGTGTGTCGTCAAAGGTTGCAATTGTTCTAGAAATTTGTCTATTTGTCTTTTAGCTGCTGGCGATTGGGGTAATTGTACCGTAATGAGCGATTCCTCCTTCGAGCTAGAAGATTGCAGTGCCTTGATGGAAATTTCTTGGAGGACCCTTTTTGCTTCTAGATTCTCTTCGTCGATAGAAGTTCCCTTAAGCCATGCCTTAATGACCTGTGGTCTGTCTAAGTCTTTATGCTTTTGTAAAAGTTCTCTCAAATCGCCCATGAAGAGGAAACAGTCCTTGAGGTGTGATTGGTAATCCTGGCGCACTTTAAGGAGCAAGGAATCATCCACAGGGAGGTCTGCATACCAAGCGTAGTTGATTTGGCGGCTGGCTTGGCGTGCTGTCTCAGTGAAGTTGGCGCTACTCACAATGACCCGGGCAGAACTGTGCCCTTCCAAAATATACAATTTAGTGTGGATGATTCGTCCTTTAGGAATGAAGATGCGTAGTGTATTATCCTCTACCCTTTCCAATAGTCGTTCAGTAACTTCGATGCCCTTTCGCTCTAGATCTTGCTGATATTGTTTAGAGAGATTCTCCCCCACAAGTACCTCAACTTCCGTATAGCCTCGCCTGTCCAAAAACTCCAGAAGTAGATCTGGAGAAACGACACAAGAGATTGCCCAGAGTTTGGTGAAACCTTCAAAGAGGTTTTCAAAATTCTGTTTGCGGGAGATGACTATTGTGCGCAATAGTGGTATTGAGTCGGAAGTAAACAAGGGAGTTTGTTCTATGTGCTGCTTGGGGTCTCCTCTAATGTCTGCCATCGCTACATTTCCCCCCTCCGGCTGTTGCTGGGTTTCTTCTTTCCATACCATGGCGATGCAGAAAGTATACCATAGAGAGGAGCTTCAGTCCGCTTTGGTATTTGTGTATACGAGGCCATTCTAAAGATGTAGTTGCCCAATTTATTGGGCGATTTTGCCTGATTACCCAAGGCAACTAGGAAAATTCGGGGTGAAACATCTCTAAATTGCTTGAATTTGAACAAGGAATCAAAAATTAAACAGCCTCTATACCGTTGGGATGAGGAAGGCATCCCCTTTGTTTTTGCAACTGCGCCAGGCTTTCCACTGTAGTGTCATGGTTGCCCAGAATGCTGCCGCCAATTTTGATTACTATCAGTTTCATCGGTTAGTCCCTTTAAATGGCAAAGATAGACCTAACTGCTTGAGCATTTCCTGCCTGCAGCAAAGAATGCAGCTTGAGCACATCGTCAGATCTTAAAAGATAAATTTGGCTTTCCTGAGCTAATTTCCTTTGTGCTGCATGGAAATCTGATTCCTCAAAGAGCACAAGGATACCCTTAGCATCCCAGTTTTTGACCGCAAAAATTAGCGAGGCAATATCCTTATCCAAATTCCCTTTATCGCAAACTTCCACTACCAGTTTTGGATTGGCATAAGGCTTATCTTTCCAAACACAATCGTGTCTAAACACAGGTCCCGATTCAACTTCTGCTATCTTGCTAAGCATCTCACCCATTTCTTTTATTTTCTGAACCAGATCATCATGGGTTAGTCGGGGTGTTTCCTCTTTGACTTTCTTTGCCAGCTCTGCAAGCTTTTCCGTCATGCCTTTTATCTCTTGAACCAATTTATCGACTTCGTCGATAGGTGGAGATAAAACAACAACTGGCTTTACTTGTCCCCCTTTTTCTAAAAATCCTTCTTGCCTTAATCTCTCTATCCCTTTATTAATTATCCGCTTGATGCCTTTAGGGGATGTAGGGGATGAGGCATCCGACTCCCCTTTCTTAATTAAATTAAACCTTGCCCATTCAACCCTGTTCTCAAATTTATTTGCCCCACTGCTGGGTAACGTTTCTTTTAGGTCCTGCGGAGTGATGGCTGGAAAGTGTGACGCAACTTGCTTGTAGAGTTTTGGATGGTCTTGAAGTCCTACCTCGCCCCCCATATTGTAAATCTCAAGAAGTAGCGGGAGTTCTATATCCTTTTCTTTTGGGAGTGCCATCTCTAATCACATCTCCTATGTTGTATACTCGCTATTTATCCTAACATATTCTTCAGATAGGTCGCAGCCCCAGGCAGTAGCTTTGCCATTTCCTAAATTAAGGCATACCCTGATGAGCACATTATCACTATTGCCCAAAGCTATTCGCATTTCTTCGTTGCTAAAGGAGGTGGGGCAACCTTGTTTCATAACACACATATTATCTAAATAAACATCCAATTTGTCCTCTCTTACTGCTACTCCGCTTCGCCCCAGAGCAGCCACAATACGTGCCCAATTGGGGTCATTGCCGTGTATTGCTGTCTTTACCAGTGGTGAGCTGGCGATGGTTCGGGCTGCCTGGCGAGCCTCAGCATGCTTGGTAGCTCCCTCCACGGTAATTTCGATAAGCTTGGTTGCTCCCTCGCCATCTCGGGCTATAGACTTAGCCAAATAAACACAAACCTCATTTAAAGCTTCCTGAAAAGTTTCGCCATTATCAAAACTAATCATTTCGTTGCCAGCCAAGCCATTAGCTAGTAAAAATGCACAATCGCTAGGGCTGGTCTCGCCATCGATGCTGACCATGTTAAGAGAGGTATCCACTGCTTTTTGCAGCGCTGTTTGGAGAAAGTCAATATTTACTAACGCATCGGTGGTTATAAAACAAAGCATGGTAGCCAGGTTAGGATGTATCATGCCCGCTCCTTTAGCTACCGCGGCGATAGTAAATTTAGCTCCCCCCATATCAACCTTAGCTGCTATCTCCTTAGGCTTAGTGTCTGTAGTCATTATTGCCCTGGCAAAATCATGACCTCCTTGGTGAAGCCTTATTTTCTCAATTCCAGTTTTAATTCGGGCCATAGGTAATGGTATTCCGATTACACCTGTGCTAGCTACAAGGACATCTTCTGGCAGCATATCTAGCTTTGCTGCTGTCAATCTTGCCATCTCCGAGGCATCTGCCAGTCCCCGCTCACCTACGCAAGCGTTGGCGCAGCCTGAATTTACCACGATTGCTTGTGCTTGCCTTTTCAATAGATGTCTTTGTGACAGGATAACCGGAGCTGATTTAATTCGATTGGTAGTAAAAACGCCGGCAGCAGCGCTAGGCGCTTCAGAGTAAAGAATAGACAGGTCAAGCTCGCCCTTACTTTTTATTCCAGCATGGATTGCTCCAGCCAGAAAGCCTGAAACCGAGGTAATAGCGCCTGAAGTGATTATGTGGAAACTCATGTCCTTTTATCAATATTACTATTTGATAATCTCTGGGTATAGCTCCACAGTTTAGCTAGAGTACGTACTCCCCGTTCACAGCTGGGGAAAATGGCTACCCTATTATTTTGCTCTATCTTGGCAAATAACTTACCTTGAGGTCCAAGTGGACAGAAAACAAGTGGACGGTGTTCAAGGGTATCAGCGGCTTCAAGGAGCAAGGAAGAAATATCTCCATATTCTCCAAACAGGTCCATAAAATCTGGGATAATAGCCATAACAGCATCAGCGTTTTCCTCAGCTAGAAGTGCTTCCAGAACTACCTGGATCCGTTGTTTGAGACTCTTAGGCTCAGGATTGAGTCCAATGCTAGCCCATAAATCTATAGGATTAGCAATAGAAAGCCAAGGGGGGGATAGTGGTCTAATCTTGCTCACAGTAGCTGGAGATAGTTTAGCTAACTCTAGCCCATACCTTTCACTGGCATCTGCAGCGAAAATCCCTGAAGCGCCAGACCAAGCCATAACAGCCAGCCGTCTTGCTTTCATTAAGGGAAGTCGTAAAAAGGCTAGAGATAAATCCTCAACTTCCTCAATATCAGATGCGGAAATTATGCCATGCTGGTTAAAAACAGCCTCATATACTTCGTTTTTGCCTACCAGTGAGCCAGTGTGGGATTGGACTGCTTTGGCTCCTGTTTCACTCTTGCCTCCCTTGAGGGCAATAACTGGCTTTTTCTTTGTAACTCGAGTCACCGCTTGGAGAAATTTCTTGCCTTTCTGAATGCCTTCGATATACAATGCGATTACTTTAATGTTTGGGTCATCTTCAAAGTAGGCTAAGGCATCAGCAATATCAATGTCGCAAGCGTTGCCCAGGTCAATAATTTTACCGAATCTCAATCTTGGGAAACCAATAAAGAAAAGGCCTGTTTGCGAAATGACTCCTATTGGATTTCTTTCTATCTCAAATGGTGGAAGTGTAGTGCTCAAGTTGAAAAAGGCATTAACCACTCCAAAGGTATTAGGGCCCATTATCCTTGCCCCTCCCTCTTTAGCAATCCCAACTATCTGGGCTTGCAGCGCTTTGCCCTCTTCATCAGCATCGGCAAATCCCTGAGCGATAACTATTATCGCCTTTACCTTTTTTTCAACGCACTCCTTGACAAATTGAGGAACTGTGTTGCGTGGAGTGACTATTACTGCCAGGTCGATATCCTCAGGGATAACCTTCACATTAGGATAAGCCTTGAGCCCCACAATTTGGTCCGTCTTAGGATTTACCGGATAAATTTTCCCAGCGAAACCACAATTTAATAGGTTCTCCGCAATATTAAATGAGCCTTGTCCAGTAGACCTTGTTGCCCCGATAATGGCGATTGACCTCGGCTCCATAAAATGTTTCATTTGCTCAACAATGTCCATGATTGCGCCTCCTTAAATGATATTGAAAATGGCTAGTCTGACATAAGTATAGCTTATTTCTGGCATCTTAGCCTAGGACTCGCGCATCTCTTGGCTATTTCCCTGTAAAACGTGAGGACATATAGGTGTTCCGTTTCAAGGCTACTTTTTCATACAACCTGATGTATGGCTTATGGGTATCATAACCTCAATAATCCCAGGATGAGAATATTTCTCTGGAATAATAAAATAGCTGCTAACACCAAGGTTTAGGGAGTTTCACGCTTATTGGTGAAGAGACAGCGTGGGTCAGCGTCCAGTTACGCTTTACCTTTCAGGCTTGCAGTGCTAGAATTCATATAGGGGGATAGTATGTCGGGGCATTCTAAGTGGTCAACGATTAAACGGCAAAAGGGGGTTACTGACGCTAGAAGGGGGCAACTATTTACCAAGCTCGCTCGAGAAATCACGATAGCGGTAAGGCAAGGCGGCTCCAACTTGGAAGCCAATTTCCAGTTAAGGTTGGCAGCACAGAGGGCCCATGATAATAACATGCCCTCGGATAATATTGAGAGAGCTATAAAGCGTGGCAGCGGAGGGGATGAGGCATCTAATTTAATCGAGATGACGATCGAGGGATATGGGCCAAATGGGGTAGCAGTTTTGGTGAAAGCCTTAACTGATAATCGTAATCGCACTATTCAGGAAGTGCGTCGTTTTTTCATGCGTCATGGCGGCAGCTTGGGTGAAAGTGGCTGCGTGGCATGGCTGTTCGAGAATAAAGGAGTGTTCACTGTGGAAAGTGATGCCTCAGAGGCTGAAGAAATAGCCTTACAGGCTATCGATGCTGGTGCTGAGGATGTTAAGACAGAAGAGGGCTATCTTGAGATTTACACCCAAGCACAGGATTTAGAAAGAATAAGAAAAGTTATTAATGAGACGAAGCATGTTGTCTCAGCGGAGCTCTCTCTGATACCCAAGACCACAGTGTTACTGAGTGAGAAAGAAGCAACTCAGACCTTAAACTTTCTCGACGGACTAGAAGAGCTAGATGATGTGCAGCATGTATTCTCCAATATCGACTTCTCTGATGCTACTTTAGAAGGGCTGCGCAGTCGAGCATAGCATGCGCGTTCTTGGCATTGACCCAGGGACTATAAATTTAGGCTATGGCATAATAGATGATACTGAGGAAATGCATTTGGTGGATTGTGGGGTACTCACAATCTCTTCTCGAATTCCCATAGAGGGAAGGCTGCGCTTTTTATATGATGGGCTAACTAAGATTATTGCTGAGCATAAGCCAAACGAAGTAGCAATTGAGGAGCCCTTCATGGGCTGCAACATAAAGTCGGCATTCTCTATTGGCAGGGCGCAGGCTGTAGCTATCCTGGCAGCAGCCAACCAAGGATTACCTGTCTACTATTACTCACCAACTCAGGTAAAGCAGCAGATAACTAGCTATGGGCAAAGCGATAAGGAGCAAGTGCAGGAAATGGTAAAAATCCAGCTTGGGCTTCCTCACCCCCCCCAACCCAGTGATGCTGCTGATGCTCTGGCTGTAGCTATTTGCCATATTCAGCAGAGCCATTTTGGTCAATGGCTCTCCGAGCGGATGCCGAAATGATAGCTACATTAGAAGGAAAACTGGAATATCGTGGCACAGACTCAGTCATTATTAATGTTGGCGGAATAGGTTTTCATGTATATGTTCATAGTTCAACTTTAAGCCAACTTAGAGCTATTGGTGATGAAGTCTCTCTTTATACTCATCTCCACCTCAGAGAGGATAATGTCTCTCTTTATGGCTTTGCCTCCAGTGAAGAATTAGCTCTGTTCAAAAACCTTATTTCGGTCTCTGGGGTTGGCCCCAAGGTGGCTTTAGCGCTACTTTCTGCCTTGAATCCTCAGCAGTTGGCTATGGCTATTACCAGTGGTAATACTGAGCTTATTAGTCAGGTGCCCGGCATTGGCAAAAAAATGGCCAGCCGCCTTGCTATTGAACTAAAAGGCAAGCTGGAGAAGGAATGGAAAGAGGCGGCTTTGCCTTTAGCCCCAGAGAATACCGATGCCATAGCTGCCTTAACCAGCCTGGGCTATTCACTGAGAGAAGCTATCCAGGCTGTCTCCAACCTTCCTGATTCCAAAGAGTTGAGCCTGGAGGAAAAGGTTAAGCTGGCATTGCAGCAATTGGTGGGGAGGTAGGATATGGGAATTACTCAAATAGAGTTAGCCCAAGCAAAATTCAGGTTCGCTTGGGAAGGGAATAGAGCATGAAGAAAAGCGAGAAAATCATTGTCACGGGAGAACCTATTAAAATTAAAAGTTCTACCCCAAGTTTACCATTGACTTGAGTAAAACCTCTCTTTTCCCATTCGATTTTCTGAAAGGCATCTGGTGTATGGGGGCTACAATGACAGTCCTGCTTCAGCTTATTCCCAATCCACTCCATCATTGAAGCTGAGACGCCTCCAGCATCTCCTCTTTCCGTCATTTGCCTGGTAAAGTTGGGCTAAATATCGCTGCGTGGATTGAAGGTTGGGGTAGCGCAAGGGGTGGCTGAACGCTTACCTTCAATCTTTGTATTGACGGAACGAATTTACCAGCGAGCTGAAACTCTTGGGTTGATATTGATTGAAGCTTCCCTCGTCCACAAAAACGAAGTCATACTTGATTTCAGATTGCGCTTTGTTGATATCCTTACACCACTCTTTGAGCCGTTCCATTTTCTGCGGCACGTCTAAATCTTCCTGACCCTTTGTTTCGACAATGTAAACCTCTTTGTCGGTGGCTTTCACTATGAAATCAGGATAGTAGTTGGATATGTCGCCATTCGCTTTGACATAATCAATCTTGAATTGGACAGCGAAGTAGTTCTTCACATACGAGATGACATCATCGCAGCGCTCCAGGAAACCGGCAAATTGCAATTCCAGGGGGCTGTCGCCAATGATTTTGTTGAATACGCTCTTCTTCGGAATGAGATACCCTTGCTCGTTAACTACAAATGGGCGGGTTTTGCGTAATTTGATGGAATCACTTATTTTGGCATCCCCTTTATCCTGCACGGTCAGGGCGTTGATTTGTTTCTTGAATGTCTCAATTAATGTTTTGGTGGCTTCCAGTTCTGAAAGGTTGCGTAGAGTATTGAGGTTCTCCAAAT
>CAZPDE010000025.1:0-17963 GCA_964585315.1 uncultured Dehalococcoidales bacterium | reverse complement strand
CGGGGTTGTCCATAGCTTCTCATCCAGAATGTCCGACTCCCAATTTAAATCACCAAATTCCTTATCTAGAGAATATACCTTGCCGTTCGAATTGGTTATATATATAGCATCCTCGCCTACTACCGGGCTACCCACTATGCTTCCGATTACTTCATTTGTTCTAGGGTAACGCCATTCCCCATCTCTTGTTTGAGGAAACGGCAAATCCTGGCTTCTAGCCGATGTGCTCAATGTCAGAATCCTACCATTGTAACTACCAATGTAAACCAAATCTCCATCCACAGCTGGCGTGCTATATATAGCAGTTGGAACAGATGTTTGGCTACACGACATCATGCCGCTACTAGAGTGCATACCAATGACATAAGACCACTCTAGATTCCGAGTTGACGAATTTACCGCCATCACACTGCCATCCATGGAACCCACATAGAGCATGCCATCGTGAAAGACAACTCCCGACCATCCCTGTGCTGGTTGAGTTCCACTACCAGGCATACAAGAAGCCGGGATTAAGGCAAAAAGAGAAAACACAACGAGGAATAATATCTTTACTTGTTTCACTTCAATAATCTAGAATTACGATTAAGGCACAGGGTCATAACCACCTTTAGAGAAAGGATTACAGCGAGCTAAGCGCCTAATAGTTAGCCAGCTACCTTTGGTAAACCCGTGTTTCTCAATCGCTTCACAGGCATAATGAGAGCATGTAGGCTGGAAACGGCAGGAATGAGGGGTAACTTCCGACACTGTAGTCTGATATACTTTAATTAACTCCAGCGCTAATTGTTTCATTACTTGTCTGTGTATAACTGGGCTTGGGCTAGCAATTTGGTTACTGCTCTTTCCAATTGATGAAAATCAGCATCAACTGCCTTCTTGCGAACAATAAAGACGATATCCCACCCCGATTTTAACGCTTGCACCCTCATTATCTCCCTAAGCAATCTCTTCAGCCGATTACGCTGCACTGCCTTGCCCACTTTCTTGGTCACAGAAAAACCATATCTCCTTAAGCTCAAACCGTTGGGCAACGCCTTCATCACTAATAAACTATCTACCCATACTTTACCTTGTTGATAAACTAAAACATACTGTGCCCTCTTAGTTAAGGCTTGAGATTCCTTCATAAAATAGCATTAATCTGGAGTCAGCTTCCACCTTCCTTTAAGGCGTCTTGCCTTAAGCACTCGCCTCCCAGACCGAGTAGCCATTCTGCTTCGAAAGCCTAATTTGCGCCTCCGAGAAATTTTCTTTGGCTGATAAGTGCGCTTTGGCATCTAATCCCTTTAAGATATTCGACGACTCAAGCCCACACCTCTCGTTTTCCAAATATGGCTTGGGGCATAAGGTAGCAAGGCTAGAAAACGAGCCCTCTTTATAGCTTGTGCTAGACGCCGTTGATGTTTAGCACATGCCTTGGTTCTGTGCCGCGACTCTATTTTACCACGACTAGAAACATAACGAGAGAGCACAGAAACTTCCTTATAATCTATTTTCATTTTCCCGGCACAAAAAGGACAGAACGCTGGTTTGGTAATGAAATTCTTCCTCTCCCTTACCCTCCCAGTAGTGGTCAGTCTCCTAACATCAGCCAAAATTTTCCCTCTCTTTTATTTTAGTCAAAGGGCAAGTCCTCAGGCTCGATCTCACCCTCCTCAGGAAGAGCGGCTGTAGCCCTGGCGCCAAGAAAAAGCACTCGATTTGCTGTTACCTCAAGGCTGGTACGCATCTGTCCATCTTGTCCTTGCCAATCGCGAGCATGCAATCTTCCTTCAACATAAACTTGCTTCCCTTTAGTTAAGAATTGATTGCAACTCTCAGCTTGCTTGCCCCAAACAGTAATTCTAAACCAATCGGTTTCCTCCCTACTCTCTCCAGCAGAAGTGGTGTAGCGATTACTAGTAGCCATGCTAAAAGAAGTAACCGCTTTCCCATCGGGTGTAAACCTCATCTCAGGGTCACGACCTAAATTGCCAATAAGCATAACTTTGTTTAAGCTTGCCATATCAATCCTCCGCTTTCACCACGAGATGCCGTAGAATCTCCTCTGAAGCCTTAATCTCTGCTTCAACCTCCTTAATCGACTTTGGCTCTAACTTAAAGCGCGTCAAGATATAATTAGCCTCCATAAACTTCTTTATCGGATAAGCTAACTTCCTTCTCCCCCATTTATCTACCCCATCCACTATGCCACCTTGGTCGCTAATGGACCTGCCTACTTTATCTATGACTTTAGACATGCCCTCTTCATCAACCTCAGGGCTGATTATAACCACTAATTCATAATTACACATTTTACTCGTCTGATACCAAATTCCCTTTTAGTATAACACACTAACGACCATAATTTAAGCGGTAAACCAAGGATTGTGGTAATTTATGCTTCATCATCTCCCTTTGAGTAGTATTTATATCATAATTAACACGATAATGATACATAATCTGAGCGTCGCTATCATAAATAGCATAGCTGGCTCTGGGATCGCCGTCACGAGGTTGCCCTACACCACCAGGATTAACGATTAAGCGATGGCTTCCCGAGCTTAATTTTATTTTATCAGGAAATTTTGCCGCAAAACAATTACCACCTTCGTCCTGCAAAAAAATTAGCGGCATATGAGAATGACCTACAAGGCAAAATCTGGTGTCGAAATAGCTAAAATTATCACATGCATCACCCACCGATAGCAAATATTCCCAGACAGGCTGGCGTGGACTGCCATGAACCAGGGTGAAATCACCGCGTATTAATTTGTCAGGAAGCTTTTGTAAATAATCTACATCCTCCTCGCTTAATTGCTTTGCTGTCCATTGGCAAGCTTGGGCAGCGCTAGGATTGAAGTCGGAGGTATCAATTTTGCCAATAGCTGCCCAATCATGATTGCCAGCAACACAAATATGATTGTAACCACGCAGGAGCTTAATACAAGCATGAGGCTCAGGACCATAGCCCACTATATCACCCAAACACCATATTTCATCAAATCCCCCTTTAGCTTTTATGTCATTGAGAACAGCTTGAAAGGCAACTAAATTGCCATGAATATCGCCCAAAATAGCATGCCTCACAGTAGCCAACTATAGCACTTACAAGCTACATTGTTAAAGTGCTATAATAGCCAAACAATGAAGCTATGTGAGCTCGGAGAATTTGGCTTAATTGACCTTATACACAGCATCACCGATAAACTCAAAACCCCCCAGCAGGCTTCGTGGCAGCAACTTTTAGTTGGCATCGGTGACGACGCTGCTGCGTGGAAAAGCGATAACCACATTCAGTTGGCTACCACAGATACCATGGTTCAAGATATACACTTCGACTTAAACATTGTGACCTGGGAAGAATTGGGCTGGAAAGCGTTAGCAGTAAATTTAAGCGATATAGCTGCCATGGGTGGCATCCCCCGGTATGCTCTACTTTCCCTGGCGTTGCCTGGAGAGCTCGAAGTGGAAAATATCTCCCAATTTATTACTGGCATGTTGCCTCTAGCTGAGGAATTTGGGGTGGCTATAGCTGGAGGTAATCTGGCTGCTGCTCCTAATGTTGTTGTCACCATCACTGTCATAGGCTGCTCCAAAGACAAATCGATACTTAGACGTTCAACCGCCATGTCCGGCCAACAGATAGCTGTCACAGGATACCTGGGATTATCAGCAGCCGGCTTAGAAATGCTCAAGGGAAAAATCAGCTTAGACCCCGAAACAAGCAATGTTTTGAGACATGGTCACCTTCAGCCCACGCCAAAGGTGAAAGAGGGACAGATTTTAGTTAAGCAAGGAGTTAAAAGTGCCATAGATATAAGTGATGGTCTTGTTGCTGACCTCAATCATATATGCCAGTCTAGCAAAGTGAGCGCCAGGGTAAAAATAGAGCAAGTGCCTGTGCACCCCTTGGTCAAAGCAAACTTTCCTAACTATGAGCAACTAGCTTTACGCGGTGGAGAAGACTACGAACTGCTTTTTACCGCTAACAAAACTATTATAGAGCAGGTTAAGCGTGCTCTAAACTATCCTGTAACTGTAATTGGTGATATAACAGAGGAAACCTTGCCGAATCAAGTGACCTTGGTAGACAGTAAAGGAAATGTTATCCCTTATGAAATGGGAGGGTGGGAGCACTTTTGGAGTCAAAATCCTTGAAGCTAAATTCGCATAGCCCAGAGCAAACTCAGCTTGTAGGAAGCTACTTGGGTAAACTAGCCCAAATGGGTGATACTTTTCTTCTCGAGGGTGATTTGGGGACAGGGAAAACCTGCCTTGTCCAGGGCATCGCTCAGGGGCTGGATGTAGAAGAATACGCCTTCAGTCCTTCTTTTGTCATAGTCAGGGAGTATCATGGCCGGCTTCCCTTATACCACATTGATTTCTACCGCCTCGACCACATCGAGGAAATTGCCGACCTGGGGCTGGAGGAATATCTTCATGGCAATGGAGTTTGCGTAGTTGAGTGGGCAGAGAAAGGGCTACAGGTATTGCCCCATGATAATTTATTTATCACTCTAAACTATATTCCTGACTCTGAGACACAACGCATCATTTGCCTAAAAGCTCAAGGTGAGCGTTATTTAGAATTAATAGAACAACTCAAAATGACAGGAAAATGCCTAGAAATTCTAAATTCTAAACAATGTCAAAGCACTAATAACCAAAATTCAAAACAAATTGCCAAAGGCAAAAAGGGGGTGGAGGGGAGGAATTAAATAAGTTCAACTGATTTTGCCCAAAGGGCAAATTGGGTATTTGAATAATGTCATTGCGAGGAACGAAGCAATCTCAATTTGTTTAGGATTTAGAGCTTAGAATTTAGAGTTTAAGGTTATTTAGGATTTCTTTAACATGGAGTTAGCCATAGACACTTCCTCTGATACTGCCAGCGTTGCTTTAGCCCATAAGGGGCAGATTTTAACCGAATCAACCTGGCAATCAGCACAAAATCACACTGTAGAATTGCTGCCAAATTTGCTTCGTCTGCTTGAACAAACTAAGATAGAGCCAAGCTTCATAGAAGCAATCATTGTAGCTAAAGGTCCCGGGAGTTTTAATGGGCTACGGGTGGGAATAAGCACAGCTAAGGGATTGGCTTTCTCCTTAAACATTCCCTTGCTTGGTATAAGCACCCTAGAAGCTGAAGCTTACCCCTTTGCTTATACTGACTTTCTGTTATGTCCCATTCACAAAGCTGGCCGCGAGGAAATTGCTACTGCGCTTTATCAGCAAAAGGATAATGAATGGCATTGCTTGGAGAAAGAGCATTTAACTACTGTTGAGGCTTTGTGCCAGCAAATTCCACAGGAGACGCTTTTTTGTGGTGAGATCCCTTCAAACATAGTAGATGAACTAAGGCAAAATTTGGGCAAAAAAGCTATAATACCACAACCTTTTATTAGATTACGCCGAGCCGGTTTCTTAGCTATGTTGGGTTGGCAAAAGCTTAGCACAGGAGAGCACGATGACTTAGCCACTTTGCAACCTCTATACCTTCGCCATCCCCATATAACAAAACCTAAGGAGAAATACCTCCTGTCACCCTGAGCGAAGCGAAGGGTCTAAAGAGCATTAGAGATTCTCCGCTACGCTCAGAATGACATAGGGGGAGGAGCTCAGAATGATAGATGGGTTGTTAAGCTAAAGAAACTCAAGGAGAGGAGGATAATAAGTGAAAATTCCCAAATTAGACTTTGAGATTTCCGGGACCAGACTTTGTTTTGCCTGCGGCGAGGACAATCCCATAGGGCTAAAGTTGAAACCTGTTTACGATGGAGAAAAGGTCTGGGCTGAGTTCACCCCGGGGGAATACCACCAAGGCTGGAGTAATGTGGTTCATGGCGGTATTCTCTGCACCCTTCTCGATGAAATAACTGCTTACGCCATCCTCTGCCATGGGATTGATTTTGGCGTTACCGCCAAAAGCGAGCTAAGATTTAGGCAAGTGGCGCCTATCGGAGAGCCAATCCAAATTTCCGCATGGGTCACCAAACTGACAAAACGGCTAGTGGAAACCAAGGGAGTGCTTGCCCTTAAAGACAACTCAGTTATAGCTGAAAGCGGCTCTTTATTCTATGTTTGGAGACGGTCGAAAAAGGCAATTCTCTGGGACATGGATGGGGTTATCGTTGATTCTAACTTGTTCCACTTTGCTGCTTGGCAAGAGATTTTTGCTGAAAGAGGGGTAAGATTTGCTGAGGAAAATTTTATTAAGCTTTTTGGCGCCAGAAATGACTTCATTACCCGACAAGTTCTCGGAGGGGAACTTTATGAGGAAGATATCAAAATCTTAGCCCAGGAAAAAGAAAGTGTGTTCCGAAGCAAGGCAAGAGGAAATATTAAACCATTTCCTGGAGTAATTAAACTACTGAATACAATTAAGAAAGGAACCTTTAAGCTAGCTTTAGTCTCTTCGGCGCCAAAGGAAAATATTGATTTTGTCACTGGCGAACTTGACATAGGAGGAGGATACTTTGATTGCGTTGTTTGTGGGCACGAGGTAGCTGAAAGCAAGCCAAGCCCGCAAATATATCTTTTAGCTGCTGAAAAACTAGGGGCTGAGCCCAAGGATTGCATTGTAATTGAAGACTCCCCCTTTGGTGTTAAAGCAGCCAAGGTTGCCGGAATGAGATGTCTAGCTGTAACCAATACTCACCCTAGAGAAGAATTGAATGAAGCTGACAAAGTGGTTAATTCTTTGGAAGAGGTGGATTTAATCACCTTAATCCACAGGGTGTAAAAGGAGCCAATTAAGAATGGAGAGAAGTTTAGTGCTTATCAAACCCGATGCCATTCAAAGAGGATTGGCAGGTGAAATCATTTCTCGCCTTGAAAGAAGAGGGCTCAAAATCGTGGCTGTGAAAATGCTGCACATGGATAAAGCTTTAGCTCAGCGCCATTATGCTGTTCATAAAGGCAAAGCCTTCTTCGATGGGTTAGTAAATTTCATCACCTCTAGCCCTATCATCGCCATCATCTTCCATGGAGAAAACGCTGTAGAGATAATAAGGCAAACGATGGGGGAAACCGACCCGTCCAAAGCCAGGTCTGGCACTATTAGAGGTGATTTCGGCATCGATATCGGACATAATTTAATCCACGGCTCCGACTCGGTGGGAAACGCCTCTAAGGAAATAAACCTGTTCTTCTCAGAAAAGGAAATTTTCGACTATGATAGAGAGATTGATAAATGGATTAGTTAAACTCACTGAATCCTAACCACCGGAATCGCTTTATCCCAAAGCCTATCCAGTTGGTAATAATCTCGCTCTGGCGGGGCAAATATATGAACAATGACCGAACCAAGGTCAGCAAGTATCCAACCTGAGTCAGAGGTCCCTTCATTATGATGGGAGGCAATACCTCTGTGCTTCATCATCCCATCGATACCATGCCAAATAGCTTCAATATGACGCTTGGTGTCTCCGGTGCAAATAACAAAGTAATCCGCAAATGAACACACACCTCTTACATCTAGCATAGCAATATCGTTTGCTTGCTTTTCAGAGGCAACTTCTGTAGCTAGGCGGGCTATCTCTTCCGCTTCCAGAAAGGCATCCACCTCCTTTGATTTAAATTATACCACTTTCAGCAAAGTTTAGCCAAGGCTCTTTTATCCACTATGTTATGGTTAGGCTGTTTAATTTTGATTTCTTGTTCAATTTTAGACATTTTTGAACGACCTCTATGATGGGTTATGAATGAGGCGGGGGTTGGTTTTTCTATTTGAAGTATCTCTGCTATAATAAAAATATGAGATCGAAGTGGTGGCACAGCGGATTTTTCTATTTATTGCTCTTAGTAGTGGCATTGGCTCTCGTGTTTGCCTTTCTGCCGCATGGTAGCGGTCCTGAAAATATAAGTTTGCCAGAGTTCATCGATAAAGCCAAACAAGGGGAAATTGATACTATCAGACAAGATGGTGGCGCCCTTATCGGCTTAAAAGGTGACAAAGCCATAATTAAAGCAGCGTTTGTAGGTGGCACCGATGATTTGCGTAATTATCTTACAGAACAGGGCATAGCCATCGGAGAAGGGGGAATAAGAATTGATGTTAAACCTACTGGCCGTGACTGGGGAATGATAGCACTAACAGTCGTTTTGCCCATTATGTTGCTGGGGGTATTATTCTATTTCTTCTTCCGCTCAGCCCGTGGCGCAGGTAACCAGGCTTTCAACTTCGCTAAGAGCCGAGCGCGCTTAAGTTCCGACAACAAGCCCATTGTGACTTTCGCCGATGTTGCCGGAACTGACGAGGCAAAGGAAGAGGTTCAAGAGGTAGTTGAATTTCTTAAATCACCACAGAAATTCCATGCCTTAGGGGGGCGCATACCCCGAGGTGTACTCCTGGTAGGCCCACCAGGAACAGGCAAGACATTATTGGCTAAAGCCATAGCTGGGGAAGCTAAAGTGCCTTTCTATTCTATCAGTGGCAGCGAATTTGTGGAGATGTTTGTTGGCGTTGGCGCTGCCAGAGTCAGAGACCTCTTTGATCAAGCTAAGCGCAGTGCACCTTGTCTTGTTTTTGTGGATGAAATTGATGCTGTAGGCAGACACCGTGGCGCTGGCTTAGGCGGGGGACACGATGAGAGGGAGCAAACTCTAAATCAAATTTTGGCTGAAATGGATGGCTTTGATACCAATACCAACGTCATCGTCATGGCTGCCACCAATCGCCCCGATATCCTTGACCCCGCCTTACTACGTCCCGGTCGCTTTGACCGCCATATCGTCATTGATTTGCCTGATATAAATGGTCGCAAAGCCATTTTGGAGGTACATGCCAAGGGCAAGCCACTAGCCAAAGAAGTCAACATGGAAATAATAGCTAGAGGAACACCGGGCTTCAGTGGCGCTGATCTGGCTAACTTAATTAATGAAGCCGCTATTTTAGCTGCCCGACGCAATCGCGAAGATATTACCTTAAAGGAGCTTGAGGATGCCGCTGACCGGGTTATCGCTGGTCCAGAAAGGAAAAGCCGTGTGATAAGCGCTAAGGAAAAGGAGATAATCGCCTATCACGAAAGTGGACACGCCTTAACCGCCAAGATGTTGCCTAATGCTGACCCGGTACACAAAATTTCCATCGTTGCCCGTGGAATGATGGGAGGGTGGACACGCTTTCTGCCGACTGAAGAGCACCATCTATGGACTAAGTCTCAGTTTGATGATAGATTGGCAGTAAGCTTGGGTGGACGTGCTGCTGAGGAGATTACTTTCGGAGAGGTAACTACCGGGGCGCAAAATGATTTAGAGCAAGCAACCAAGCTAGCGAGAAAAATGGTTACTGAATATGGTATGAGCGAGAAATTAGGTCCGAGAACCTTTGGGCAAAAACAGGGACTCGTCTTTCTGGGGCGCGAGATCAGTGAACAAAGGGACTATGGAGAAAAGGTAGCCCAAGAGATTGATGAAGAGGTGCATAACATCATTCAACGCGCCTACAATACTGCCAAGAAAACCCTGACCGAGAAGAAAGAAAAATTAAAACAACTAGCAGAGGAACTTATTATTCATGAAACTCTAGAGGAGCCAGAGATTAATCGGCTATTTGAAGGGCTAACGCCACAAGCAACTCCAAACTAAAAGCATTATCATTTCTTCCGCTGCACAGCGTAGTGGGCTAGATCTACTAGATGTGAACGAGAGGGGTAATCAGGCAAGTTTTTCAAGCTCAGACAAGCTTGATAGCAAAAATTGGCGGCGATGTCGAAACATCCTGGTATAATAACCGATTGACTAATCCTTTCTATAGCTAACTTTAAGGCTAGCGTATCGTTACTTCCCATCGCTCTCTTAACTACACCATCTTCAGGATAGCGTTCCAGAAAAAGTATTGTTGGCAGAGTCAGTATTCCTTGGCTTAAATCAGAGCCCAGAGGTTTACCCAGATCTGCTTCATCCCCGATAAAATCCAGAATATCATCTACCACTTGAAATGCCATGCCAAAATTATACCCATAATCTTTTAACGCTTGGATTGCCTCCTCAGGGGCTTGACTTAAAATCGCTCCTGATTCCGCGGCTACGGAAAAAAGACAGGCAGTCTTGGCGCCAATCCAGCAATAGTAATTATGGCGAGCTTCCTTAATTGCTGATTGCTGATTGCTGACTGCTACTTTGTGCCTTAATTCACCACCAACAATTTTCATGATTGTCAAGCTAGAAAGTTTTACAACCCTGATATTTCCTACAGCCGCCACTAAGCTAAGAGCCTTACCAAAAAGGTAGTCACCGAGGAGCACAGCATTCGTGTCGCCCCATAGATTGTTGGCCGTTAATTTGCCACGACGCTTTGCCGAGTTATCCACGACATCATCATGAACTAAGCTGCCTGAATGAAGAAATTCTATGGCTGCTGCTGTAGGCAAAAGAAGGTCTAAATCATAATGGCTCAACTTCCCGGCAAACAGGGTGATAGCGGGGCGAATTCTTTTACCACTACTCTTCAGCACATAATCCAGTAGCTGAGATAAAATAGGGACATCAACATCTATAGCCGCCCTTAGCTTCTGCTCAAGCTCCTTCAGATCTTGCTGGATAGGTTCATAGATAGCATCAAGTTCCACGAGATTCTTCACCTCATTTTTTCCCTATCATTGCGAGCCCTTCGCTGCTTGTCATTCTGAGCGCTTCGTTCCTCAGCACAGGCTCCGCGAAGAATCTCGCTCAGGATAAACTCCGCGAAGCAATCTATGCACTCATGTCTTGAGATCGCTTCGCCGCTACGCTCCTCGAAATGACATATTATAATCCCAAATTATGCATTTAGCTTCATTTTCGTGTCATTTTTGCAATGATTCAGATACCTCGTGCATTATCTGGGATAATCATTTTTGCCCGATACCTATAGATACAGAACCAATTCGACTGGTTTCTTGAGCCACGATGCTGTCATCTAACTTGACAAACAATGGCTGTGGTTGGCGAAGCTTCTGTCCTGGAGGTAGTGGCTGGAGTTTCCACCCTGCTTCTTTCACACTACCATCGAAGCCAAGAAACTTATGAAGCTTCTCAGAGCTGAAGGGAAGAAAAGGATAGAAAATGGTTTTCAAGGTTGCCAACAGGGACAAAATAGTATAGACAGATTTAGCTGAAGTTTGTGGCTCCTTCTTAATCATCTTCCACGGAGCTTGCTCATCAAGATATCGATTAGCTTCCTGAGCCAAAGACATAGCCTCTCCCAGCGCCCCCTTAAAGTTACAACGATAAAGCAAACTGTCCACATTGCCTAGAGTAGCCTCGGACTTATGAAGCAACTCCTGACTTTGTCCATCGAGCTCACCTGGTGTGGGCACGGCTCCATTGAAATTACGATAGGCAAAGGTAAGAACACGATGAGCTAAATTGCCATAGGTAGCTACCAGTTCATTATTATTGCGACGAAGGAATTCACGCCAGGAAAAATCGCTATCACTAGCCTCAGGCATGTTTGCTGCTAAGGCATACCTCAGAGAGTCTGGCTCGTACCGCTCGAGATAATCAGGAAGCCAAACAGCCCAATTTCGGCTCGTAGAAAGTTTCCTGCCCTCAATGGTCAAAAATTCATTGGCAGGAACATCATAAGGAAGATTCAGACCGCCATAACCCATCAGCATCGCTGGCCAAACAAGCGCATGGAAAAAAGTGTTATCCTTACCAATGAAATAAAAACTCTTACTATCACCCTGCCAGAAAGCCTGCCAGGCTAAATCATCGCCATGTAATTTTGCCCACTCCTTACTTGCTGATAAATAACCGATAACTGCCTCAAACCACACATAAATTCGCTTATGCTCAAATCCTGATTGCGGTATAGCTATTCCCCAATCTAAGTCACGAGTTATAGCCCTATCTTTTAACCCTTCATCCAAAAAATTCCATGCTGTGCCAAGCACACTACGCCGCCAGTAAGTCTGCTCCTTTATCCACGCCTTCAACTTATCCTGAAAAGAACTAAGGCGTAAAAAGAAGTGCTCCGAGGATTCAAAACGAACTGGAGTAGAACACAAATAGCAGTGAGCCTCCTCAAGCTCCGAAGAACTTAAAGGCTTGCCGCATTCATCACATTCATCACCCCGCGCTTTGGGAAAGCCACAATTGGGACAGGTGCCTTCCAAATAGCGGTCTGGAAGAAAACGCTGGCACTTGGGACAATAAGCCTGAAGCATTTTATCCTTGTAAATATATCCCTTGTTGAGCAAAGTAAGAAATATATCATGGGTAACCTGAGCGTGATTTGCAGTGTGGGTGGTGGTGAACAGGTCAAATGAGATGCCTAGCTTCTGCCAGCAATCAAGAAATTGCCGATGGTATTTAGCCGCTATTTCTTGCGGTGTGGTAGATTCTTGTTCGGCGCGAATTGTAATTGGCGCCCCATGCTGATCGCTGCCCGAAACCATCAGTACATCATTGCCCTTAAGACGATGATACCGAGCAAAAATATCCGCTGGCAGATAAGCCCCGGCGATATGTCCTAAATGCAGAGGGCCATTAGCATAAGGCCAAGCAACACCTATAAAAATTTGCTCACTCAAAAACTTCTCCTAAAAGCCATCCTATTGTAAACTATTAATATCTCTATGTCATTGCGGCGAGTCGAAGCTCTGAGCAGTGCGAATGGACAGCGTGGCAATCTCAAAGGCGGGGATGAACCCCGCCACTACGATTGTTGATATCTAAACTCTAAATTCGAATATCTAAAGCCTAAACAAATCCTAACAAATATCAAAAATCAAAATGCAAAAATACAGAGCAAAAATTAAAACTTTGAGTTTTGATTTGTCATTTTGATTTTTGATCTTTAATTTTTGATGTTGTTTAAGTTTCGCGCTTAGGATTTCCCTTGTCGTAGGGTCGGGGCTTGTCCACGACCGAGGTATAAAGGCATGGCAATCCCTTCCTGAGATTGCTTCGTCGCTATTGCTCCTCGCAATAACAAAGGGAGGCGTGCCTCGTAGCTAGCGACGATATTAGTCTTTGGGGAAGAAGGTAATTATTCGCTCTCCTTTTCCCTCTCTATAGGAAGCGTAACCCCGGCTCAGGCAGCAATCAACACAAAGATGCTGCTTCTTCCTTTCCTCCTCATCAATTGTTAAATAGCGCTCTCCATATTCAAGAAATCTGTGACAGCCGTCACATTGAACCTTACATACAGCAATACAACCACTGCGCATTTTAATCCCCCTTTCTTAAATTTGTAACCATCCACCATAGTGTCATTCTGAAGAACCCTTCGCTCCCCCTGTCATTCTGAGCGTAGCGAAGAATCTCATGGCGCTCAGGACAGGCTCCGTGAAGGGGAAGAATCTCGCTCAGGGTAAACTCCGCGAACCAAGAATCTCGGAGCTCCTTCACCTTCGTTCCACTCAGGGTCAGGGTGACATAGGGAGTGGCTGAACACTCACTTGAATTTTAGCCAAGCTTGATAGAGCTTTCTTCTCGGTAAGCCACTAAGCTCAGACATTTGAGATATTGCCTCCTTAGCGCCAATCCCCTGGTGACAAAGCTCTCGTAGCTTTCTTCTCACATCTGCAGTAACCTCAATCTCCCCGCGAGGCTTACCATCAATAACCAAAGTGAACTCTCCTTTCGTCTCAGTGAAATGCTCCCTCGCCTGGCTCACCCTGCCTCTGAAGACCTCTTCATGAACCTTAGTAAGCTCACGGCATACCGCCAGTCGCCTATCTCCTAAAATCTCCTGAATATCACTCAGTGTTTCCTCGAGGCGATGTGGAGCCTCAAAAGCCACTATAGTTCTTGACTCTCCAGCTACAGAATTAAGAAGACGCTGTCTCTGCCCATGACGGCGAGGCAGAAAACCGAGGTAAAGGAACTGGTCAGTTGGCAGCCCGGAAACCGCTAAAGCAGCAATCACCGCCGAAGCGCCAGGAACAGGCACTACCATGATCCCACGGTCAATAGCAGCAACAATAAGCTCATAACCGGGGTCGCTTAGCCCTGGCATGCCAGCTTCAGAAACTAAAGCCACGTCCTCTCCCTCAAGACAACCCAATAGATAATCGAGTTTGGCTTGTTTACTGTGCTCATGGTAACTAGTCACGGGGGTCTTTATATTATGAGCGTTAAGCAAGTGTCGCGCCGTGCGTGTATCTTCAGCAGCAATGAGGCTCACCTCCTTCAAAAGGCGCAAGGCGCGCAAAGAGATATCCTCCAGATTGCCAATAGGAGTAGCGATAACATAGAGAGCAGGCACAGCTTAACCCATTATAGCTGATAGTTGCGCTTTTATCCACCTGCCTCGACTTCTAGGTTAGGCGCTTTCTGTAGGCTCTGAGCCCCTCGCTTCCTGTTATTTTGAGCCCACCCGTGTCATTGTGAGCCCTTCGCTTCTTGTCATTCTGAGTGGAGCTAAGAATCTCACCGCTCAGGATAAACTCCGCGCAGCAATCTAGGACTTTTGTCATCCAAGCAGTTGGTATTTGAAAGGCAATCTGCCCCAAGAGAAGATGCCAGACATAACTGCGGTATTCCAATTGGACTCTAGCCAAACTTGACGCAAGGCAAATTTTAGAATATCTTGTAACTAAAATATGCAGGCTGCACCCAATCAAAGTAAAGACAAGGATATGAAACAAACAAGGGAAATAGAAGGCGTTTATTTTAGTAAAGTTCGGGAGGCTAAGATGGCAAAGTGTGCCCTTTGTGGCAAAAACTGGGCAGGATAACCTGGAGCAAAGGGGAGCTTAAGTTCTGTAGCCAAGCTTGTGTTCGGGAGTATGAAGACCGGGAGGCGAGAAGGTCAAGTTACTGCGCTATATACGGCAAAAAAGCCACTGGATGGCTGCGTTTTGTGGAAGATGGGTTTACCTTCTGCAGCCACGACTGCTTGACAAAATATAGAGACCGAAAGAGGAAAAGGAGCTAGGGGGGAGTTTCAATTATCCCTTTGATTTACCCTTAGGAGGAGCTGGGAATTGGAGTGACATAATTGACGAGGAAGTTGTAGTTGCGGGACTAGAGGGACTCGAGCTTCCTTGTAAGGGGGAAGAACAGTGCTGAGGAAGGTGTGAGAGGCAAAAAGATGCAGAAATTATCCCTAGAATTGGAAGACATCATCAAGGCTGCTAACCCCAACGGGGTCAAGGTGGGAGAGCTTTTGGATACAATGTCCGGGAGAGGGATTGGCTTCCTGCTTGTAGCAGTGTCTTTACTGACAGCGTTCCTCTTTCCGGCAGGCGGATTTACTGCTCCTTTCACTTTGCTTATTATTCTGTTGGCCCTTCAGATAATGATGAACAGAAGCCGTCCTTTCTTACCCCAGAGGGTTCGCAACAAAAACATAAGCCCAAGAATAATTGCCGCTATCCAAAAGAGGGGGATTCCTTTCTTGAGAAGGATTGAGAGGTTCTCGAAGCCGCGCCTTGAAAATCTGGGTGAAAGAAGGCTTTTTAGATTCCTTATGGGCATGGTAATCCTTGTTGTAGCTCTTGTTATGCTAATGCCTATTCCAGGCACCAATGCCATTCTCGCCTTTCCCATCTTTCTTATGGGTTTTGGGCTGGCGAGCAACGATGGGTTATTTATTCTAGGCGGAGGGCTACTGGGCTTGGCGGCAGTCGCCGTTGTGATACCTTTGCTGATAGCTGGCGGATTAGCGTTGTATCATCTATAGGTTAAGGGGGAAAAAGATGGATTATATCAAGATGAGCTTTTACACCAAGGCATCAGCAAAACATGTCTTTGATTATATTGCTAATTCTGATAACATGTCAGCGTGGAATAGCAACTTCGTTGAGAATAAGGGTCGGCTGGAAAGACCTCTAGCGGTGGGGGCAAGCTGGACATAGGTCTCTAAAGCAGGGGGCAGAACTGTCGAATTTTGCCGCAAGATAGTGGAATATGAGCGCCCACACAGAATCGTCTGGGAGACGACAGGCTTTGTGGGGGAAGAATGCTGCTGACCTTCGAGTTAGAGGCTCAAGGCAGTGGCACAAAGGCAACTTATATCGCAGCTTATACAGCGCCGGGCTCATTGCTGGGTCGTTTCGCCGGTAAATTGCTAGAAAGTCGTGCCAAGATGGACACGAGGCGAAACATAGCCAACTTCGAAGTTATTTTGCAGAAAGGTATGATGAGCAAATGTTAGACATCTTCTTGATGAAGGTTCTCGTAGTGCTGGGAATAGTGACATTTCTTGCCATCTGGATAAAGTATATGAGGCTTAGCAGAATGCGAAAAGCTGCCCCCGAAATGCCTGCGCCATTCCGACCGTTGGCTCTGGTTACTGTGGTATTCGACAGGGTATTTATCATTATCTCGCTGGGATTTGCAATCCTTTTCCTCCTGCGAGGCTATTCCAATATGTTCCTACCCTTCTCTTGCCACCTTGATTTACCAATTCAGTTGATAGGTATGGTGCTATCACTCACAGGGATGCTTTTATCATGGTGGGCAATTGTCTCCTTCGGCGAATTCAACGAGCCACGGTGTGCCCACTTAAAACAAGGACATAGAATCATCAAGACAGGCATATACCACTATATTCGGCATCCTCAATACGCATCAAAAATGCTAGCTTACCTCGGTTTTTTCCTGTTCTTCAAAGACTTTCTTTTTATATTGGTTTCCCTTTCTTCAGCGCTCTTATTCTACTTTCAGGCGAAATCGGAAGAGAAGCTTCTTACTCAAGTCTTCGGTGAGGAGTACGAAGGTTACCAGTCCACTAGTGGCATGTTCTTTCCATCGATGCACAGCAGGTAGATAAGGCAAGCGGGAGTGCTAATATCGTGGAGTGGGAAAAAGGTGATAGATACTCTCGAGACTAGAAAGAGACTCTTAAAGTTTGGTTTAGACAGCTATCCTTGACTTTAGACCGCCATACAGGTATAGTTTGTGGCAACTTTTTATCAGCGGAGAAAAATGCCTCACCCTAAATTCAAAGAAATGGAGCGAACCTACGGATTTGATGAGGTCGCGCTTGTGCCCGGAGACACCACCGTTAATCCTGACCAGACAGATATAAGCTTTGTTCTAGGAGATTTTACATTCTCCATTCCCATTCTAGCCTCAGCTATGGATGCTGTTGTTGACCCTTCCTTGGCCATCAAATTTAGCCAGCTTGGTGGCTTAGCCATCCTTAACCTTGAAGGTGTGCAAACACGCTACGAAAATCCTGGCGAAGTCCTGGACCAAATTGCTCAAACTCCTGAAACAGAGATTACTTCCTTACTCCAGAAGATTTATTCTAAGCCCATCAAGGAAAAGCTTATTGGCGAACGCATCAGAGCGATAAAGCAAGCAGGTGGTGTTTGTGCCGTATCTATAACTCCAGCTAATACCAAACGATTAGCCCCCATAGCTAAGGATGCTGGGATGGATGTGCTTGTGGTGCAGTCTACAGTCACCACGGCTAGACATATTTCTAAGAGCTATCGAGGACTTATTCTGCCCGAGCTATGCCGTAGGATGTTCTTGCCTGTCATAGTGGGCAATTGCTGTAGCTATAGCGCGGCGTTAGAGTTGATGCAAACGGGGATTGATGCCATTTTAGTCGGTGTTGGTCCTGGAGCTGCTTGCACTACCAGAGAGGTCATTGGCGTGGGAGTCCCCCAGATAACTGCTACCATAGAATGCGCTGCCGCCAGAGAAACATATTTCAAGGAGAATGGTAAGTATATATCAGTGATAACCGATGGGGGTATTCGCATTGGTGGCGATCTATGTAAAGCATTTGCCGCCGGTGCTGACGCAGTTATGCTCGGTTCACCTCTAGCCCAAGCTATAGAGGCCCCAGGAAGAGGTTATCATTGGGGTATGTCTCATCCTCACCAGGCATTGCCCCGGGGGACACGTATTGCAGTCGGCGCTGTTGCTCCCTTGGAGCAAATCCTTTTTGGTCCTACCTCTGTCACCAATGGCACTCAAAACCTGGTCGGGGCTCTACGCACCAGCATGGGAGTCTGCGGCGCTCGAACCATTAAAGAAATGCATAAGGTCAAGATGATTATTGCTCCCACTATAAAGACAGAAGGGAA
>CAZPDE010000024.1:0-18028 GCA_964585315.1 uncultured Dehalococcoidales bacterium | reverse complement strand
CCCCCCTGCGGAACAGCCATAGTCATTTCAAATCCAATGCAGGTCTTTCCATCAACTGTGTCTTCACCTATACACTCCATCTTTTGGTGATACTCCTCACCATTACTAGAAACAACATACTCAGCCCACTGCCCCTCTGTCGGCGCTACAAACCCAGTGTAACTAGGCGGAGCGCCACCACCACCGCCACCACCGCCAGCCCCACCCTGTCCACAAGCTGGCAATAATGTTATCGCCAGCAAGAGCGCCACTACAACACCAACTACTTTTTTCATTAACACACCTCCTTGCATAAAGAATTAACTTATCACTACCTGCTAGCCACTTATGACTGCTAAACCCCGCTCTTACGACCTTACTTGCTCGCTTGCTTTTCAGCCCAGTTGCCTACCCATGGCACTTTCCACATCTTGCCTGTTCCTGCCTGAACCATCAGCGCAATCCACAAACCAACAGTTAGTATCCAAACAAGGACGCCAATGATATGCAGAACCCACCATGGCCCAGGTGCGAACGTAGCGAGTGCGATACCGGCAATGATTGACAGGATAATCTGAATCACACTCAATACACCAAAGGTCATAATGGACTGCCAGGCATGGAATTTAACAAATGTGCTCTTTTTCTCAATCACCGCGAACACTATTCCCGTTATCCAGCCAGCTACATAGCATAAAAGCCCGGCGGTATTGGCTGACATCCCAACGCTGGTTTCCGCTTCTGGCTTGCCTGCAGTCTCAGATGTCCCTGCAAAAACACCAAACTCGGTGCCGCACTTGGAGCAAAACTTAGCCCCTTCAGGATTTTCAGCGCCACATTTAGAACAAAACATGTTTCACCTCCTATACCTGCATAATGTATATATAAGCTGCAACATTGTCAATAGGTTTGACTAGGAAATTCCAAATTATAGTCAATTGCAAAATTCCTTATAATTCTGCCTCTTCTAACATAGGGAGTGAGGCTATTCAACAGTGTACTTGCCCAATTTATTGGGCTGAGACTGATGAATCAGGCAACTACAATCCTCTTCCGTTAAGGGACAGGAATTTTATACGGGATTATGTGGTTAACTATAATATTCACCATGCTTGCCATTCCTACTCTGTGGGAGACACCTTTTGAGGCACCTTCAAAAAATATGCCAGTATGGCACACAGAGCCCAGAAGGAAGCGCCTACGATGAAAGCAACTTGATAGCTTCCTGTCTGGTCGAATACAAAGCCACCAATCAAGGGTCCCGCAACACCGCCAATCATAGCAATAGCGTGAATCGTCCCGAAAATGGTCGCTAGAGATTTGCCTGGAAAGCAATATCCAATGAGGCCGGTAATTTGTGGCACTTTACCCCCATAAGAGAAGCCATATATTATAGCGAAGAAGTAAAGCATCCACAGGCTTTGCACTCCCAGGAGCCAGAGGAACATCACTGTGGATATACCAGCACAAATAATCAAAGCTAACCTGAACCCCGTTTTTCGGGCCGCGGTTCCCATCACTATCCTGCCAGCGATGCTCAAACCGCCGATAAGCGCTAGCGCGCCGGCAGCAGCAGTCTCGTCAATGCCAACAGTTAGGGCAAAGGGAACCACATGCACTATGGCCATTTGGATAGGCAGCCCTGTGCAAAAGTAGATGCCACACAAAAGCCAGAAGGACTTAGTCCTCATTGCCTCTCTAAGAGTCCACTCTCCAGCCCGCCATTCCTTGGAATTACCGCTCATCTTTACATCAGTAGGCCCTTCTTCTATACCATAAGGTTTTAAGCCCTTCTTTTCTGGACTCGATGCTATCAGCCCAGCAGCTACCATAAGGAGCACCCAGGTGCCTATACCTATGATGATATAGGACATGCGCCATCCATAGGTCAGGATGAGATTATTTGCTACCGGTGCATAGACCAAAGTTCCAGCGCCGATGCCAGCGGCAACGATGCCCAGTGTTAGCCCTCTCGACTTGGCAAACCACCTCTGTATAGTAGCGTTGGGTAAAGTCCATAAGGCGCCCGTTCCCATTGAAGCTATGCCATAAAAGAGATAGAAGTGCCACAGGTCACCAACCTGACTTAGCAGGCTGATACCAATGCCAATTAGCGTTCCACTTACGGCGAGAGTTGCTCGAGAGCCAAATTTGTCTGTAGCCCAACCAACTAAAAGGGTGGAGAAAATGGAAACAAGGATGAAAAAGGAATGAATAGATGAGGTTAGTGTGGCGCTCCAGCCAAACTCTGCCTGGAGCGGCTTGAAAAACACCCCAAGAACATAAAAAGGACCGCAACAGAAAGTTGCCAAAAAGCAACATCCAAGTACTACCCACCCATAAAAAGGGCCATGTTTACCTTCACTCATTTGATGTTCCTTCTATCAACCAAGTGTTAATCTTTTCGTCTATAGCTAAATCTCTCTTGAAATCAGTGCATGGCTGTGCTCTGGTAGGCGAAGCTAGCTGGACTTGATGTGAATCACACTCAATATGCCAAAGGTCATAATGGACTGCCAGCAGATAGTCCTGCGGAAATGCCTAGCTCGGTGCCGCACTTGGAGCAAAACTTAGCCCCTTCAGGATTTTCAGTGCCACATTTAGAACAAAACATGTTTCACCTCCTTTATGTAATTTGAGTATATATTGCATTACATATTGCAATCTTGTCAATAGGTTTGGTTAGGAACCAAATTATAGTCAATTGCAAAATTCCTTATAATTCTGCCTCTCCTAACATAGAGAGTGAGGCTATTTAACAGTGTAGTTGCCCAATTTATTGGGCTGAGCCTGATGAATCAGGCAACTTTACCCCGTGAAATAGTATTTCACGGGGTAAATCCTCTTCCGTTAAGGGACAGGAATTTTATACGGGATTATGTGGTTAACTATAATATTCACCATGCTTGCCATTCCTACTCTGTGGGAGACACCTTTTGAGGCACCTTCAAAAAATATGCCAGTATGGCACACAGAGCCCAGAAGGAAGCGCCTACGATGAAAGCAACTTGATAGCTTCCTGTCTGGTCGAATACAAAGCCACCAATCAAGGGTCCCGCAACACCGCCAATCATAGCAATAGCGTGAATCGTCCCGAAAATGGTCGCTAGAGATTTGCCTGGAAAGCAATATCCAATGAGGCCGGTAATTTGTGGCACTTTACCCCCATAAGAGAAGCCATATATTATAGCGAAGAAGTAAAGCATCCACAGGCTTTGCACTCCCAGGAGCCAGAGGAACATCACTGTGGATATACCAGCACAAATAATCAAAGCTAACCTGAACCCCGTTTTTCGGGCCGCGGTTCCCATCACTATCCTGCCAGCGATGCTCAAACCGCCGATAAGCGCTAGCGCGCCGGCAGCAGCAGTCTCGTCAATGCCAACAGTTAGGGCAAAGGGAACCACATGCACTATGGCCATTTGGATAGGCAGCCCTGTGCAAAAGTAGATGCCACACAAAAGCCAGAAGGACTTAGTCCTCATTGCCTCTCTAAGAGTCCACTCTCCAGCCCGCCATTCCTTGGAATTACCGCTCATCTTTACATCAGTAGGCCCTTCTTCTATACCATAAGGTTTTAAGCCCTTCTTTTCTGGACTCGATGCTATCAGCCCAGCAGCTACCATAAGGAGCACCCAGGTGCCTATACCTATGATGATATAGGACATGCGCCATCCATAGGTCAGGATGAGATTATTTGCTACCGGTGCATAGACCAAAGTTCCAGCGCCGATGCCAGCGGCAACGATGCCCAGTGTTAGCCCTCTCGACTTGGCAAACCACCTCTGTATAGTAGCGTTGGGTAAAGTCCATAAGGCGCCCGTTCCCATTGAAGCTATGCCATAAAAGAGATAGAAGTGCCACAGGTCACCAACCTGACTTAGCAGGCTGATACCAATGCCAATTAGCGTTCCACTTACGGCGAGAGTTGCTCGAGAGCCAAATTTGTCTGTAGCCCAACCAACTAAAAGGGTGGAGAAAATGGAAACAAGGATGAAAAAGGAATGAATAGATGAGGTTAGTGTGGCGCTCCAGCCAAACTCTGCCTGGAGCGGCTTGAAAAACACCCCAAGAACATAAAAAGGACCGCAACAGAAAGTTGCCAAAAAGCAACATCCAAGTACTACCCACCCATAAAAAGGGCCATGTTTACCTTCACTCATTTGATGTTCCTTCTATCAACCAAGTGTTAATCTTTTCGTCTATAGCTAAATCTCTCTTGAAATCAGTGCATGGCTGTGCTCTGGTAGGCGAAGCTAGCTGGACTTGATGTGAATCACACTCAATATGCCAAAGGTCATAATGGACTGCCAGCAGATAGTCCTGCGGAAATGCCTAGCTCGGTGCCGCACTTGGAGCAAAACTTAGCCCCTTCAGGATTTTCAGTGCCACATTTAGAACAAAACATATCTCACCCCCTTTATGTAATTTAAGTATATATTGCATTACATATTGCAATCTTGTCAATAGGTTTAGTTAGGGAGCTCCAAATTTATAAGCCTTTGCTAGCAATATAGGCAGCGAGGTCGGCGAGGCGGCAGCTATAGCCCCACTCGTTATCATACCAGGCTAATATCTTTACCATGTTGCCATCGATGACCATGGTGCTCAAGGCATCAAAGATAGCGCTGGCGGGATTGCCTCTAAAGTCCGTGCTTACTAAGGGCTCATCGCAGTATTCCACAATTCCTTTGAGCTCTCCTTCTGCAGCTACCCGAAAGGCTTTATTAATCTCTTCAGCAGTTACTTCTCTATTCAAATCAGCCACGAAGTCAACAATGGACACTGTAGGGGTAGGCACCCTTATGGCAATGCCATGTATTTTTCCTTTAAGCTCAGGGATAACCACGCCTACAACACGAGCAGCGCCGGTGGTAGTAGGTATGATATTAGTGGCGGCAGTTCGAGCACGGCGCAAATCTTTGTGAAACACATCCAAAATCTTCTGGTCGTTGGTATAAGAGTGGATGGTAGTCATCAGTCCACGGTTAACTCCAAAATTTTGATGAAGAACCTTGACCACGGGAGCAATGCAGTTAGTGGTGCAGGAGCCGTTGGATATGATGCGATGCTTAACGGGGTTATATTGTTCTTCATTAACACCGAGGACGATAGTTATATCCTCGTCCCGAGCTGGCGCCGAGATAATCACTTTCTTGGCGCCACCCTGGAGGTGGCTAGCAGCCTTGGTAGCCTGGGTAAAAAGCCCTGTTGATTCGATTACTATGTCCACCCCATAATCTTGCCAGGGAATTTTAGCCGGGTCACGTTCAGCCAAGACCTTTATCTCCTTATCATCAATCATAATGGAATTTTCCTTAGCCTCTACCTTGCCGGGATAGATGCCATAATTGCTGTCATACTTAAAAAGGTGAGCATTAGTCCTGGCATCGGTGAGGTCGTTCACTGCCGCTACCTCCAACTGACCATCGCATCGCTGTTTTATCGCCTTTAGAGCTAACCTGCCAATACGTCCGAACCCGTTGATTCCTACTTTTGTCGCCATTTCTTTACCTCCTTTAATTAAATTCTAATTTTTCTTCGGTCCTTTGCTTCACTCAGGGAGATTGGCCAGATACTTGGCGAATCGCTCTTTGGCTGATTGAAGACTTGGGAATTGCCTTTCGCACACATCGGTGAACCTGGCCAGGACTTTTCTGTTAATCTCCACTTGGTCTTCAAAAATAGCAGCGGAAATAAATGGGACAGCAAGTTTTTCAAACTGGAGGCAGGTAATAGTCACATCACGGCACTTATCGTCATTAGGAATGCCAAAAACAAACAAGGGTTTTCTCCGACTGTTAATTCGGCAGTCTATAGTATATTTACCATCAGGGTCATGTTGGAGATCTCGGTAGTTGAATGCGTATCTCTCAGCAGGGATGCTCTCCTCAAGGAAACTGTGAAACTCCTCCATAAAAAGAGAGCGCAACCTCTCCCGCCTCAGGTAAGCAACATCAGTGATCTTGATAATTCCCTGAACGAAAGTGAAAAGTGCATCTCCAAAATCTCCATTTTCGACCAGACACCTGAGCTCACCTTCAAAATTCTGTATCTGATAGGTTCCTAGCACCGTATCAATAATCTTTCTTCGAGTTCCCTTGTCAACATCTATATCATCATAGGATAGGTGCATAAAGGTGTGCCCTTCATCAGTAAAATACCATCTGTCTGCAGATTTTTTTAGCAGAATGCAGAGATGATCGCCATCCTCAAATGTGAAGGGCGTCGAAACAATTAAACGTTCCTTACCTTCTGGCAAGAGTTGCACTCTGTCACAGACTTTGGATTTGAATTCCTGCTCAATTTTTTCAATATTCATTCTCTACACCTCCCCACTCAAATAAGGATCGCTGGTGGCGGGGTGGAAGTTCAAAATGGCAATCCTTCAAAAAAGCGTTGAGAGCCTCTTCAAAAGTGGAGTATGCGTCAGTAACCTCAGCATAGCCATCAATTGGATAGTCCCCTAGTTGGTATCTTTCAGTTGCTTTGTGAATGTGGAAATCATGGAAGGAGTTCCTCTCGATTCTGTTCACTTCCAACTCTCGCTCTTCGTGCTGATATGCGGATTTCCTTTTTGGCTGAAGCCTGTCGCGATATTTTTCTGGAAGAGGCTTCTCTTCTTCCAATAAGTCCATAATCTCTGTATCTGCCAGTGTGGAAACCATCAACACACTCCTTTAGGGTTATCCTATGATAACCTTTCGCTCCTCTTCATTCAAGCCATAGAGGTTAAAGACGATGGAATCAATTTCCTGCTGGAGGGCGTTAATTTTCTCCCTGAGGCTGGCGACCTGAGACAAAATGCCTGCGCTCTTCTTATCAACTAAACCTGGCTCCGTGGGAATGAGAATTTGGTCAATGATTCTGCTCCATTCCTTGCCCTGATAGTTTGGCAATACCTTTTGGAGATATACTAAAACATGTTGAGGGGCAGTTAAGGTTAACGCCTGCCTATCTTTTGAAACGACAGCGAGGCTTTGAGCATCCTCCGCTAACTTTGCACCTTTCAGGAAGAAGTGCTCGATGGTCTGTGGTTGGTATTGAATTTGTGGGTGTGTGCGGATGGTGCGAAGCAGTGAAGATTCGAGAGACTTAACCACTTCTGCATCGTCTATTTCCGGTAAAGGCTCACTTTCCTGAAGGCGAGTTAATCGTATCCTGGGAAAGAATAGATTATAGCTGGCAAGGTTCTTCTTCGCCTGGATGATGCTATTAACTAGCTCTACCAAATGGTCGTGGATTTTGACCTCTTGAGGGTCATCAAAATTTATGCGGCGAATGGGAATTTGAGACAAAGGAGTAAAGTATAGTTCAAGTGCCTTCCCTTTACGTTTGCATTTATTTACTAGCCAAAATCTTATCAATGTTGAGTTCAGAATTGAGGAAATGTATTTGATGTTTTCTCTTATGGCAGGCCTGGGAGTAGTGAAATAAACGTCAACGCTAGCGTAAAGCTCACCCGTTTGATAAGCGAAGGTATTAGTTTCCGATCGTTGTGGACTAACAATTTTATCCCCCTCAAAGATTTTCTGGTCTCTGGCCCAATGAAGGCTAAACCAAGGTAACTTCCCTTCCTTGCATTCCCTTTTATTTTCTAGTATTGGCCGAAACTTCTCCAAATGTATCTTAATTCCAGGATACTTATCCATATCTGTATCCTTCGTGGTATAGATAACGGACTGTGGATTTTCCAAATTGATGTGATAACGATCTATATCTGAATTTTTATAGAATGGTTTTATCAGGCTCTTCTCGTCCTGACTAAGTTGGAGTGATTCAAGCTCATCGGCAGTCAAAACAAAGATGCCATCACCAACTTTGATGTTATGGTATGAAATGACATCTTGGAATAAAAGCCTCATGTTCCTTTCTGTGACCCTATCCGCCGATGATTGTATTCCGCTATCAATACTACAAAATTTGTCGAGGATATCTCCAACCAGCTCAATTTTTCTCAGGATTTTGTCAACCTCGCCGACCTGCACCAGATTCCATGCTTTCCCAGTCAAGTCTCCCTGCCTCACTGGGCTCAGGAAGACATCCACATATTCATCAGTATAACTTTCTTCTTCAATGTGCCCCTCTAAATGCTCAAGGACTTTCTTCAATCTTTCCTTAACTGTCCTACCCTCAAATTCCTTCTTAACCCTTGCCACTTTGATTCTATTCTCCGCTCTCTTTTGAGCATCGCTGGAGCGTTCTAACACGAAAATCATGTTGTGCTGCCCCGGGGCGCCCTCAAAAATCTTGGTCTCACCAAAGTTAACTATCTCTCGAATGAGTGCATTAGCAAGGATATATTTCCTCAGTTTGGCAGCACCATCAGCGGTAGGCCAATAGGAAGTAGTAATGAAGCCAAGCTTGCCACCTTCCCTTAACTTGGATAAGCCCAAGATGACAAACCAATAGAGATAGTCCATCTTGCCCAGGTAGTATTGCTTCCAATAAGGATATTGTTCAGTAGTAGCTCGGAATAGCTCCTTATGCCCCTTCTCACCAATATAGGGTGGATTGGCGCAGATATAGTCGAAGTCCCGGCAATCCTTGATAAATTCATACACTTCCCGCTTCCGTCCCTCCAGTCCCACTATGTCATGCCTTTTATCACGCTCATAGACCTCGTCTGCTTTCCTAAGCTCGTCGGGAAATTCCTCAAAAGTCTTTTCAATGCGGGGATGCAGCTTTAATGAATCCTGATGGATTATGGAAAGGGCAAACTCCGGATGACGATAAAGATGTTTGTGCTCCAGTATGTTTTTGATGATGGGGGTAAGCTGGATGAGAAGGTTTATCTCAGTGATATAGTAGGAGAAGGCGCTTATTTCGCTGCCGTAGAGTCCTTCGATAATGGCATTCTCTATATCAATGAGGTCATCGAGGTTCTGGCGGTTGTAAGTGGCTTCTTCCCTGAGGCGGCGGGCTGCCTCTACCAAAAAGCCACCAGAGCCAGTAGCGGGGTCGAAGATTAGTTTCGGCTTTCTCTGACCATCTTCAAAATGGAAGAAGGCGTTGTCATTGGTAAAGCCGACTCTGTCCCAGATGAAGGAGACCATCTCCCTGGGCGTGTAGTATTGTCCTTTGTTTTTGCGGTCAACTCTATCCACATATTCTTCATATATCGTCCCTAGAACATCAGCATTGAGCTTGCCCAGGTTGAAATGAGAAAACTCATAGAGCACATCAACCAGAGCTTTATTGCTGGGGTAATACCAGGTATAGTTGTTTTCTCTATTGAACAGCCAACTATATCGCTCCCCGGCAAGGTGGAAGGCATATCTTAATACCCGCTCAAGCTCTCGGTTGAAATTCTCATACCACTTTTTGAATCCGCCATCATAGAGGCTTTCATCGATAAAGCCAATATCTTCCCACAGACGCACCAAAAGAAGGCGGGTCATGGTGAAATAAGCAACACGGTAAAAGTAAGTATCCATTGCCTTTTCGTCAAGGCTGCTTGACTTGGCGCCGAGCATATCACGGAGACTAGAAGCGGAGATTTCCCGCTCAGGCTTCCTGGAATCCATAGATTCAGCAATAGCATCAATTTCGCTGGCGATTCTCAGCTTACGCTCATTGTCGTACCCAAGCAGATGAATAAGCTGGTCTTTTTGACTATGGACATCGTTATGGAGGATAAAAACGACTTCGCGAATCTTCTGCGTTAACTCGTCCAATGATAATGTTTCCTCACCTGTCCACGGCTTGCTCCGAGCAATCTGTTCAATTTTCTGAAGGAAATCTAGTTCCTGACAAGAAAATGTTTCCACAAAGTTGAAAAACCGCTTGGTGTTAGGCTGAATAGCAACAGTATGAGGATTATGTTTGAAAGCGCGATAGAGTTTTTCAAAAGAGAAGGAAAGTTCAGCAATGGGTTGAGTGCTTTCAGGAAGCACTGTCGCCTCTCTCAAATTCAGCACTATCCCATAGCGGGCGCGGGTTTTTTGGATGTAGCTCTGCACTTGAGGAAAATGCATCTCTAAATCCCTTGAATCTGTTCCTTTGATTTCAAATATAAAAGGATGTAGATGCAAATCTTTAGGGAGAAAGTCAGGACGCTCTCCTGAAGTCTCAGTCTTTTCCTTTGGGATTAATGATATGCCAAGGATGAAGCCTAGTATTTCTGTGGCGAATTTGGGAAAGAAGACCGGGTCAACCAAGGTTAGCTCATCTTTGTACTCACCTTGAATGTAATCAAGGTAATATGAAGCTTTACCGCCGCTATAGGCTCTATAATCTAGCCTATCTAAAATGGAACAGAGTTTAGAAACGAGGTTGCTACTTCGAACCTTTCGTATTTGAGAGGGTTTCATGTGTCTTTCTCATAGGTTTTAGAAGATGTGTTTACAGGCATTTTAGTCCTTAGTCAAGTATAAAGAAACACCGTCCATATCAACATCGCCCATCTTGCCATCAGCCACTAATAACTTAAGGTGAGCGATGGTTTCCATCACAGCCAATCGCCTGTTGAAAGATGCTAAATCTCGAAAAGCAACACCCCCTTGGTCTGACATCCAGGGAATCCCCTCAGCTATTTGATACGCTGTCTTTAAGCCATCACTCATAATTTTTAAGATGTTTCTGACCCTCTGTTCATGGTGATAAAGTATCTCTGCCACCCTCAGCTTCAGGCTATTGAATATTGGCCCATGCCCTGGTAAGACAAAATTAACATTAAGGTTCTGCAGCCTCTTCAGAGAGGAAATATAATCACCTAAGGGATTATCTCCAGATTGTGGATGAAAGCCTACATGGGGAGTAGTGTCGTATAAAACATGGTCACCAGAAAAAAGCAATTTCTTCCTCGGTTCATAGAGACAAATGTGCCCTGGAGAATGCCCCGGCGTTCTTATCACTTGGATTTCAAATGAGCCATTAGAAATCTTATCGCCGTCATTCAACAGCACATCAGGCGGCTCAGGTACCACGAATTGATTCATCCATAGAGAGGCATCTCTAAAATCGGGTAACTCAGTCTGAGGAACACCACTTCGCCTCAGTTCCTCCTCAGTCTCTTTGAGCAGCCCGTCGAAATCTTTATACCTTGGATTGATAAGCTCTGCCTCGATCCTGTGCATGGCAATCTTGGCTCCACAAAGCTGCTTTATTTTGCTTGCCAAACCATAATGGTCAGGATGGATATGGGTAATGACAATCCTTTTGATATCTCGGAGCTTGAGGCGGTCCTTGGTTAACCCCTCTCTAAGAGCCCAAAGGGACTCCGTGCTGTCCCAGCCGCTATCAATCAGTATATTGCCTTCACTTCCCTCAACGACATATACATTGGTGCGCTCTGGCATGCCTTTGGGGAAGGGAACCTTTATCTGATGGACGCCGGCTATTATTTCCATGCCTTCAACCTTTCTAGATTATATAAGGCTTCCTTCCCAGGATAATGCGCGGCGGCTCCCAATTCCTCTTCTATCCTGAAGAGGCGATTGTATTTAGCTAATCTCTCACTACGGCAGGGAGCACCAGATTTAATAAATCCAGCATCAACAGCTACCGCTAAATCAGCAATGGTGGTATCCTCAGTCTCACCAGACCTATGGCTGATTACGGTTGTCCACCCTGCCTTTTGCGCCCTTTTGATAACCCCTAAGGTTTCAGTAAGCGTACCTATCTGATTTGGCTTAATAAGAATTGAGTTTGAGGCCTTTTCTGCAATACCTCTCTCAAGACGCTCTATGTTAGTAACATAAAGGTCATCGCCCACAAGTTGGGTCTCCCTGCCTAATTTAGCTGTGAGCAACAACCAGCCGGCCCAATCATCTTCAGCTAAGCCGTCCTCAATGCTAATGATAGGATAACTTGTCACCCACTTAGCATAATAATCCACCATTTCTTCTGAAGTAAGGGTAATGCCTTCTCGGGACAGAGTATATTTACCATTTTGATAAAAGCTGCTTGCCGCTGGGTCAAGGGCGATGAATAAATCTTCGCCAGCTTTATAACCAGCCGTGTCAATAGCTGCCAAAATCAACTCTATCGCTTCCTTATTGGAAGGAAGCGGGGGAGCAAAACCACCCTCATCACCCACATTAGTGTTCAAGCCTTTATCTTTAAGCACTTTATGCAAGCAATGATAAACCTCGCTGCCCATCTGAATAGCTTGGGCAAAATTAGCTGCACCCAAGGGCACTATCATAAATTCCTGAAAATCGGTGGAACCCAGAGCATGCTTGCCACCATTCAAGATGTTTAGCATAGGAACAGGCAATAAACTGGATTCCACTCCTCCCAAATAGCGATATAAGGGAACTCCCAGGAAGTTGGCGCCAGCTTTAGCTGCTGCCAAAGATGCCCCTAAGATAGCATTAGCCCCAAGTCGAGATTTGTTAGCCGTGCCATCAAGCTCAATTAGCCCTTGGTCAATAGTTGCCTGCTCCAAGGCAGACATGCCAATTATTTCGGGAGCTATATCATCTTTGACATGGCTTATAGCTTTTAGGACACCAAGCCCACCATATCTGCTCTTATCATCATCCCGAAGTTCCACAGCTTCATACTTACCGGTGCTTGCCCCTGAAGGAACAGAGGCTACACCAACAGTGCCATCAACCAGCACTACCTCTACCTCTATGGTAGGATTGCCCCGAGAGTCAAGAATCTCTCTAGCCTTGATATTTTCAATAGTTGCCATTTCTAGGCGCATTTAAGTCTCACCTTCCCTGCTGTCATTACAAGTTTCTTTCTTAAACCCTAAATGCTAATCCCTAAACTCTAAACAATCTCAAAATTCTAAATCCAAAACACTGACGCTGTCATTCTGAGGGAGCGAAGAACCCCAGAGACCCTTCACTTCGTTCAGGGTGACAGGGGATGGTTGTCATTCCGCTCCTCCCTTTTCTCATCCCATTGCTAACCCTTCATTCCTTGTTATTCTGAGCGTGTGAGCCGAAGCTCTGAACGAAGTGAAGGGGAAGAATCTCATAGCACTCAGGATAAACTCCGTGAAGCAATCTCATGACCTTTATGCCTCTTAGCCAAAGAAATAGCTTTATCTACTGCTTCTTTAGCATCGTGAAATTTGATTATCGAGCTATCCTCTTGCCCATTTCGAGACAGCGCCCAGGTATTCAGTCCAATAATTGGGATGCCACTCTTTAAGGCATAAGCGAGCTCACTGAGCGTCCCGTAATTGCCTCCAATGGCAATCACTGCCTGGGCTGACTTCACTACCGCCATATTTCTGGCATAACCTACGCCAGTTGCTATGGGAATGTCCACCCAATGGTTAGCTTTGCTTGAATCTTCACCAGGCAAAACGCCCACCGTTAAGCCCCCCTTCGATTTAGCTCCACGACAAACTGCCTCCATGACGCCACCCAATCCGCCGCAAATTATAGTAGCACCTTGCAGGGCTAGCAATTCACCCACAGTTTGGGCTAATTTAGCTTCTTCTGGAGGACAGTAAGAATCTCCAATAACGGCGATAATCATTTCAAATTCAGTTGATTATACCATAACTAATTAAATTTGCTCATTGCCGCTTCTATTCCCTGGGTAAGAAAGCAATCAAGAGCTTCAGCTACTTTGGCAAGCACTGGCTTGACTACCTCTGCCTCTTCGAGGGTAAAGTCACCAAGCACATAGTTGACTATAATGTCTTCACTATTGGGTTGCTCCTCTGCTTGAGGACGCCCAATGCCCACTCTGATTCGAGGGAAATCCTCGCTTCCCACGGCAGAAATTATGGATTTCATTCCCTTATGTCCCCCCGAGCCCCCACCGGGACGCAGGCGAATTTTGCCCAGAGGCAAGTCGAGGTCATCATTGATTACTAAAAAGTCATTCAATGGAATATCATGCTTATGCACCAGGCAACCCACCGCTTTACCGCTGAGGTTGACAAAGGTTCTCGGCTTAGCCAGCAATAACTTCTCGCCTTCTACTTCACTAACGCCTACCCTAGCCTGGCACTGCTTCTTATCGAACCGAATAGAATGGAGCTTGGCAAAATAATCTAGACAGCGAAAACCAATATTATGGCGATTCTGTCCGTAAGCCTTGCCCGGATTGCCCAATCCAACAATGAGTTTCATTAGCACCTGTCTTACTTTATGATATATTATAGACTAAAAGGAGATGTGTTTTACTCTTATTGGGAAAATAGATGAAGGAATATAGTTATTGTCCTATTTGCGCTACACCTCTTCAAACAGGAATGCTCGAAGGGAAAAAGAGAAAATACTGCCCCAAATGTGATTTTGTTGATTACAAAAATCCCTTGCCTGTAGCATTGGCGGTCGCAGTAAAAGATAAGAAGTTCCTATTGATTAAAAGAGGGATTCCGCCAAGAAAGGGAATGTGGGCTTCTCCTTCAGGCTTTATCGAGGTTGGAGAAACATCAGAAGAGGCTTGTTTAAGAGAGTTAAAGGAAGAAACTGGGATGTCCGGGGAGGTAGTAAGATTGATTGGAGTGGTTAGGCGAGAAGACCAGGAAATTTATGGAGACATGCTGATAATAAAATATTTGATTAAAGTGAAGGGTGAGAAGCTAACTCCTGCCGCTGATGAGGTTGAGGATGCCAGATTCTTCGATATAGCCGAATTGCCTGACTATTATGTTAATCTTTTTAAAGATGTAATCAAAGAAGTTCAAAATGGGGAAGTGTGAATAAATACGGAGCAGGTATTGCCTTCGTCCCTCCAGAAGGAAAGAACTTCTACCTGGCAAGCTCGTTTCTTAGCCGCGTTTACGATTTCTTCAAGGCTGCACGCAGTTTTGGCGTCAATCCATTCACCTCCACATTGGGAGCAAACCTGAGCGGGTACATCACGCACCACCACAACCCCATCCTTTAAATCTACGCTATAGATGGCCTTGCCTTGCCTTTTTTCTCCCCCACACAATGGACACTGAGCCATATTATTGCCTCCTCGTTTTAAAATCAGGTTCAAATTTATCTAAACTCAGCTCATAAGCAGTGATAATACACCCTTCCTTTGAAGTTTCATCAAAGCTTACAACAACATGCTAAGGCTTACCTTCCACATATCCCAGAATAAGGCAGCTAGGAAAGGGAGCATTGTGAGGGTAATCTTCAATGATTTCTCCCTTCATGATTACCCTGACGCACCTATAATGTTAGAAAGGATTCCAATTCTCTCGATAGATCATCCCAAGTTATGGCGTTGAGCATCAGAGTGCTGACCCGCAGGTTATTTTGTTTTCCCCTTTTTACCCCACGCATTGCTGAATTCCTTGCCAGACTATTGTTGGAGATAACAAATCTCTTTGACCCTATAGCTTTAGTACCATCCACAAGTATCCATCGTATGAATCGGTTAGCAACATTTAACTGAGAATCCTGGAGAAGAAGTAAATCGACTTCGCGACCTTGACCATTGCCGTCGCCAAATCCTACTCCCGGGCGTGATCCTGTATATGCTTTGAGTTCTAAAAAGTAGATACTAGAGCGGTCATGCTGCTGTATAAAGAATGCAATGTCTAAACCGAATTCAGGGAGTATGATGTATTCAACTAGAGAATGGCCAAGCTTACCTCGTTCTAATATTTCCCTAGTCTCCTCAATAATTGCTTCCTGAAGTGAACCTTCTGGTTTAAAACGTTGGATTATTTCTGGTTCTTTTGTATATGCCATTTTTGTATCCGCACCTGCCATTTTATTTAATTTGAGCTTTATGTGGGTTCAATAATTTCAAAAACTCAGCCTCGTTAAGTGTCTTTATTCCTAATTTCTCTGCCTTAGCCAGCTTGGAGCCAGGGTCAGTCCCGACCACTACATGGGATGTCTTACTCGTCACATCTGAGCCTGCTTTGCCTCCTAAAGCCTTTACCTTGGCTTCTGCCTCCGAACGAGGGAAGGATTCCAATTTCCCTGTTAAAACAAATTCTAATCCAGCTAAAGGCAATTCTGCGGGCTTAACTTCTTCCACCTTCTCCTTTTTCAATGTTACCCCAGCGTTCCCCAGCCTTTTAATAATATCTCTGTTTCCCTCCTGTCTGAAGAAGGCAACAATGCTATCAGCTATTTTGGGTCCGATTGATGGGAGAGATAGAAGGTCTTCCTGGCTAGCTTTAGCTAATTCATCTATGCTGCTAAAGTTTTCTGCCAGCAGTTCAGCGTATTCTTCGCCCACATGGAGAATTCCCAAGGCAAAGATAACTCGAGCTAAAGGTCTATCCTTGCTCGCTCCAATGGAATTAAGGACATTAGAGACACTCTTATCGGCCGTCCTCTCCAGACCGAGAAGTTGCTCCCTGGTAAGGTAGTATAAATCTGATGCATCTTTAACCAAACCAGCCTCGAACAAAGCCTGACACAGCTTTTCACCCACGCCATCAATATCCATTGCTCCACGGCTGACGAAGTGCTTAATTCGCTCCAGAGCTTGGGAGGGACAGGCAGAGTTAGTGCAGCGGTGCATAGCCTCATCTTTGGGCTTTATTACTTCAGCGCCACAAACTGGGCAGCGACTGGGCATAAAGAAAATCTTCTCTTCCCCAGTGCGACGACTGATTATAGGAACAACAATTTCAGGAATAACTTCGCCTGCACGCTGCACGGTGACCCAGTCACCGATGCGAATATCCTTGCGATGAATGTCTTCCTCATTATGCAGCGCTGCATGGCTGATAACCACTCCACCTATATGAACTGGTTCCAAAATGGCGTAAGGGTTAAGGCTCCCTGTCCTTCCCACATTTACGCCGATATCAACGAGGCGTGTGGTGCCTTGAATCGCTGGGAACTTGTAGGCAATTGCCCACCTTGGTTCATGAGCTACATTGCCTAGCTCTTGTTGAAGGGTAATAGGATTGACCTTTATCACCATACCGTCAGCTTCGTAAGGCAGGCTTTCCCGACTTTCTACCCAGTTCCGATGATAGCTTTCTGCTTCATCAATAGTGTCACATAAAACTATATCAGGATTTATCTTGAAGCCTAAAGATTTGAGCCATTGCATAATCTCCCAGTGAGTATCAGGCACCGCCTTGCCTTCGACCCAACCTAACCCATAGATGAATATGTCCAGGGGACGCTTGGCAGTAATATTGGAATCTAGCTGCCGTACCGAGCCAGCAGCAGCATTCCTGGGATTGGCGAAAAGAGGTAAACCTTCCTTAGCTCTTTCTTCATTGAGCTTCTTAAAACCAGCCTTGGGAAGGTAAACCTCGCCTCTAACCTCAAATCTGGGAGGCGCCTCTTTAGGCACGGAAAGAGGAATGCTCCTTACAGTCCTCAAATTCTGCGTGATGTTCTCACCTCGATACCCATCGCCTCTGGTCGCTCCGGTGACAAATAAGCCATCAATATAGGTCAAAGCCACCGCCAGCCCATCAATCTTAGGCTCGCAAACGAGGTCGAAGCCATGTCCACCTAAAAGATTGCTTGCTCTCTTATGCCAGGCTGCCAGTTCCTCGTATGAAAAGGCATTGGCCAAGCTTAACAAGGGCTCACGATGCTCCACAACCCCGAAAGCCTCTACAGGAGGAGCGCCAATTCGCTGTGTTGGAGAATCAGGAGTGATAAGCTCAGGATGCTCAGCCTCAAGTTGCTTTAGCTCCCGTATCAGCTCGTCGAATTCAGCATCGCTAATTTCAGGGCTATCCAGCACATAGTAGCGGTAATTGTGGTAGTTGATTATTGCCCTTAGCTCTTCTATCCTTTGCTTGGTTTTATTTATATCCCCCATAAAGCTAGCTCCTAGCTATAATTATAGCACGATGAAGCCTCTGGCCTTAATTCTGCCTTTTAGGAAATTCTATCCTTCACCTCATTAAATCAAGATATTTGCTATAATCAAAGCAAGATATGCAGATTGTTTATTTGTCACCCTGAGCGATAGCGAAGGGTCTAGATTCTTCGCGGAGCCTGTCCTGAGCGAGATTCTTCGGTCGCTTCTCTCCCTCAGAATGACAAGAAGTGAAGGGCTCAGAATGACAAGGGGAGCGAAGGGCCCAGAATGACAGGCGGGGGTCGCTGAACGACCGCTTATACAGGAATTTATGAATGAGATAAAGTGCAAGCCAATCGGAGTCATCCATTCTCCGTTCAAAGAACCCAAAGGGACACCTATA
>CAZPDE010000023.1:0-18101 GCA_964585315.1 uncultured Dehalococcoidales bacterium | reverse complement strand
CGACGAATCTGAAATGATTTGAAAAAGCTTGTAATAACCTAAACTATAACCAACCTGATATAATATATATTAAAGGAAGTTTTTTGTCAAATGAGAGTCTCTTCCAATACAAGATAAGCCTGAGAGGTCAAGGCACCTCGTTTATGATCGGGACGTGCGACCGAATGACGAAATGGGTAGGCAGGGAATCTTGAGGCAAATAGAAAAGGCATAGCTCCAAAAATTATATCTTGCACATTTCTTGGTAGCGGGAGTGGATTTGAGCCAACGAGCTTTGGGTCTATGAAAATGGCATTTCAAGATTTTGGCTCGCCTCCCGAACTGCGCAAAACGATGTTTTGTTTACCTCTGTTACTAGGACTTGCTAGCTGCTTTTTGCTACAGCTTTTAGCCATCGGCTAATTCAATTGCCTGTTTTCGATCTGGCAACAGCATGAGGCCTAAATCATCGGCTAAAGCTTGTGGCAGCAGGGTAAAGGTGGAACCAGTATCAACAAACATCTTCAACTTTGTAGCGCCATTCTTGCCCTCTATGATTGAATCTACATACACATGTCCCATTGACCTTTTACCTCTATGCTCAAATACTTACTTGACCATAGATGGAATACATAGCCGAAAGCAAAGCTATGGCGATAACGCCGACTATCGCACCAATGATTACCGTCATAGCTGGGGTAATGAGGGCTACCATGGTCTTAGTTTTATCATCTGCCTCAACTTCGTAGCTTTCAGCCACAGTGGTTAATGTGTTATCCAGGTTACCCGTGCCCTCGCCAACGGCAGTCATCTGCACCATAAGGGGCATAAAAAGCTTATTCTTTGCCATAGGACCGGATAAGCCTCCGCCGGCAATCATACCTGCCTGGACTTCGGTTAATGCCAGTTCCATAGCTTTATTATTCGTGCCCTGAATTATCATGGTCATTATTTCAGGCAGAGGTAAACCACTGCTAAATAGCAATGCCATACTGCGGCAGCACCGGGAGAGCTCGTTGAGAAGGTTGATATGCCCGATGTGGGGCAAAGTAAGCATTAGCTTACCCCACCGATAGCTTCCTGCAGGCGTCTTGGTATAAGCATACCCCGCAGCAATGGCAGCCACTATGCCCAACAAGAGCCAGATGCCATAACTCCGCAGCCAACTAGTGCCGGCGATAAACGCTCTGGTTATTGCAGGTAACTGGACATCGAAGGAAGCATATAGGCTGGTAAAGGCGGGTAGAACAAAAGTGACCATTATTCCGATAACTATAATGGCTAGAATTGCAAGGATAGCAGGATAAACTAAGGCGCTTTTGACGCTTTGCTGGGTCGTAGCGGTCCTTTGCATGTAATCAGCGGCTCGCCTTAATACCACTTCTAGATTTCCTGTTTTTTCCCCCACGGATACCAGCCGATGATAAAATGGAGGAAAGGCACGAGGATGCTTGCTCAGGGCTTGGGATAAAGGGCTGCCACCACGAACATCATTGACTACCTCGACAATTATTTGCTTTAAGCGGCGGTTGGTCACCTGCTCCTGTAATAAGTCTAAGGAAGTAACCGCATCAACGCCTGATTCAAGCAACAAAGCTAACTGACGAGTGAACATTACTATCTCCATTGGGTTTATGCGGGAAAAGCGAGCAGTTAATTTCTCAGCTTGGAAAAATGGCGTACTCCCCTCGAGGCTAAGCACTCGATAGCCGCTATAGGACAGCATATCAGTGGCAGCTTCTTCACCAGCAGCGGAAAGTTTGCCTTTGACTATTTTGTTATTCTCGGTGCAAGCTACATAACGATAATTCATAATAACCTCAACAAAAATCAAAAATCAAAGATAAAACATCAAAATGACAAATCAAAAATCAAAAGTGTTTCAATTCCTTCCTTTCAGAGTTAGTATGCTGGTGGCAAGTATATTGGCAATCTCTGTGGTCTCTTTTAGAAGTTTATTAACAGTCTCTTTATTGCCATGGCCAGAATCTCTAAGCAATCCCAACCAGAACTTGCACTCGTTTGCCGATTTCAACGCATAATTGAAGAAATTGGTATAATCTTTCCTTGAGGAAGCTGCCTGAGCCTCAATTACATTAGCACCAATGCTGGTAGCGCTTCGTAACAACTGGTCACTGATAATTCTCGAAGTTTGTTCCATTGGCAATTGCTCCATGAATCCTATTATATCCAATGCAAATTTGTACACGCGACTTTTGAATTCATCTTTGAATTTTGACCTGTCATTTTGCATTTTGATTTTTGCAATTTAATTTTTATTTCGTATTTCGTGCTTAGGATTTATCATAACTTTGCATTTTTACTTTTGCTCTTTTATCGTGCTACTCTATAAAATAGGCGTTGCGCAGGATTTCAGAAGGGGTGGTAATGCCTGCCTTTACTTTGAGCATGCCATCTTTAATCATCGGCACCATTCCTTCCTCGATTGCTTGCTGCCGAATCTCCATGGTGCTGGCACGATTAAGTATTTGCATCCTTATCTTGTCGCTTATGGGTAAGATTTCAAAGAGCCCCGTTCTCCCCCGATATCCAGAGTAATTACATAGCTCGCAGCCAGCGCCATAGGGGAATTTAGTCCGTTTTTCACCTAGCTCATTGGCATAAGCTAATTGCTCCATTAGGGGAGCTTCCGTATCGGTGGAACAATCGGGGCAAATGCGACGCACCATACGCTGAGCCACCACACCGATAACCGCCGATGATACCAGGAAAGGCTCTATGCCCAGATTGAGGAGGCGGAAAATGACGCCTATGGCATCATTGGCATGGATGGAGGAGAGTACCAGATGCCCTGTTAATGCCGACTGAATGGCTATCCCGGCGGTCTCAGCATCACGAATCTCGCCTACCAGTATAACATCGGGGTCGAGACGCAATATGGACCTCAAGCCGCGGGCAAAGGTAAGTCCTGCCTTGGGATTGACTTGAATTTGGTTCATATTAGGAAAGCGGTATTCCACAGGGTCCTCGATGGTAATTATGTTTTGGGAGATTTTATCCAGCTTATTTACTGAGGCGTAAAGAGTGGTGGTTTTGCCTGCCCCCGTAGGACCGGTGATTAAAATCATGCCGAAGGGGACTTTAAGCATATTTTCATATTTGGCTAGAGCTTCGGGGGAAAAACCTAGCTGAGGTAAATCTATAATGCCTAACGACTTATCCAGGAGGCGCAGCACCGTGGTTTCACCACGCACAGTGGGAGAAGTAGCGACACGAATATCTATGGATCTGCCTTTAGACTCAGTGGAAAACTGCCCATCCTGAGGGCGAAGATGGTCGGCAATATTCATATCAGCCATTATCTTAATTCGGGAAGTAAGGGGAAGATGTATTTTTGAGGGTAGAGACATAACATCCTGAAGGGTGCCATCGATGCGATAGCGAATCCTTAGTTTATCTTCCTCAGGCTCGATGTGAATATCAGAGGCTCTAGCTTTACTCGCCTCGTCAATTATGATACGCAAGGCGCTAGCTACGGGGGCATCCGCACTAGCCTCAATTAGTGTTTGTTCATCAACTGCCGCTGTGCCTGGAATACGAGATATTTGTTCTTCAATTTGTCCAAAACCTTTATAATTGAAGTCAATGGCCTCCCGAACCTCCTTTTCACTGGCAGTTAGAGGTTCTATGCGCATGCGGCTCTGCAATGCCAAAGCTTCCAGTGCAAAGATGTCAGCAGGGTTTGCCATAGCCACTTGTAAAGTGTTATCCACAATAGCAACAGGCATGGTGTTGAATCTTCTCGCCATAGTCTCGGGAATCAACTGCAAGACTTCAGGTTGAGGTCTGCGCTTGAGTAATTTCTTCTCTGGCTTCTCCTCCGGCGCTTTGGCTAGCAGTTCCTCAATAGCGTTTTGGAGGCTAGGAGTTTTTGCTGGCTGAGCAGCTTCTTCTACAGCAGTGGGGCTACCAAGCTTGATAACGTTTATCCTCTGCTGCTCAGCGAATTTTCCCGCTTCAGAGCTTAGCTTACCTGAGATAAGTAGAACTTTATTGTAGACCCCAGTGTCATAAGCCTTGGTATCAAATAGGGATACCTGAATTAAGGTTACTTCATCATCACTTATTATGTCTATGCCTAACCTGCGAGCTATAAAGCCATCATCCAGCTCAGCCAGAATATCGAAGGTATATTCAGCGCCAGATTTTCCCTTAACCTTAGCCCCTTCCTCAATTTTATAGCCCAGGTCGGTAAGAGATTGCAGGAATTCAAGTTTTGTCTCAAAGTTGATAGGGAATTCCTTTTTACCTTGGCTCACAGGTGGTGGTAAAGCTAAAAAAGCCTCCAATGATTCTTTATCAAAAATCTTTATCCGCTGGCTCTGGGCAAAGCGAGCGGCTATGGAATCAAGTCTGGGGAAAGATATGAGAACCTTATCTTGAATGCCGCAGTCATAACACTTGTCATCGAAGGTGAAGACTTCGCACAAGCTTGTTTCCTGGTTATCATCTTGCGCAACAATGTCTACAGCCATAGTATAAACGATAAAACCATGACTTTTACGCGCCAGAATGTCGAAGCTATGCTCCGCGCCAGATTTGCCTGTGAGGGAAACATCTTGCCCCACTTCATAGCACTGACTTTTAAGCCGCTGCGCAAACTTGGTCTTGAGCTGCTCCATCTGTGCCTGGTCTAGGCCTTGATGTTTTAACGATTGCATTCTAACGATATATTAACATAATAGAACGAACTGTCAATAGTACTTTAGTATTCAATTAACGTGGCTTGCCAACAGCGAGAAGATGCTTTATAATGTTTATAGACTAATCAAGCTGATTATGCAGCAAGAAGATGTTCTATAATGTGAATAAACGCAATTTGGGAGGGAGTCAAAATGTTAGCAGGTTATAATGCAGTAAAAATATTAGCCCGGGAACATCCAGACTGGCTTCCTGCAGTCGAGGCAAGTCTTAAATGTGCCACAGAGTACCAGGAATTCGCCGGAAAGTGGGTTTTAGAAGAGTTGAAGAGAGGCAGGTGGCTGGGGTTAAGGTTTGGTAACAGGAGGGTAAAATGGCTGCCGGGGCTAAGAACGCTTGTAGCGTGTGGGATTTTGAGGCATGAAGGTACTGCAAAAGGTGGGAGAAGAGCTTACTACTCAATGCCTGACCGTGAGGGTGTGGAAAAGGCTTTGCGTGAACTAGGATTTTTGAAGGATTCGTCCCCATAGTCATTGTCAGCTCCATTTGTTCTTACTGCCTCTATGTTATTGTGACCTGGTATTGACAAAGTTATTGTGACCTGGTATTGACAAAGCAGCGACAATAGCTAACAATAGCATTTGTGGCTAAGAAAAAGCTCCTGGCGCTATCTTTAGGCTTGATTCTCCTGTTGTCATCCTTCGGCTTGTTTCCTTTTACTGGGGATAGTCTGGTTTCGGCTAGCCCCGATAGGCTGAAGTGGTCCATTGTGGATACCCCCAGCGAAGAAGGCTATGTGGTGCTTAGCCCCAGCGAAATAAACGCTATCGCATTTGGCTCCGATGATGAAACCTTCTATGCCATAGATATTCCTACATGGCATGATGATGATAGTGATGGAATCGTTGACCCCAATGAGGTTGGCAGGGTTTATAAATCGACCAATGCCGGCGTAACATGGGAAGACGACTTAACTGATACCCTTAGCGCTGAAGGTGCTACTTTACCCGTCTGGGATATAGCAGTGGCACCACACGAACCCAAATTGATAGCTGTGGTTACTAATAATAGAACAGCAGTTTATGTGTCCGGGGATGGTGGGGATAACTGGGAAAATACCGATGTTCCCGATTTGGGTGTTCTGCTTATCTCAGATATAGCCATTTCAAAAGAATATGATAGCGGCGGTCGTGACATTGCTATAGGGACAAGAAACCCAGATAGCAGCACCAATGGTGATATCTGGGTGATAAAGTTTAGAGGTTGGAGCTGGAAGGCTCAGGGATTAAATATGGATGTTACCTCGGTTCGCTTCTCGCCTGACTACGATAATGATAACGCTATATTGGCTGTTGCTAGTGATGAAAACGATACTTATTTACGCCTCGGCTATAGGAGAATTAGCGATAACACAACCGAGTGGGAGGAAGAGCTAGTTGAAATCGTTGACCCGACCGAGGACCATTTTGGTGACTCACCGAACGAAAGTGAAATTATCACCTCTGATTTGATATTGCCTTCCCCGGGTTACTCCGAAGGCAAGAAATGGACTGCCTATGCTAGTTATTCCTCCACAACTTCCGCCAACATTGATGATGTATATAGGATAGAAGATAATGGTGATGTTTTCAGACTGAAAGTCAAGCGCGACAGAGATGTTCCCATAGCTTCCATTGCCTATAACAATGGCAAGCTCCTAGTCGGAGGGGTATTAGCTGATGATACAGATTCAGCCGAGGCTCTAATCCGTATTTGCTCCAATCCTGGGGCTTGCACTTCCAAGCTTAAATGGGAAAAACCAACTAAGCCACCCACGGGAGGCGCTGTTTCTGGCTCTGCCAATGCTCAAGTTGCCTGGAGTAGTGACGGAGTGCTTTACTGTGGAACCAGCACCAATCATGTGGAAAGCGCTACTGATTGGGCGGATATGACTTTTGGCCCCTGGAGCGGGCAGCAATATGATGAGAGCGCCTTTTCAGTAAGCAAGGATGGCGGTGATACATGGAATCAGCTCTCTCTCATAGATACCCAAATGAGTAAGCTTTGCGATTATGCACTGTCACTAGATTACAAGACTCTTTATCTCGCTTCAGTGGGCAGCGGGTTCGATAGTCTGTGGCGAAGTGAAAGCGAAACATTAGGGGAAACCTGGCAAAGAATACTGTGTCTTGCCAGCAAAGGCGAGGATATAATCTTGGAGCCCACTCCCGAAGGAAGTCCTGAGGAAGCCATTTTCTTTGCTATGGTAGGTACTGATGATGCCCGCTACTCATTTGATAAAGGGAAAACATGGGAGCGAGTTTGGGACTGTCCCAAGATTACCGATTTGGTTGTGGTCGGCAATGAAATGTTCTATGTCCTGGATGATAATCTGGTCAGTAAGAGCTGGTGGGATGAAGAGGGAGACATATGGGAGTGGCAAAGAGATGTAGATACTGGGCTGCGTCATGGATATACCATAGCCATAAGTGGTGAGGATCTTGTTTTCGTCGCTGAGGATGAAGATGGCGAAGGAGAGATTGCCTATTCCACAGATGGTGGAGCCGCCTTTGAGCTCACTGAAGCTGTGCCTAAGCCAGGGGAGATGCTAGTAACCCCCGACGAGGAATTCGCTGTCAATAGGTTTATTTATGCCGCCAGCAGCGAGGGCAAAATTTACCGGTGGACTATCGAAGGCAGCACATCGTGGAGGAAACTGAATCCACCTCATCGACATTTTTGTGGCTTGGCTCAAAAAGGAGGCGCCCTTTATGGAGCTTGTGCAGATAGGAAAGGCATTGCCCGCACCCTTATCCCTCATTTGACAACTGTTACTCCAGATGACTGGGATAGCCTTGAAGCAGGGCTAGAAGAGTATGATGTTGCCTTCAAGCTAGGCTCTCTAAAAGCAATGAGCAACGAAGCCATAGACCTATGGGCAATTGATGACCACAAGTATGATTTTGAGGTTGAAACTGGCTGTCTCTGGATTTACTCCGATACCTTCGCCCTGCAGACACCATGGCCCACCTCACCAGCTCTGGGCGAGTTGACATCCTGTGACATATGTACTTGCAGTGCGGAAAAGTTTTTCTTCCACTGGCGAGAACTGCCTCCAACTGAGGAATACGAGCTATGGGTGGCGCTGGATGAAAAGTTCACTGCGATATTACATAAAGAAAAGAATATAATTCCTGATGACCTTCATAGCCCTACTTGGTGTCCATTTCCAAATTCACCCCGTTTCGTCTGTGGTGAGATTTACTATTGGAAAGTGAGAAGCTGCACCACCACTGAAGGGGAAGCTATCCATAGTCGTTGGTCGCCGCCAATGTGTTTTACCGTGAGAACCTGTTCATCAATAAATAATATGCATACTGCACCCATCTTAAAAGTTCCTAAAAACGGGAGCAACGATATGTCTCAGTCGCCAGGCTTCTCATGGATAGGTTTTCCTGAGACAACAAAGTATGAATTTATCCTGGCTAAAGATGCCGTTTTAATGCAGATAGTGGTCAAAGAAAAGGTGCCCACCTCAGCTTACCACTATAGCGGTGAGCTTGACTGGGGTGCTACCTACTTCTGGCAGGTGAAAGCCCTTGAACCAGTGCCCAGTGAGCCTGCTACAGGTGTTTTTACCATCATGTCGGAACCCCAGCCAGCTATACCTACAACGCCAGTAACACCACCAGCGCCAGCAACACCTTTTTGGATATGGGTGGTGATTGGCATACTCGCCTTCTTGACTATAGTGGTTATCGTGCTTTGCCTTGTCAGGCGATAAGGAAAGGCAACTTCGTAGCTTCAAGGTTTTAGCTCGAATATTTTCCCAATTCGAAGAGGCAATGGTCTGTCATTGCGAGCCCCTTCGCTTTCCGTCATTCTAAGCGTGTGAGCCGAAGCGCTGAACTCTTCTCATTTGTCATTCTGAGGGAGCGAAGCGACCGAAGAATCTCCTCTTCACTGCGTTCAGAGCTTCGGCTCACCAGGACAGGCTCCGCGAAGCAATCTCATCAGATTGCTTCGGCGCCTACTACATCCCTATTGTAGTTGCCTGATTCATCAGGCTTCTACCGCCCAATAAATTGGGCAACTACAGAGATTGCTTCGGCGCTAAAGTGCCTCGCAAAGACGAAAAGTGGCACTTTAGCCTCGATGTGCGGGTTTTTAGACCCGCACCTACATAAATTAAGCCCCTGCTTAGCTATACGGGATTCTTACCTACCGACTCTTAACAGTAGGGTAGAAGATTGTTCTATTGACAAATTCTGGTATCCTTGTGGTAAAATAGTACTAGGTAAATAGTAATAGGAGACAGAAGTGGGGAGAATGAATCACCGTCGGTCTAATATTGAGGTAATAGCTGATATGCTAAGGATAGGCGAAAATGGCGCGGGCAAGACGGAGATTATGTATAGCGCTAACATGAGCTACAGCCAACTCCAGAAATATCTTGCTTTTCTCTTAAGCCATGGGCTTATTAACAAGGTGGAGGTGGGCAATCCTATAGTTACCTATCATGTAACTGATAAAGGACGGGGACTGCTTAGAAATATAGATACTGTAATGGAAGTGCTTGAGTTTCAAGATGGCAATAGGGCATAGTAGCCTTATGGGTTAGAGGTTGTTTAAGAATGTAGTTGCCCAATTTTGCCTGATAAATCAGGCAGCTACTTCGAAAATTTGAATGAGGAATCAAAATTAAACAGTCGCGGTTATAGAGGGGTGTCTGGAAGAGTGGTAAAAATCACCCCTCTATTTAGCATAAATAACAATATTAAACTGTCGCCCTGAACGCTAGTGAGGGGTCTCTGAATTCTTCGCGGAGTTTATCCTGAGCGAGATTCTTCGTCGCTCCGCTCCTCAGAATGACAGAAAGCGAAGAGCTCAGAATGACAGGGAGGAGTATTATATGTCTGAGAAAAAAATGTTAATAGTAGATGCTGAACTGGCGAAAAGGATAGACGACAACCGGGGTGATATGAGCCATTCTGAGTTCCTTAACTTTCTTATCGATAGCCAGTTAAAGGAAGAAAATAAAAGGCATGATGGCGTAACCCGAGAAGAATTTCACCAGTTTCAGGAAGGAACCAAGGAGCTATTACGCAACTTTCTGGAATTCTTTATCAGCTATGGATTAGAGCTAGGTAAGCAGCCTAAAGATAAGGAATTCGAGCAGTTAACTCAGAGGCTGCAAGCTCTGGGCAGCTCAGGAAAAAGCAAAAGTTCTTAAGGCTCTTTCTTTTCCTCACATTTTTCTCTTCAATTATAATCCCCACAGCTTCAAATAGAACTATCTTCTAGAACATAATCTCTTCCCAAGCCAATTAAGCCCTGTCATAGTATCTCCAATATTCCATGTCATTCAGAATGGCATGGAGAAAATTTAGGAGGTGTATATATGACAAGACCAATTGATTTACTGCGCCAGGGCAGGAAAGAAGAGCTATGGCAGATGTGCTGCGGCTTTATTGACCTCAGTTTAGAGCAATTCATGGCTATCCAAAAGCGGCTCCTTTTGGAGCAAATCGAGCTATTAAAGAATTGCGAGTTGGGTAGGAAGGTGATGCATGGCGCCATGCCTGAAACCGTGGAGGAATTCCGAGAGCAGGTGCCATTAAGTTCCTATACTGACTACCGCCCTGAACTTGCGGAGCGGAGGGAGGATACCCTGCCAGCAAAACCAGTCATGTGGGTGCGCACTTCAGGCGCATCTGGGGAGAGCTCTGTTAAACGGATTCCATGGTCAGAATGCTTTGTCCGTGAATGTGAAAAGACAATGGTGGGAGCCATCCTCCTTAGTAATTGTAATGCCCGGGGCGATCTCCCTACCATCAAGGAACATGCAAAATTATTACACACCGCGGGACCTCCAGGTTATGGGACTAGTTCTTTAGATCGCTTGGCACAACAAGCCATTAACTATGACTCATTACCTTCCAATGCAGAAGATTTGCCTTTCGGGCAGAATATAAAGCTTGGTTTTGAGGAAGCTCTATATCGTGGGCTTGATGGTTTCGGCGGCATAGCCTCTGCGCTAGTCCGTGCTGGAGAGCAAATTAGTGTGCAATTGGGAAATATAAGCATTCGCTTTTTGTTGGCTCACCCGAGGGCATTGTTTCGAGTGACTAGAGGATTAGTCAAGAGCAAGCTGGCTCATCGCCCCTTGTTGCCCAAAGACTTGTGGTCGGTCAAAGGGATCATAGGTGGTGGCAGCGACACAATGATTTTCAAGAAAAGGGTAGAGGAATTATGGGGCAGATGTCCTCTTGAGACTTATGCTAACTCTGAGGGAGGCCTCTGCGCTATGCAGACCTGGGACCATGAAGGGATGACCTTCGTCCCTGACCTGAATTTCTTTGAGTTCATCCCCGAGAGGGAATACTCTAAATGGCAACTTGAGCATTCCTACCAGCCGAAAACTGTTTTGTTAGACGAGGTGAAAGCTGGGGAGAATTATGAGATAGTTCTTACCACTCTTCATGGTGGTGCCTTTGTCAGATATAGAATTGGTGATATGGTCAGGATAACTTCATTGCGAAACGAAAAATTAAACATTGATATTCCGCAGATGGTATTTCACAGCCGGGCTGATGACCTTATTGATATTTCCGGGTTCGGACGACTCAGGGAAAATATAATCTGGAAGGCGATTGAAAAGACTGGCATTTCCTATGTAGATTGGGCAGCACGCAAAGAAATAATTCAAGGGAAAGCAATACTGCACTTATATATTGAGCTTGAGGATAACTATATTGCCAGCGAAAAAGGCGTAGTGGAAACAGTATATGAGCAGCTTCAGAAGTTAGATTGTGAGTACCACTATAATATCTACAGAGCATATGGTGACCCGGAAAGTATGCTTGGCTCAAAACCAATAGAAGTTACCTTCCTTCCGCATGGTGCCTTTTCCAGTTATATAGCTCAACGGGAGGCTGAAGGCGCTGATTTGGGGCACCTGAAGCCACCGCATATCAATCCCTCAGATAGAGTTCTTTCTTTACTTAGAGCTTCGCGGGTTGTGGTGGAAGCTGTGCCGGCCGAAGCCGAGTGGGTAGTGGCTCGTTAAGGCGAACCACTTTTGACTGTCATTGCGAGTGAAGCGAAGCAATCTCATCTTGTTCGGGGATTGCTTCGTCCCCTTCACTTTGCTCAGGGCTTCGGCTCACACGCTCCTCGCAATGACGGGATGTGGGAAGCGTGGCAACTCTTGCTGCAAATGAAGTAAAGCAATCTCGGGGATTGCTTCGGCACGGAGTTTGCACTGAACGAAGTGAATGTGTGCCTCGCAATGACAAAAAGGGCGAGGCTAGAGCCTCGACGGGCGAACCTTTAGATTCGCCCCTATGTTGAGAGAGCAGATAGCGTTGGGCGTCGCGGACTTTTTGGCATTACTTTAATCCTTCTTGACAGCTTCCAAATTTATGTCAATAATTACATCGCATTATGAACACATATGCCTTAATCCCTTTAATTGCCACCATCGCTTATATCCCCTTATTTGTCATTTTGCTGACTAACCTGCCCTGGGACAGAAAGCAAAAGTTTTTCTTCCTATTTCTAATTCCTGCCATGCTATGGAGTCTTACTAGCTTCTTATTCCGTAGCGACTTCCTTATGCCCCATAAACTCCTTATCGTCCAAGCTATTCTCTGCACTCTCATCTGGATGCTAATTCAATTCCATTACTTTCTTTGCATTTTTAATCGGTCCGACCACATCAAAATACCACTTGCTTATGTTTTCCCAGCAAGCGCTATTGCCCTGGCAGCGCTGGGCTACATCCCACGGGGCATCGAAATCACTGCCAGCGGTATCGATGTTGACTGCGGTATCTGGATTGTTGCTATTGGTTTCCTTTTCCTCTTCACTGTAGGCGCCAGGGATATATATTCTTTGCTGCGAAGGCATAAGATTTCACCTGACCCGGCAGAGCGTAATCAGCTTTCTTATTTACTTGTTGCTATTGCCATCTTAGCAGTTTTTGTCTTTAGCTCTATTGCTCCCCATGGAGGGGAATACCCCGTAGCCCATATCGGTAACTTTGCTGTGGCCTGTATTTTAACCTATGCTGTTATAGCCTATCGCCTGCTGGATGTCGGGGTTGCTCTCCGCCGTGGGCTGAAGCAAATGGGCAGTTATGGCGCTGGCATTGCTCTTTTTGTCCTCCTTCTCTTCCTCATTCACCTGATATTTAACCTTGACATTGACCTGATTACACTAGCGGTAATCCTGAGCGTAGGGATCCCGGTTATTGTATTTACTATTCATGTATTTGATAGAGCATGGCAAAGGAAGATAGAGCGAGCTTTTATTGGGGATAGATATGATTGTCGCCGGCAGTTATCTGGCTTTATCACCAAAATACACAGCATTCCCACGCTGGAGCAGTTTGGCAACGGACTCATTTCCTTGCTTTCTCAATCTGTTGATTGCCACAGAGCTTGCTTGCTTTTACCCGAAACTAGAGATGGAGATTTCGCCGTCCGCTTTGCCTACCCTCCTGTGGAAGGTAACCCGATGCAGAATCTGAAATTGAGGCACGACAGCCCTGTTGTGGACTGGCTGAAGCGAGAAAATACCATATTGCCTGAAAGGAATCTCAGCATCTTTCCTGAATTCCACTCTATATGGCGGGTGGAAAAGGAAGACATTCAATCAGCCCAAGTAGAGATGTTTGTTCCTCTAATAAATAGGAGTGAGCTTGTGGCTGTTTTAGCAGTAAGTGATAAGCAAAATGGGAAACTTTACACCGTTGAGGATATTGATTTACTGGAGTCTATTGCCAGCCGTGTGGCAGCGAGCATGGAGAAAGAATACTTCCATGAACAGTTGCGAGAGCAGGATAAAGAATTAGCCCTTATTAATCGTTTGACCACAATTATAACCTCCAATGTGAGTATTCAGGAGATATTTGAGGGCTTTACCGATGCGCTAAAAGAAGTTATTGCTCTCGATTATGCCTCGATTGTCTTGATTGAAGAAGACTGGCTTCGCCTTTTGGCTCTAGCTAGCTATGTGAAGTCGCTAAGGCAGCCAGGACAACAAATACCACTTAAAGGGACGACTACTGAATGGGTAGCTAAGCATAAGAAAAGTTTATATGAAGCTGATTTGGCACAACATAAGAGATTCCCCAGTGCGGAGCAGTATGTCAAGATGGGGATTCATTCTATTATTCACCTGCCCTTGATTGTTAGGGATGAGGCTATCGGCAGTCTGATTTTGGCCAGTTCCCAACCCAATGCTTACAGCCCCAAGAAGATAAGACTTCTGGAACAAGTAGCTTGGCAGATTGCTACGCCTATTGAGAATTCCCAGCTCTATTCCAAGGCGGAGCAGAGAAGTCGGATTGATGAACTTACCGGGCTATTTAATCGTCGCCATTTTGAAGAACAGCTCAAAGGGGAGATTGCGCGGCATTCCAGGTATAGTGATGTATTCTCCTTATTCTTGCTCGACCTCGATAACTTTAAGGCCTATAACGATATATATGGGCACCCTTCTGGCGACAAGCTCTTGAACCAGATAGGGAGAATTATCGGGATCTCTATCCGAGGCGCCGACCAGGCTTTCAGGTATGGCGGTGATGAGTTCATTGCCATTTTGCCTCACACGACTATGGATGATGCCTATACTGTGGCGGAGCGAGTTCGAGAACAAATTGCCGCCGAAATGGAAGCTAAAGATGTTGCTGTAACTTGTAGCATTGGTTTGGCTAGCTACCCCTCAGATGGGGTGATAGCCGGTGAGATTGTTACCACAGCCGATACCGCGCTTTATTATGCCAAACACACTGGCGGCAATCGGGTTTATCTTTCCTCTAAAATTTTGTCTGAGCCAGCGGCAGAGGTTGGGACTTACGCCAGTGGTAGTGGCTTATCCGCTGTTTACGCTTTAGCCGCAGCGGTGGATGCCAAAGACCCCTATACCTATGGACATTCCAGGAAAGTTAATACCTATGCCGTGGTTTTGGCTGAAGCCATTGGCTTATCGTTTGATGAAGTATCTAGAATAAGCATTGCTGCCTTGCTTCACGATGTTGGCAAGATTGGCATTTCTGATAAGATACTGGGCAAAAAGGGAAAGCTTAGTCCTGAAGATTGGGAGACAATTAAGTCTCATCCTAGATTGGGAGCGAATATCGTTGGGAATGTGCCCAACTTAGTTCCTTGCCTCGGTGGCATTTTACACCACCATGAGTGGTGGGATGGCACGGGCTATCCTGGAGGGCTCAAAGGTAAAAATATCCCTATAGAAGCTCGCATCCTAGCTATAGCCGATGCTTTTTCTGCCATGACTTCTAGCCGCCCTTACCGCAACGCCATCTGTGATGAGAAAGTGATAAAAGAGTTCAAGCAGGGTGCGGGCACGCAGTTCGACCCGGAGTTGGCGCAAGTCTTTATTGGTCTTATCGAAGTTGACTTTGCCGAGAAAGTGAAGATAGGACAAGATCCACCCAGTGAGGGGTAAGCTCGTAATACAGTTAAAAATCCTGAATATCAGGTGACCAAAACGAAATAAAAAAGCAAAAGTAAAAATGCAAAATGACAAAGCAAAATTCAAAGATGAATTCAAGGGGCGTGTCTATAGATTTGCATTGGATGTAATCGGATTCATGGAGCAATTGCCAATGGAATAAACCTCGAGGATTATTGGAATTTCTTCAATCATGCGTTGAAATCGGCAAACGAGTGCAAGTTCTGGTTGGGATTGCTTAGAGATTCTGGCCGTGGCAATAAAGAGACTGTTAATAAACTCCTAAAAGAGACCACAGAGATTGCCAATATGCCCGCCACCAGCATACTATAGTCAATTGCAAAATCCTTTATAATCCTCCCTCCCCTCTGTGGGAGGGAGTTAGAGGGAGGGGGATTTCACCCTCACCTTAATCCTCTCCCATCAAGGGAGAGGAACTTTATACGAGATTATGCGGTTAACTATAATTTGTCACAGTTTGTTTAGGATTTAGAGCTTAGGATTTAGGATTTCTTTACCAGAGCGCATATATTGTGGGAGAAGTTCTTTATGGGAAAGTGGTAGGATTTCTCCGCGGACATGGTGATGATTTCCAAGCCAGATTTGGTTAACAGCCTTTTTAGTTCGCCATAGGAGAAAAGATGATAATAGCGGTAAACTATTTTGTCCCTCAGCCTCCAGGGCACCTCCTGGTCTTTCGATTTTAGCCAAAATCTTGGCTGTCCATGATTCCACATGGTTAAGAAAGCCTCGCCGCCGGGCTTTAATACTCGTTTTAACTCCCTGAACGCTCTTTCTCTCTCGCCTTCCCCTTTAATATGGTGATAGGTAGCCACTGATATCGCCCAATCAAAGGAATCATCTGAGAAAGGCAGGGAGAGAGCATCTGCTACCATCAGGTTAACCTGGAACTGGAATTTAGCTGAATACTTCAGGGCTTGCTTGAGCATAGCTGGAGAAAAATCTACTCCCCAGAGTTCAAAACCTTGCCTGAAAGGTAAAAAATCAGGTCCGTGAGCGCAGCCCACATTCAGCAGCTTTCCACCCTGCCACCTTTGTGCTAGCTCTTCAAGCTCTTCCCTCATCCGAGGCCAATGTCTCACCCGATACCAGCTCTCAGCTATTTGGTCAAAGGCCTCTTTATTCGTGGTCATGGAGCTAAGCTCTATAACAGAGGGGCAATATTACCTTTTATAGATATCACTCCTGCTTCCAATAGCCTCAATAATAACTAACCTCTCTTCTCTTTCAACTCGATAAATTATCCTAATGTCTCCGACCCTAAGTCGGTATCTTCCCTCCAGCTTTCCCCTTAATCTTGTAGCGCCTTTTCCAGAAATGGGGTTAGCTTTGAGTGTCTCCATTGCTATATTAACCCTGCTGGCTGTCTTACTATCAAGTTTACTGTAAGCCCTTTGGGCTCGCTGATGAAGGATTAGTTTAAACATCCCGCTTTATTTGGTCCCAAGGAAGAAAATTCACCCTTCGCCCTGCTTTCCAATCCTCCTCTGCAGCTTCAATATCAGCCATCATTTGCTCATCGGTTAAGGTTTCCCGAGTAGCTTCCCACTCCTCCTTGTTTTGGAGATACTCGATGAAATCGACGACAGTTCTGAGCTTCTCTTCAGGTAGCCTTTTTAGAGACGCCATGGCTCTTTCTTCATATTTTTCTGTTTCATCTGTTCCCACGGTTACCCTCCTCTATTTGGACACCTCTAGAGTATACTTCATGATAAGCAAGCAAGACAATTTCTTAGGGACCATATCTCAATATCGGACAGAAGCTAGCAACCTGTTTGTGCTAAACTAATATTGCTGTAGGGTTGAAGAGCCTAAATTGAAGAAGGCAACGCGAACTATTTCTGGTGTCACTCCAGTGGCGGTTATGGCTAAGCCATTTCCTTGCCCTGGCAGGTGTGTTTATTGCCCTAGTTCTCCTGAGGCGCCAAAGAGCTATACTGTGGAATCACCTGCGGTCCTTCGCGCCCGAAAGTGTGACTTCGATGCCAAAAGGCAAGTGGAGTTGAGGCTCAAGACATTGGCTGATATGGGGCACGCCTTAGACAAGGTGGAGCTTATCGTTATGGGGGGCACCTTTTTAGCCTATCCCCAAGGATATCAGTATCAATTTATCAAGGATTGCTATGACGCTCTCAATAGCATCCCCTCTGCTGATTTAGAGGAAGCCAAGAGATTGAATGAGACTGCCGAGCATCGCTGTGTAGGATTATGTATCGAAACCAGGCCAGACTTTTGTGGTGAGGAGGAGATAGAACGCATGCTTGATTTTGGCGCCACCCGAGTGGAGCTTGGGGTGCAGACTTTGGATGAAGATATTCATCGTTTGACGAAGAGAGGTCATGGGGTAAGCGAGATTATCTCCGCTACCAGGCTATTAAGAGATTATGGCTTTAAAGTTTACTACCATTGGATGCCTGGGTTACCCGCGTCAACGCCTGAGCATGATTTAGAGCTATCGCGGAAGTTGTTTGATGATGAGCGCTTCCGCCCCGATGGGATTAAGCTTTATCCCACGCTGGTGATTGTGGGAAGCGAGCTGGAAGGTTGGTATAGGGAAGGCCATTATCAGCCTTATAACGATGGGGAAATGATAGATTTGCTTATTGACATTAAAACCTTGCTCCCTAAGTATGTCAGGGTTCCCAGGCTGATGCGGGATATTCCCAGCAAATTTATCATTGCAGGCTGCAAGGACTTGGCTCTTAGGGGGACCATTAAGAAGCGGATGAGCCAGGCAGGCATTCGATGTAACTGCATTCGCTGTCGAGAATATGGACATCGCTTGAGGGATGGCTGGGTGATGGGTGAGCTTGAGCTGACCAGAATGGACTATGAAACTTATGGGGGGAAAGAAATTTTCCTTTCCTTCGAGGATGCCAATGAGACCTTATTTGGCTTACTAAGGTTAAGGATAAATAAAGGTGTTCAGGCAAACTCCAACACTGACTTGGCTCTTGTTAGAGAGTTGCATGTTTTTGGCA
>CAZPDE010000022.1:0-18262 GCA_964585315.1 uncultured Dehalococcoidales bacterium | reverse complement strand
CAAGCCAATCGGAGTCATCCATTCTCCGTTCAAAGAACCCAAAGGGACACCTATACAACCTGCAGGTGCTAAGGGTATCGATGGAACGGTTGAGGTATTCCCGGAATATGCTGAAGGCTTAAAAGATATCGAAGGTTTTTCCCACCTTATTTTGATATACCACTTTCATTTATCTAAAGGGTCTTCTTTAACAGTAAAGCCATATATGGATGACGAAGCACACGGAGTTTTTGCCATGCGAGGTCCAAGCAGACCGAACCCAATTGGCGTCTCGATAGTGCGTCTTGTTAAGATTGCAGGGAACATACTCTATATTCAAGATGTAGATATTGTAGATGGGACTCCCCTTTTGGATATCAAACCTTATGTGCCGGAATTCGACATAAGAGAGGTAGAGAGAACAGGATGGCTTGAGAGAAATGTGCATAAAGTTTCAGCATCAAAAGATGATGGAAGGTTCACGATAGGTTAAGCAACGCAAGTATTATTTTAAGGAGGATATGAATATGACCACGAAACCAGTTGTAATCAGGTTCTTTGCCCCAGTCATTGATGCTACTGTCAACGCTCTAATGAATGCCATCGACCAGAAAATGAAGCAAGGGATAAGGGATTTCATTATCCTTATCTCTTCACCTGGCGGCTCTGTCATTCATGGTTTGAGTGCATACAATTATCTGAAAGGCTTGCCCGTCACGATAACTACACACAATTTTGGCAGTGTGGATTCCATAGGCATCGTCTTGTATTGCGCCGGCTCGAAAAGGCTATCAGTGCCTCAGGCGAGATTCGTGCTTCATGGCGTTAATGCCCAATTTACGGGGAATCAGAATTTGGAAGAAAAACAGTTAGAGGAAAGGCTAAAGGGATTAAGAATTGACATTGAGAACATCGCAAAGGTAATTGCGGCGAACACAGGTAAAAACGCCGAGCAAGTGACGAATGCCATGATTGAAAGGACGACATTGAATCCCAAAGAGGCACAGTCTTGGGGACTGGTGCATGAAATCAAGTCACAGCTTTTTGAAGCGGAAAGCGAAGTAATCTCCATACAAGTTCAGCAGCAACCGCAGAAACCGTAATATTATTTAACAATATGATTGACCAAATATGGTGCTGAGGTCGGTTAGAAATGTAGTTGCCCAATTTATTGGGCGATAAGAGCCTGATAAATCAGGCAACTACAAAATTTGGAGGGGAAACATCTCTAAATTGCCTAAATTTGAACAAGGAATCAAAATTGAACAGCCTCGGCGCTCATAGGGAGGTGAGTATGTCAAAGCATATTTTTACAGGGCTAGCTACCATTCTTATAATCACATTATTGATGATGTTCGCTGTAGTGCCGGTTTTGGCATTTGATGCTCGCAGTGGACAAACTGTCACCGTCGCTAGCGGAGAGGTAGTGGATGATGACCTTTATGCGAGTGCCTACACCGTTATCGTTGACGGCACCATTAACGGCGACCTCTGGGCTGCTGGTAGAACGATCACTGTCAATGGTGTAGTTAACGGCAGCGTTATGGCTACTGGCCAAACAATTAACATCAATGGTGACGTTGACTATGCTGTGCGGGCGGCAGGCGGGGCTCTCAATATTAGCGGGAATGTCAATGGTGACCTGATAGTTGGTTGTAGCGAGCTGAACATTGCCAGTATAGCCAAAATTGATGGCGATCTTCTCTTTGGTGCTGGAATTGCCCTCATTGATGGACTTGTTGAAGGTGACATCAAGGGTGAAGGAGGCGAAATCACCATCAGCGACGGAGTAAAGGGAAATGTTGACCTCGAAGTCAAGAGTCTAACGATATTGCCTACAGCAAATATCCAAGGCAACCTGACCTATACTAGCGAAGAGGAAGCTGATATCCAATCCGGCGCCCAGATTGGTGGCATAACTACCCATAAGCTGCCTGAAGTGAAAGAAGAGCGAGCCAAACCCTTTCCCTTCGTCCTTTTCCCTGGCATAGGAGGCAAGGTGATTGGCTTCTTAATGGCTTTGATAGCAGGGCTAGTTATTATTCTAGTTGCTCCAAGGCGACTGACATCCGTCGCTGAGTCTATACGCAGCAAACCTGGACCAAGCGCTGGGTGGGGAGCTATTATCCTGTTTCTTACTCCCATTGCTGCCATAATAGTGTGCATCACTATTATCGGTATTCCTGTGGGATTAATTGTCCTTGCTCTTTGGGGGATAGCTATTTATCTTGCTCAAATCCCCGTGGGCTTATTTATCGGGAGGTGGATTATTGGCCATTTCAGGAAGGTGGAGGGCAAAGCCATCATGGTGGGGGCATTAGCTTTGGGACTTGTTATCCTCAGGCTCTTAATGCTAATCCCACATTCGGGCTTTTTCATCGGATTGGCTATTATCCTCTTTGGTCTGGGGGCAGTGGTGGTTTCAGAAAGGAGACGGCGAGCCGAGGCGAGGGAGACAGCTTCGACTTAGTGGCAAACCGAAAGCATAGAAATGATTCGCAATCTATTGTCTTCAGACTTTGACGCTGTACTAAAGGTCATAAATGACGCTGCACAAGCTTACAAGGGCGTAATCCCAAATGATAGGTGGAAGGAACCATATATGCTAGCCGAGGAATTAAAAGAGGAAATCGAAGCTGGCGTTAGATTCCTCGGATGGGTGGAAGATAGCCACTTACTTGGAGTAATGGGAATTCAAGCTATCAAAGATGCTACCTTAATCAGACATGCCTATGTAGTTACAAAATGCCAGGGAAGAGGGATTGGCACTGAGTTACTTGAGCACCTGATAGGCTTAGCCCAGACACCTGAAATCTTGGTGGGGACTTGGGCCAATGCCACTTGGGCCATTCGATTTTATGAGAAACACAGCTTCAAGCTAGCGTCGCCCAAGGAAAAGGATGAGCTCCTGCGGACATATTGGAACATTCCTGACAGGAAGATAGAAACTTCAGTCGTGCTAAGGTTTACGGAGTAAGGTGCGATCTTTAGCACCGTATTGCCAGGCCTCAGGCATCTCACTCCTTATTTCTATTTGCCAAGCATGCTATACTTTGCACAATAAAATAGATTCTTGGAGTGGCTACAGATAGGAGGAGTAGAATGCTTCGAGTTACTACACTTATAGCAAAGGTCGGTATCCGTGATCAAAGTGAGATGGAGAGCCTCATATCACATTTAGGAGGCAAGGGACATTTGCCAGTAATCCGTAGCATGTTCAAAGGTATGTTTGGGTTGGCCAAACTGCCAGACCCGGGCGAAGAATTAATTACAAAAGTTACGACTCAACCGCCTCGCTCCAGATATAGGAGGGAATTTGAGATCCTTGGTGACCTTTTTTCACTGGTGATTTAATTTACGCTTTAATTCCAATTGAGGCAGATATGTTACAGGCTTCGGTTATCGGATATAAAGAACAGGAAGAAGCCTTGCGGAAATTTTGTGCAGATGTTGAAGAGGGTATCAGAAGTCGATTTGATGGTAGGAGAGTCAAAGGAATGGAGTTCAATTGGGAAGAAGCTACAAAGTCTGCTATTTCGAGATACAGTAGGTATCGTTATCCTCCATTTGAAGATCTTTTCGATGGAGAGCCTCAGCGTGGAGAAATTGAGCTCAAGGCAACAAAGCCAAGCTATAGCTCTGAAGATGCCAAAACAGCCAAGCTTTTAGTAAGTGCTGATATAAGGCAGTTTAGCTTGAAATTGGCTCAAGTTATTAAGATGACAAGCAAAGATGCCGCTGAACTCATAAAGTCGGATGTCATTCAACGCCTTCTTTCTTTGGGGTTAATGGCAGAGGAATATTTGCTAACATGTAAACAAGATCACCATATTATCTGTGTTGTACCTTCCAAAGACCATCTCAGTAAAGAACCTCCGGCTTCCCTTCGTTGCAGTCTTTGCGGACGGCCATTCGCTGAAGAGAATCTGCAAGTAATCTATACACTTACAGAGAAGGGCAAGAAATTGGTTGATGGTAGCTTATGGATGTCTATTTGGATTACAGAACTTCTCAAGGAAAACGGGGTAAGGGAAGAAGGTATAAAATGGGGATTAGAAGCTAACGGCGAGGAACTCGATATAATGGTGGAAGATTTTGATTCCCGCGCTTTCTTTGAACTCAAAGATAGGGAGTTTGGTTTGGGAGATGCTTATCCTTTCGTTTACAGAGTAACCAGATACGGAGGGAGAAGCGGAATAGTTGCAACCATGGATAAAGTCTCTACCGACGCTAGGAAGTTTTTTGAAGAAGAAACCCAGCACAGAGAATATCCTATCCAGATACAATACTTAGAAGGCTCAAAAGGTATTCAAAGGGGCATTACTAAGTTAATAGAAGACATATCTTTATCACAGGTGCGCAGATTAACTCGGCCGTTCTCTGTTAGAACGGGCTTTGACTTATGGCCTATTGTGGAGTATTGGATAAGCGCCAAAATGGGCGGAATTTCAGAGGATATAACTGCTACAGCAACAGATAACAATGCCTAAGTGGCTCTAACACCTCTCCAATTTGGGGAATAGTGGGCTAAAGCATTGCTACTCAATTTTACCACTTGATAATTTTCCACAGTTCCTTGGCTTGACCCTGGCTTAAGTCTACCTCGGCGCCGGTGGTGAGCCGAATTTCTAGGCTTCTGCAAGACTCCAGTCAAAGCTTACAATCCTTTACCACCTCGGTTTATAGAAACAACTACCTTTGTTATAATCTGAATGTATTTAGGGGCTAAGTTTAGATATGGGTAATCAAGCTGCATCGTAGATGAACATTACATTTTGACATATAATAGAGTTTGTTGTACAAACCCATCTGCCAAAGCTAAGGTGGCATGGTTGCCAGCTTTAGGGAATCCCTTTACGCAACAGGCTCAATATGGAGGTTAATGATGAAAGGAATCTGCTTTGTTACCGATGACGAAGGCAAGAAAACCGCGGTATTGATAGACCTCAAAGAGCACAGTGAACTTTGGGAGGATTTTTACGATAGTCTTGTAGCCCGAGCACGAGCCGAAGAACCTCGGGAATCTCTCAAAGCTGTGAAGGAGCATCTCAATGCACAAGGGAAACTGAGTGGCTGATTACACTATCACATTTGCCCGCTCGGCGCGTAAGGAGATAGAGGCGCTTGATGCTATTACCGCTAATCGCTTTCTCTTGAGAATAGAAGCGCTTGCCGTAGAACCGCGCCCAAGAGGCTGCCGCAAATTGTATGGTGAGGAAAACTTATGGCGAATTCGCATAGGTGATTATCGTATAATCTATGCCATTTACGACAAAGAGCAAATTGTTGATGTCATCATTGTGCGACATCGCAGTAAGGCTTACGAGTAAAAGCAGCATTTTGTCTCTACCACTTGATGGTTTTTCTTCAGTTCCCTGGCTTGACCACGGCTGAGGTCCACCTCAGTGTCAGTGGTGAGCCTGATGCAATGGTCTCCTGCAAGTTAAAGCGAATACCGTGGTTATACCTTCTTAGGCAACCACTCCAGTTCTATCACGTCCGCTACCTTTGCAAAATCAGGGTCGCCACTTATTAGCACGGCTTCTTTCTGCTGTGCCAAAGCAGCAGCAAAGCAAGCGGCATACGCTATTGGGTACTGAGCTTTTAAATGAGCAGCAGCTAAAGCTAGCCCACGATCAGCTGATTCCATTATGATTGGCAATTCATCGATAAGAGCTAAGACCTCCTGGGCTTTAAATAATCCTCTCTCCCGCTCCACAATGTACAGTACTTCGCCTAGATTGATTAGGCTCATAAATAGTCTATTCTTCCCTCCATTAGCTTCTTCAATTCTATTCAGAACTATGTCATAACCAGCTTCTCCCTTTAAATAAGCTAACACGGCATAGCTATCCAGCACATAGCGCTTAATTTGCTTTTCTGAGTTCTCATTCACGGGCAGCATCCTCTCTGCGGGATTGTAGAAGTGCTTCTGTAAGGGATGTGCCCTGTTTTAGCATCCCACATCCCTTCTTAGCAAGGTCGCCACTAACCGGTATCAAGGCTAGCGCTCCTCCATAGTCAACAAAATGCACCCTGTCACCTTTCTTCAAACCGTATCGCTCTCTTAGCTCTTGAGGTATTACTACCCATCCCTTTCCTGAAACTGTCGAAGTAGCCATAAGATGCCTCCTCTGTAGATGTTTTTCTTCAATAAGTATATACCAATAGCTTTTTAGTATCAACCAAATGGTTTCCTTCTACCACTTGATGATTTTCCTCAATTCTTTAGCTTGACCTCGGCTGAGGCCAAGCTCAACGCTAGCGGTAAGCCTGATTCTGTGACTCCCAGCGAACCAGGGGATTATCTCCTTAATTCTAGTGAGATTTACGATTGCTGAGCGATGGGCTCTGAAGAACATGTTAGGGTTAAGCCGAGTCTCAAGCTCTTCTAAAGTATAGTTAGTGATATATTTCTCCTCTTTGGTATGGATAAAGATTAGCCCGCCTTCGCTTCCAATCCAGTCTATTTGGGCTACATCAAGAACAAACATCCTTCCTCCTTTCCTCACAGCAATCCTCTCTAGATAGCGTGGCTGCTCTTTTAGCATTTGAAAAAGAGCATCTAGCTTGGCAGAGAAATCAGTTCTCTTGAAAAATTCCTGATAAGCCCTTTCGATAGCCTTTTCCAGCCTGACTTTGCCGAATGGCTTTAGTAAATAATCCAGGGCGTTCACTTCAAAAGCCTTGATGGCATACTTCATCATAGGCAGTGACAAAGATAATTAGCGGCGGATTCTGCAGCATCTTTATCACCCCAAAGCCATCAAGCCGCGGCATCTGGATATCTAGGAGCACCAAATCGGGATTCGTTTTCTCTATTGTCTCCACCGCTTTGATGCCATCCTCAGCCTCGCCAATTATCTCAATCAAATCATTCTGGGCAAGGAACTTTTTTAGCCTTTCTCTAGCTGGAGCTTCATCATCAACAATCAATGTCCTCAACTTCATTATTCTCACTTCGGGATGGTCACTATAGCTACGGCGCCATAGGGTTTGTTTCCCCTAATCTCCAAGCCATAATCGTCCCCGCATACCTTCTTGAGGCGTTCATTCACATTTCGGATGTTGAAACTCTTTGATAATGTCCTCTAGAAGACTCGATAGAAATGTCCTCTTTCCGAAAAAAGTGGTAAAGAATAGGCATCTCGAAAGGAGGCGTCTAAATGGAAGGAGGCATTTTAGCCATGAATCAGAGGGAACGAACCCGCCTGGTCATGATGACCAGAGTAAGGGAGAAGGCAATGACTATAAGGGAAGCATCGGAGGTGATGGGGATGAGCTACCGGCAAAATCGGCGGATATACAAACGATATAGGGAGGAAGGGGATAGATGGGCTATGGAAGCGGCAGAGGAAGCGCGCCAAACACAAACAACAGCGGGAGCGCAAAGCTCATTTTGGAGAGCTGGTTCAGATGGATGGCAGTCATCACATATGGTTCAGTGGTCAAGAGGATAAAGACTGTCTGATGGATAGGGCGGATGATGCTACAGGGAGGACTTTGGGCTTAATGAGCGAGGAAGAGACAACAGCAGCAGCGATGAAAGTGTTGTGGGCATGGAAAGTCTCAACGCGAAGTTCGCAGTGGAGCCTCGAAGCTCAGCAGATTTTCATCGGCCAGCGCCACAAGACATGGATTTGAGGAAAAAGTTTAATCTACAATCTTCACGAAAGGAGGAGATAGCATCGACATAGAACCACCAGAGGACATTTCTAACTAGTCTTGACAGTTAAAAAGAATGAGAGTTGTAACGAGCCGCATAAATTGGTACTATATAACATAAATGGAGAGTAAGCTCCGTAGTTTGCCCAGAGTAGACAGGTTGATGTCTGACCCCAATACCACAGGCGTCATTCCCCACACCAATCTGGGAAGAGCGCCACTTAGCCAGGAGGCTATAAAAGCTATGTGTTCGGCTGCTGCGGGGTACTCTAACCTGGAGCTTGAACTCGATAGCGGCAATCGATGGCGAATCTACAATAGAAGGAGGAAGTTTGCTCCATGCTCCCAGTAAGGTCTTGGTTAATGATTGCCTGCAAAAATTATAAAATTTTAAATGGTGAAACAGGTTTAGATATAGACAAGTGACCCTAATTAGTTGTAATATAATGAACTTGCATTAGGAGGTAGCTATGGAATTAACTCGGAGAGATTTTTTCAAACTAAGTGGGGCTGGGGCAGCGGGAGCTGCCTTTTTAGGAATACTGGATTGGAACTCACTCCTCGAAGCAGCTCCTATAGATATCCCGCTCAGAAAGAAGCTTGGCGAGAAAACTACCATCTGTTGTTACTGTAGCGTGGGCTGTGGGGCAATCGTGGCTTCCGAGAACGGTAAAGCCATAAATATCGAAGGCGACCCTGACCATCCTATCAATCAAGGGGCATTATGTAGTAAAGGCTCGGCTCTTATCCAGATAACTAATAATCCTCGCCGTCTCGACAGGGTCTTGTATCGAGCGCCAGGAGCTTATGATTGGGAAGAGGTATCCTGGGATTGGGCGATAGAGCGTGCTGCCAGAAACATTAAAAAAACACGGGATGAGAACTGGACTCATAGTGATAAAGGACGCATCGTCAATCATACCGAAGCTATCGCTTGGGATGGCAGCGGCATGGTCAATAATGAGGCAGCTTATCTGTTCACAAAGTTCGCTCGCACTCTAGGAATAACTTATCTGGAGCATTGTGCCAGGCTGTGCCATTCCTCCACTGTAGCTGCCCTAGGAGCATCATTCGGACGGGGCGCAATGACTAATCACTGGATTGACATCAAGAACAGCAATTGCATCATGATTATCGGTAGCAATGCCGCCGAGAACCACCCACTTTCCTTCAAGTGGGTGACTAAAGCAATGGAGCAGGGCGCCAAGCTTATCAGTGTTGACCCTCGCTTCACCAGGACATCCTCTAAAGCGAACATTTATGCCAAGATGAGGTCGGGGACGGATATTGCCTTCATCGGGGGCATGATTAGATATGTAATCGAGGATATTGAAAGGCATCCTGAGAATTATAATATGACCTATATAAAGGAATACACCAATGCCACTTTGCTTGTAGACCCCAAATTTAAAGGTCCCGCAGACCTGGATGGTCTCTTCTCTGGATATGATGACAAGAAGAGAAGCTATGATAGGTCAACATGGGTGTACCAGCTAGATGACAAGGGCATTCCCAAGAGAGACCTTTCCCTCAAAGACCCGAATTGCATTTTTCAACTCCTCAAGAAACAGTTCTCCCGCTATGATGTTGATACCGTATGTAGTATTACGGGAACACCTAAAGATGTCTATTCCGAGGTGTGCAAAACTTATGCTGCCACGGGCAGGCCCGATAAGTCTGCCACAATCATTTATGCCATGGGCACCACCCAGCATACCTACGCCACTCAAAATATTCGGAGCTATGCCATCCTGCAATTCCTGCTCGGCAATATAGGTATGGCTGGTGGAGGAATCAATGCTGCTAGAGGGCAATCCAATGTTCAGGGCTCGACAGACCACTGTATCCTGTACCATATTCTCCCTGGTTATCTCAAGACACCTCAGCCTGAGGATGTGGACTTTAAGACCTATCTCAAACATTACACTCCCACAACCAAAGACCCCTTAAGCGCTAACTGGTGGCAGCATTATAAAAAATATATCGTTAGTTTGCTCAAGGCATGGTATGGCGATGCTGCTACTGCTTCAAACGACTTCGCCTATGATTATCTGCCTAAGTATAGTGGCGACCATTCACACATTGCTATTACCGAAGCAACACATAAAGGCATAATAAAGGGACTTATATCACCGGGGCACAATACCGCTGTTTCTGGGCCCAATTCGAATATGGAAAGGGTTGGTCTTGACAAGCTTGATTGGCTGCTAGTAACAGACCTGTGGGAAACGGAAACGGCTGCCTTCTGGAAAAGACCCGGGGCAGACCCATCCCAAATAAAGACCGAGGTTTTTCTTCTTCCTGTTAAAGCTTCAATGGAGAAGGATGGCAGTCTTACCAACAGCGGAAGATGGATGCAGTGGAGGTACAAATGCTGTGATGGTCCGGGCATGGCAGAGAGTGACCTGTGGATAGTCACTCAGCTTGTCATGAAGCTGAAAGAGCTATATGCTGGGGAGGGTGGTAAGTATCCCGACCCCATTTTGAATTTGACCTGGGATTATGGGGATGAACCCGATGCGCATAAAGTAGCTAAGGAGATTAATGGGTATGACCTTAAAACTGGTAAGCTTCTCCCAAGTTTTACCAATCTCAAGGATGACGGCACAACCACCTCAGGCAATTGGCTTTATTGCGCCAGCTATACCGAGAAAGGAAATATGGCAGCGCGGCGAGACTCAACGCAAACACCGGCTCAAGCCAATATTGGGCTTTATCCCAATTGGTCATGGTGCTGGCCAATAAATCGCCGTATTCTGTACAACAGAGCATCAGTGGACCTCGATGGCAATCCTTTTAACCCCAAAAAAGCAGTCGTTAGCTGGCATCCCTTGCTCAAGAAATGGGAGGGTGATATTCCAGATGGGGGTTGGGCTCCCATGTCCCAAAGTGGCACCAAGCTTCCTTTCATTATGACCTCCGAGGGGCGTGGGCATCTTTTTGCTCCCGGCGAGGCTCTTAAAGATGGACCTATGCCGGAGCATTACGAGCCCTGGGAGAGCCCGGTGAAGAACCTTTTATCTGGTACTCAGAATGACCCTGCCATTACTATCTGGAAATCCGACATGGACAGCAAAGGCGACCCGAGTAAATATCCCATCGTTTGCACCACTTATCGCTTGTCAGAGCACTGGCAGGCAGGGCAAATGACGAGGAATTTGCCCTGGTTGGTGGAGCTTATGCCTGAAATGTTTGTCGAGCTGAGTCATGAGCTGGCAGAAGAGAAAGGCATTCAAAATGGCGGGCGAGTTATTGTGGAATCGGCGCGGGGTAAGGTAGAAGCTGTGGCTGTGGTTACCAAGAGGTTCACTCCCTTTTCAATTAACGGGACTAAGGTGCACCAGATTGGCATGCCGTGGCACTGGGGTTATATGGGACTATCCAAAGGAGATAGCGCCAATTTACTCACTGCCAATATAGGCGATGCCAATACCACGATTCCAGAGTATAAAGCTTTTTTGTGCAATATAAGGGCTAAATAGAGGCTATTTAAAAGTGTAGTTGCCCAATTTATTGGGCGATTTTGCCTGATTAATCAGGCAGCTACAAAAAAGAGGAATGGAAATTTGGCAGCTTCAAAAGTAAGATTGGAGGAGAATAATGGCTAAAGCGATGCTTCTTGATGTTAGTAAGTGTATCGGCTGTCGTGCTTGCCAGGTGGCTTGCAAACAATGGCATGAGCTCCCCGCAGAGGAAACTACAAACCGAGGCACTTATGAAAACCCTCCCGACCTTTCCGCTGATACCTGGACCAAGGTTATGTTCAAGGAATTTGGGGAAAATGGCACATTTAGGTGGCTTTTCCGAAAAGAGCAGTGTATGCATTGCATTGACCCGGCATGTGTCAATGTCTGTCCCACGGGTGCGCTCAAGCGTCATCCCAGCTTAGGCTTCATTGTTTATAATAGACATAGGTGCAGCGGTTGTGGCTACTGCGTTGAATTTTGTCCTTTCCTCATTCCTCGGATGGATAAAGAGAAAAGTATTCTGCTTGGCTCGGGGAGGATGGGTGGAAAGTGCGATTTTTGTTATGACCGTGTTAGCAATGGCTTGGAACCAGCCTGTGCCAAGGCTTGCCCTACGGGGGCAATAAAGTTTGGCGAGCGTGATGGCTTAATAATAGAAGGGAAACAGAGAGTTCAAGTTCTAAGGGAAACTCATCCCGACGCTAATTTTTACGGTGAACATGAGCTGGGAGGCTTGCACATGATGTATGTGCTTGATGAGTCTCCTGAGGTCTACGACCTCCCTGTGAACCCAGAGATGCCCATCGCTGCCACTTCACTGCATGTGGAAAGGTGGACAGGTGTGGGTCTTGGTCTGCTTGCTGGAGCAGGAATGCTTGGAGCAGCCATGCTTGCCCGAGCAAGAATGATTGCCGAGGAGAAGGAAAATGGGAAAGAATGAGAAGGAAAAGGGTCTTATAGTATCCATTTTCGGCACCATTGGGGATATTGTAGGGACTTTCATTCATGATATCCTCTTCGATGACCCCAGCAGACTAGGCGTTATGCGTTTTAGCTTGCCAGCAAGAGTATTTCACTGGACAGTGGCAGCACTGGTTATAGTGTTAGGCATAACAGGTTTGATATTATTTGTCCCTGGTTGGGGAGTAGCTGGATTAGCATGTTGGACCCGCATTATTCACCGAGTTTGTGCTTACAGCTTTGGTGTTGTTCTAGTGCTTTACTTCGTCACCTATCGAAAAAACAGCTTATCCTATATAAAAGATTCATTTACCTGGAAGAAGGAATACTTAGGTTGGCTAAGAGCGGCAGTTGACTATTATACTGGCGGTGATGAGAGCAAAATGCCTCCCCAAGAGCATATAAACCCGGGACAGAAAATTTGGCAACTCACTACTATTGTCTGCGGCGTAATTATATTCGTAACTGGAGCTATTATGTGCTTTGCTAAGGGCGCTGTTGCCCCAGGCGTTTTCCAATGGTGTCTCTTCATCCATGCCCTTGCTTTTATCATTGGTGGATGTATGCTCATCGTGCATGCTATCCTGGGTGCCATACATCCCAGGATGAGCGAATCTCTTCGTTCTATGATAACTGGCAAAGTATCTGAAGGATACGCTAAAAGCCACTATGGCAAGTGGTATGATGAAATTTCCCAATAGCAGCACTAAAAGTGACCACAGAAATAGACAACAAAACCGTAGAGCAATTAGCCAAATTGCACCCTGTCATTGCGAGTGAAGCGAAGCAATCCTTAGAGCTTTACAGAAGACTGCTTGAGCTCAAAATAGAAGATTCATATTTGCCTACTCTAAATGCGCATCTTTCTTCATGTCATTCTGAGCGTGTGAGCCGAAGCCCTGAACAGAGTGAAGGGGAAGAATCTCGTAGCGCTCAGGACAGGCTCCACGAAGCAATCTCTATCCTCCGATTTGAAGATTTGCTCCAAGATTGGGCACTATTTCAAGAATTATTCCGAAAAGCAAGCTCGATAATTGGGGAATACTTCCCCTCCAATGACTCCAAACTAGAAAAAATCCCGCCCAAATTGCTAGAGAAAGCGGCCAATGCCTGGTATCGATATTCTTCACTTTATCCTATTGCCGATGAAATAGGCGTTGACTGGGAAACGCTCTCCCTTTGTCTTAAAGCTGCCTTTCATCCTATCCTTATCAAGTATTCAGAGACGCTATCACTTTTAGTAAATCAAGATTCTTGGCGTCGAAGAACATGCCCTATCTGTGGAGGCAAGCCAGATTTAGCCTTCCTTAGCAAGGATAGCGGAGCTAGATGGCTAGTATGTTCCCGTTGCGATACCGAATGGCTCTTCTTCCGGCTTGAGTGCCCCTTCTGCGGCAATCGAGACCAGGAGCGCCTGGCTTATCTCACCGATGAGAAGGAATTGTACCGCCTTTATACTTGCGAGCAATGTCAAAAATATATTAAAGCTATTGACTTACGCCGCACCGCTGGCGAGGTATTATTCCCCCTGGAGCGTGTCCTTACTCTTGATATGGACAGACAGGCAAATGAAGCGGGATATAAACCCGGCTGGATAGCCATTGAACCCCATTGAACCCCAGCTCGGAAAATTAAAAGTCAAAGGTCAAAAATCAAAATGACAACTCAAAATGAAGATTGTTTTGTTTCACTCGCAATGGCATTACTCTTTAATTTTGCTCTGTATTTTTGCGTTTTCTTACAATAGTAGATATTTTACTTGCTCTAGCTATAGGGTTTCCTATCTTTACTGGCCTTATTTGCCTCGGGATTAAAAACCATAGAGCGAGAGCCAACGTTGTTCCCTTACCTCTCTGGTTCTTATCGTTACCGTTGCTCTCTTTCTGAGACAAGGCTCTTTCCCGTATTCTCCTCCTTCCGCCTGGGATTGGGTCATGCTAGTCTTGGATTATGTAATACTGGTTTACTTTCTCTTCGTTGCTATCAGGGATTTTGTCCAAAGAGGAATATCCTGGCATAATGTCCTCGCCATAGTTTTAACTCTTGCCTCCGGTATTCCTCTTTGGCACTATTTGAGTTCTCCTGTGCAGGGCATACACCACTCAAACTTGAGCCTACTCTCTTCATCGACTATCTATCTATAATCATGTGCCTCATTATCTCCATCATAGGAGCCTGTTGCGTAAAGGGATTTCCTAAAGCTGGCAGCCGTGCTACCTTAGCTTTGACAGATGGGTTTGTGCAACAAGCTGCTTGGCTGCTTCATTATAATTGTGGCGGTTGTAACGGGTGCGATATAGAGATACTGGCTTGCCTCACCCCCCTTTATGACTTGGAGAGGTTTGGCATTCTCAACATGGGCAATCCCATTGTTAATTTGCTTTACTTTTGCTGCTGCGTTATTATGGAAGTGGCATGGAAGTCAGTTTGCTTGTAGCAAAGGCTAGTGAATACCTACCCGATGATGGCGTAGTTCTGGTTAAAGCTGCTTGTGAATTTGCTGCGCGAGCGCACCAAGGACAACTTCGCAAATCGGGAGAGCCTTATTTAGAGCATCCTTTGCATGTAGCTATGACCCTAACTGATATTCGACTTGATGCTGATACCATAGCTACTGCCTTGTTACACGATGTTCCTGAAGATTGTGGCATATCACTGGACGAAATCGAGGCTGACTTTGGCCCCCAGGTAGGTAAATTAGTTGATGGCGTTACTAAGCTGAACAAGCTCACCCGAACTGAAGCGGGAGAGACTAAGTCGAAGTTTCAAGCTGAAAACTTTCGCAAGATGCTCCTGGCTACGGCGGAAGACTTACGAGTAGTGTTAATTAAATTGGCTGACAGGCTGCATAACATGCGCACATTAGGAGCTTTACCTGTGAAGAAGCGCCGTGCCATTGCCCAGGAGACATTAGAGATATATGCTCCTCTAGCCCACCGTTTAGGCATGCGGAAACTGAAATGGCAATTGGAGGATCTAGCTTTTCGCTACATGGAGCCACTCCAGTATCATCAGGTTGCTCATTTAGTAGCGGGAAAGCGAGCGGAGCGGGAAGGCTTTATAACCGAGGTTAGCCAGATACTATGTCAGGAATTAGACAAGTCCGACATAAAGGCCAAGGTTTTCGGTAGGCCGAAACATGTTTATAGCATCTATCGAAAGATGGACAAATATGCCGGCCAAGGCAAGGATTTCGCTGATATTCATGACCTTTTCGCCTTGCGTGTATTAGTGAACTCGGTTTCAGATTGCTATAAAGCGTTGGGAATGATCCACAATTTGTGGCATCCTATGCCTGAGGAGTTTAATGACTTTATTGCTAACCCAAAGGATAATGGTTATCAATCATTACATACTACGGTAATGTGTCAAGGTAAAACCTCGTTGGAGATACAAATTCGGACACTTGATATGCACCGAATTGCTGAATATGGAGTAGCGGCTCATTGGCGCTATAAAGAAGGAGAACAGCAGGATTCCGATTTTGATAGTAGGATTGCTTGGCTACATCAACTTGGTGATTGGAGGGAAGAGCTCGACGGCGAGGACTTTCTGGAGTCTGTTAAAACCGATATCTTCTCAGATAGAGTGTTTGTCTATACTCCCAAAGGCGAGATAAAAGACTTGCCTAAGGGCGCCACACCTCTAGATTTTGCCTTCCGTATTCATACAGACATGGGATACCGTTGTATTGGGGCGAAAGTGAATGGACGGCTGAAGCCTCTGAGCTATACCCTTGAGAATGGCGATGTGGCGGAGATTATAGCGAGTAAAGGAGACAAAGGTCCTAGTCTAGATTGGCTTAACCCTGAACTCGGCTATATCAACACTTCTCATGCTAGAAACAAGATCCGACAATGGTTTAAAAAGCAAGAGAAAAGTCAGTGTGTCGAAACTGGCAAGCATCTTTGGGATAAGGAGATTAAGAAGTTAGGCATCAACTCTACTAGTGTTGACAAGGTAGCGCATCTATTCGACTGCCACAACTCAGATGATTTTTTTGTTGCTCTTGGCTCCGGTAGCATCAGCCCTTCTCAAGTGGCGCTTAAATTAAGTGAGGACTCGGAGCCACCTGGCGGAGCAATCGAAATTTCGCCCCCACGGAAGATTAGCCCTATAGGTATTAGAGTGTTGGGTGTGGGTGATTTGCTCACTCGTTTGGCTAATTGCTGTCATCCCTTGCCTGGGGATGAAATTATTGGTTATATTACCCAAGGTCGAGGTGTCACTATACACCGTAAAGATTGCCTTAATATTATCAATGAGGTGGAAAGGGAAAGGTTGGTAAGTGTGGAGTGGGGTGATGTGGAGCAAGTTCATCCTGTAACTCTCCAGGTCGATGCATGGGATAGAGTTGGTCTTGTGCGGGATATTAGTGCTATCATAGCTAAAGAGGGAGTAAACCTCAGCGATGTTAGTATGACTAGTCATGATGATAGTATAACTTTATCGTATCTTACTATAGAAGTGAGAAATGTAGCTCAACTAAGTAAAATAATGTCTAGAATCCGTTCAGAGTGGAATGTAATAAGCGTGATAAGAAAAGGAGTAGCCTGATGCCAAGTAACAAGTCAGTTAACAAAACAGCCCGGGAAGCGGAGAAAAAGCGATTGCGGAATCGCTCAGTGCGAAGTAGTGTTAAGACTCATATAGCTAAAGCAGAAAAGTTAGCTAAGAGCGAGCTAGCTGAGAGCTATCAGCTGACAGCCATCAGCTCGGTAGATAAAGCGGTAAGCAAAGGGGTTTTTCATAAGAATAAAGGAGCCAGGCTCAAATCCCGATTAATGAGGAAGCTGAATAAGGAAAATGCGAAACCCTAAAGGAAAATCAAAAGGCAAAAGTAAAAATGCAAAATGCAAAAATACGAAGCAAAGGTAAAAGCTTTTAATTTTTTATCTTTGATTTTTGATTTTTGATAGGATTTGTTTAGAGCTTAGAGATTCGAATTTAGGATTTAAGTTAGCGGAGGTTGGTTTTTCTTGGCAATTAAGTCGCTTTCTTCAAAGCAGGAAGATATCATCAGTTTTATCACTGACTTTTTGCGTGATAAGGGTTATCCCCCTAGTGTTAGGGATATTGCTGCTGGGTGCGGGATAAGTTCTACCTCGGTAGTAGCTTATAACCTAAATAAATTGGAGCAAGCAGGGTATATCCGCCGCCACAGTGATATATCTCGAGGAATTGAGTTCTTAAACAGGCAGTGGGGGGAGATGAAGCTTGTTTATATTCCTATAGTAGGAGAGATAGCTGCTGGTGAACCTATTCCAGTGCCTGCTTCCGATACAGGAAATGTTATTTCCACTGAGGGGTTAGAGGTGAGTGAGGAGTTACTTCGAGGCAGGCAAAATGTTTATGCCCTTCGAGTGAAAGGCGATTCCATGTTGGATGCCTTGATAAGAGATGGCGATATAGTTTTAATGGATTATGTGACCAGCGCTGAAAATGGCGATATGGTAGCGGTTTGGCTTAAGAAAGAGCAAGAGGTCACTCTTAAGAAGTTTTTTATCGAGCCGAATCATATTCGCCTGGAGCCAGCAAATAGTCACATGAAACCCATCTATACCACTCCAGATAATGCTGAGATTCAGGGGAAGGTGCTCGCTGTAATTCGGCGTATGCCATAGCTTGTGACCCTTGATTTTTAATTTAGTGTGATGTTGTCTCGATTCCAAGCGGTAGGGCGGGCTCTTTTTACTCAAGGATTGGTCTCCTCCTACAGTGGTAACCTCAGTATCAAACTTGGGGAGCATCTACTGATTACCCATCGCGGCAGCATGTTGGGCTCTATTGGGGAGGCAGACTTAGTGGAGACAGAGATTGCTAGGAACGATCGCGCTATGCCATTAGCCTCAGCAGAGCTGGCAGTGCACCGCTCGATCTATAAAAAGACTTCAGCATTGGCGGTGGTTCATGCTCATCCCCCTTACGCCGTTGCCTTATCTTTTACAGAAAAGGAGATTGTGCCTTGTGATATGGAAGGACGGGTTTTGCTGCCAGCCAATTGCTAGAGGAAGCTTATTACTATACCGCTATCCTAGAACAAAGTTGCCACCTTCTCTATTTGCTCAAGACTTTAGGGGTAAATCCTGATTCAACCTTGTCTGAAAATAAAAGATAATCTAGAGGGCTGGCGCTAAGTCTATTCTAATCGAAAAATGAGCCTGAGTAAAAGGGCTTCAGGCAACTCGCTT
>CAZPDE010000021.1:0-20892 GCA_964585315.1 uncultured Dehalococcoidales bacterium | reverse complement strand
GATAACCAGATAATAGACCTTTCGCCCCTTGCCAACCTGACCAACCTCACCGTGCTTTCCCTTCAGTATAACCAGATAATAGACCTTTCGCCCCTTGCCAACCTGACCAACCTCACCTGGCTTTACCTTGGGGGTAATCAGATAATAGAGCTTTCGCCCCTTGCCAACCTGACCAACCTCACCTATCTTTTCCTTTGGAATAACCAGATAGTAGACCTTTCGCCGCTTGCCAACCTGACCAACCTCACCAATCTTTCCCTTTGGAATAACCAGATAATAGAGCTTTCGCCCCTAGTGCAAAATATGGGCCTTTCGGAAGGAGATACAATTGACCTTCGCGGTAACCCTTTGAACGCCGATTCTCTCAACACATACATACCTCAACTGCAGGCCAGGGGTGTAGAGGTGCTCTATGATGTCGACACCACCTCGCCGACTGTAGTTAGCAAGTCTCCCGAGGATGGCGCCACTAATGTGGCTGTTGACACAGTAATAACGGCGACCTTCAGCGAGGCTATGGATAGCTCTACCATAACTACCGAGAGCTTTACTTTAGCTGGCAGCGAGGTTTCAGGGACAGTAATCTATGACAGCGAGAGCTTTATTGCTACCTTCACCCCCGGTGCTAACCTGGATTACGACCATGAATATACTGCCACACTGAGCACTGATATTACCGATGTAGCTGGCAATCCGCTGGGAGAGGTCTATATTTGGAGCTTTACCACTGAAGAGGAACCAGACACGACTCCGCCAACTGTAACTGCTATCTCACCAACGGCTGGCGCCACTAATGTGGCTGTCGATACGGTAATAACAGCTACCTTCAGCGAGGCTATGGATAGCTCTAGCATAATCACTGACAGCTTTACTCTAACTGGGAGTGTAGTTTCAGGGACAGTAACATATGACAGCGACACCTATACTGCTACCTTCACCCCTGATTCTAACCTTGAGTACGACTATGAATATACTGCCACCCTAAGCATTGACATCAGCGATTTAGCTGGCAATCCACTAGCAGCACCTTATATCTGGAGCTTTACCACACAGTCAATTGCTAAACCTGTTATCACTTCCCCTTTAGAAATAACTGCTAAGGATACATATTATGTAGGAGATACATTGACTGCTAACTTTACCATCACTAACAGAGGGACGGAGTCTGTAACTTTCGATGTATTGGTTGTAGGCGGACGTGGCCCTTTTGGCGAGGTTGTTGACTTTGAAAAAAACTATGATGTCACTCTTAACCCGGGCGATAATTATGATTATCAGGGAAGTCTTACTTTACCCGATGAAACTGGAAACTATCATTTCTTTTGTGCATATCATACGGAAGAGCATATGCCGGGCGAGGATAAAAATAACTGGAACACAAACATTGGTGTAGAAATTGATGGGGAAATCGTTGAAGACTTTAATGAAGCTAAGAGATATAGAGAAGCAGATATTATTGTTTTTGAAAAATCATATATTAGCCCTGCTCCACCACCAGTATTATGGGAGAGGATAGACGGGCCTTGGGACACTTGGCCCAAGGCTCTTCGAAATTGGAATGAGCCCCCTGTCATTGCTGTCAATCCAAACAATCCTAAAGAGATATATGTAGAAGTGATACATCGCACTGACAATTATTGGGAAGACGAGGGTGGAAGACTCTACAAATCGACAAATGGTGGAAGTAGTTGGGCCCCGATAAATAAAGGGCTCCCCAAGCAGCCTTTGTCAGAATATTACCGGCCAATTCGTGCGATTGCTATTGCTCCATCTGCCCCCAATGTAATTTATGTAGGCACCTCAGATTTTGACCCATATTCCACAGGACAGGGATGGGGAATTTACAAATCTACAAATGGCGGTTTAGACTTGACACCAGTAGGCGGGCCGGAAACTGGTCGTTGGATATTCAAAGGCTACGTTGCGACTTCTTCAATGGTCGTTGACCATAGAGACTCTGATATAGTTTATGTTGGCACAATAGGCGAAGGAATTTGGAGGGGAAATACAACCGATGGACAGAAAACTTGGGAAAGAACGTGGGGTCCACCTATTACGCCACCAGGTACCAATATATATACCGATGTAAATACCCTCGCGATCAATCCTGCCAATCCAAATAATATCTATGCTGCTGCTTATGAATTTGGACAGCCGGGAACTCAGTGGACTGGCACATTTAGACACTATCTTATTAAATCTGGGGAAGCTGGTGACGAAGGCACTTGGAAATCAATACTTTCGAAAGAAATGGAGGAAATGGATAAAGTAGATGATATAGCTGTTGATAGTAAGAGCGCTAACACTGTGTATGTTATAACTAACAATTATAAGGTTTATAACTCTGTGGCTGGGGATGAAAAGTGGAGTGATGCGAGTGGCACTCATGGGGCCAACCCCCTGCCTTCTCAACCACCGACATATGCACCCCTCTTAGGTCGCTATGGAAAATGTGCCTCAATATGCATGAACCACGACTATTCTAATGTAATTTATGCAGCAGGTCAGTGGGAGTTGGGGGCCGTATACTTTTCTGGCGACTTCGGTACAGACTGGTATACCTTTGGTGACCCTCCCTTGAAAGATGGCGTCAAGGAATTAGTTTTTGCCTCTGACGCAGATTCCCATGTTCTTTATGCCGCCGCAACACACGGACTTTACAAGTGTGATATTTCGAACTCAGTGACTGTAGCGCGTGAACATAGCGCAGGTAAGCTACGAGTTTACGATTCACAAGGGAAAGTGACAGGATTGGTAAATGGAGAAATAAAGAATGAGATCCCAAACTCAGTATATCATCAGGAAAGCAATACTGTTACGATTTTGTTCGCAACTGACTACTACCGGTACCAGACGGTAGGCACGGAGGAAGGAACTTACGGATTAGACGTAGCTTCCATTGAAGATGGAGAGGCTACCACCTTCACCGCTACTGATATCCCTACAGCATCTGGGGCAACGCATCAATACAGTATCGATTGGGATGCTCTCTCTGAAGGCGAAGAGGGAGTTACTGTGCAGATAGATTCTGATGGCGATGGCGAGTTTGAGGAGACTTTCACCGCGAATAATGAGCTTACGCACGACGAGTTCATGTTGCAAACGGCTACAATAATAGACTTTGACCCGGATACGCTTAACCTTAGGAGCAAGGGGGAATTCGTTACAGTTTACATCGAGCTTCCACCGGGCTACGACGTAAGTCAAATCGATATTTCCACCATCTTGTTGAACGGTGAAGTTCCAGCCTTTAACCAGCCGATTCAAATAGGTGACTACGACAATGATGGAGTGCCAGATCTGATGGTCAAGTTTGATAGAGCTGCTGTAAAGGGCATACTGGTTGAGCACGAGCGGGCAGAGATAACAATAACGGGGGAGGTCGCTGGAACTGGTTTTAAGGGTAGCGATAGCATCAGGGTTATAAATGAGTAATCTCCCGGGTTGAACAAAAGCCTGTAATGTTACCTCATTGTGCGATCGCCCAGCCAGAATGTTACCTGCCGATTGCTGGTCAGGGACTTTATTGCTACAATTATTGGCAATGGTAGCGGGTGGGTTAAATAGTCAGGCTGAAAGCCAGTTCAAAAGTTCTATCTATTGTAACCCCAGCTCCACCACCTCCAAGCGGCATTGGCGGCACTGCTTATCCACCCAACAAGCTGGCTATACTGGCACCCTGGCTTGCCTTGCTGGCAGCCATTGTAGCTGGGGCTGCTATGGTTATGCTGAGGTTTAGATTGCTTCGTCGCAGAGGTTCCTCGCAATGACGATGAAAAAACGGGGCGCCGCAGGGCTTGGGGATAGGCTTGAGAGATTGCCACGCCTTGGCTCGCAATGACATAAGGAGCAGACGATTTAGAGTTTTACTATTTTTGCGGTGTAAATGCCGGGAATAGCCAATATTTCCTGTAGTTGCTCCTCAGCTAGCGCTTCATCCAGTGCCAAAATCATGAGCGCCTGTCCTCGGGGCTCAAGTCGAGATAGGTGCATAGAGCTGATATTGATATCAGCCTTGCCAGCTATATTACCAATGGCGCCGACCAAGCCAGGCTGGTCGAGATGGCTGCAGAAGAGGAAGTAACCCCCTGTAGGCACGATATCCATCCCGAAGTCGTTAACCTGAACAATGTGAGTTTCACTGTCTCTAACCGTGCCCGATATACTGAGAGCTGTCAGCTGAGAGCTATCAGCTTTCAGTAAGGTATTGACCTTCAAGGTAAGCAAGTTGGAGTAATTTTGGCAAGTGGCTTCTTTTTCTTCGGTGATTTTCAAGCCCCGCTGAGCGGCGACGATGCTAACATTAACCAGATTGATTCTTTCCTCACTTGCTTGCTGTAATAGACCGCTGACAATTGCTGTTTTAACAGGGCTACAATCATAGTTACTAACTTCGCCACAATATTTAATATGTATGGAGCTTATTTGTCCCTCCATCAATTGGCTGCCAATGCTGCCAATAAGTGAAGCTGCTTTTATGAATGGTATTAGCTCGGGGGAAATGTGCGGAGCGTTAACGGAATACCTGCTGAATTGTCCTTGAAGCACGGTCAAAACTTGCTCAGCTACATCTTTAGCAACGCCAGCCTGAGCTTCGATTGTGGAGGCACCCAGATGGGGGGTGACAATTACCTTGTCCTCTTCGAATAAGGGGCTATCTGTTACCGGCTCTTGGCTAAAGACATCGAAGGCAGCGCCAGCTAATTCCCCCTGTTTAATTGACGAGAGTAACGCTTTTTCATCGACCAATCCACCTCGGGCGCAGTTGACAATTCGGGCTGTTGGCTTTAATTTAGCCAGCTCCTCGCTTCCAATTAATTTCTTAGTAGCTTGGGTTAATGGCGTGTGGAGAGTGATGAAATCAGCTTCTCTAAAAAGTTGGTCCAAGGCGACCACTGCTATATTAAGATGCCGCGCATAGTCTGTAGAAACAAAGGGGTCGTGGGCAATCACGCGCATTTCGAAGGCTTGGGCACGTTTGGCTACTTCAGAGCCTACATTACCTATGCCGATAATGCCCAATGTTTTATTTCTAAGTTCAGTGCCAACTAGTTTTTCCCTCTGCCATTTGCCTGATTTGAGTTGACTATTTGCTTGGGGTATATTGCGTGCCAGTGCAAGCATAAGGGCAATGGTGTGTTCCGCAGCGGACACGGTGTTGCTTGTCGGAGCGTTAACTACCACTATGCCCTTTCTGGTAGCGGCATCGACATCGATGTTATCCGTGCCTACCCCGGCGCGACCAATCACCCTGAGTTTTTCCCCGAATTCGATAACTTCGGCAGGCACTTGAGTTTGACTGCGCACAATCAAAGCATCATAGTCGCCAATTGCAGCTTTCAATTCCTCAGGCGTTAAACCCAGCTTGACAGTGACTTCAGCATGTTGGCTAAGGAGTTCTATACCTTCTTTGGCAATAGAGTCAGCTACTAATACTTTCATCATCTTTTTATTCTCACCGCCCTTAAAGGGCAAATCCTAAATTCCAATTCAAAAAATTAAAAATCAAATATCAAAAGTCAAAATGACAAGTCAAAATGCAAAAGTTTTGATTTTTGCTTTGTATTTTTTCATTTTGCGTTTTAATCTTTTATTTACTTTCATGGTTTAGTATTTAGAGTTTAACACGGGGCAGAGCCTTGGTTAACGCCTCCAATATTACCCCCATATCATTCTCATTAATCCAGCCAAGGTGACCGATACGAAAGATTTTCCCTGCTAGCTTTCTCTGTCCTCCAGCAATAACCACATCATACTCGTCTCGAAGTAACTGGAGTAATTTAGGCACATCAATTTTATCAGAGGCATTTACTGCTGTCACCATATTAGAAGCATGGTCTTCTTGAGAAAAAAGGGGTAATCCCAGTGACTTTATTCCCTCTCTAGCCATTTGGGCTACTCTAGCATGACGAGCGAATATATTAGGCAATCCCTCGCCTAGCATTAAATCTAAGGTAACATCCAGGGCATAACAGGTAGAGATAGCTGGTGTCCAGGGGGTTTGCTTCTTGTCTAAATAATCTTTGGCTTTGGCAAAATCCCAATAGTATCTTGGCATTTTGGCATGGGCATAGGCTTGCCATGCCTTTTCATTCATGCTAACCATTGCCAGCCCGGGTGGAACCATCCATCCTTTTTGAGAACCAGTTACAACCACATCACAATTCCAGTTATCTACAGGCAAGTTGACACAGCCGAGGCTTGAGACAGCATCAACTAGAAGGAGTTTGTCGAACTCCTTAACTACAGCGCTTATTTCTTCAAGGCTATTAGTTACCCCAGTGGATGTTTCGTTGTGAGTTACCAGCACAGCTTTAATGTCACCGTCGGCTCTTAATGCTTTGCCTATTGCTTCAGGGTCAGCCGGTTTTCCCCATTCAAAATTAAGGCGGCTTACCTTAGCCCCGTATTGTTCAGCAATATCAACAAAGCGGTCGCCGAAGACTCCAATGGAAATAGACAACACTTTATCACCGGGCGATAAAGTGTTTACAATGGCTGCCTCCAACCCACCGGTGCCTGAGGCTGTAAGGAGGAGAATGTCTCCTTTGGTTTGGAATACTTGTTTTAGTTTCTCCGTTATCGAGAGGATGATTTCGCCAAACTCCTCGCCTCTATGGTTTATCATTTGTTTTGTCATAGCTTGGAGCGCCTCTGGGGGGCAGGGTGTCGGTCCTGGAATACGTAGTTGCATCTTTATCTCCTTCAATTCATTTCCATGTCATTCTGAGGGAGCAAAGCGACCGAAGAATCTTGAACTCCTAGACCCTTCGCTTTACTCAGGGTGACATAAAAATGCAGTTCATTTTACAGCTATTTTAACAAAGCAGCGTTTTCCTATTTTAAGAATGCTGCCCTGGTGAGCAGTAATAACATTGCTGCTTATTTTACCGCCATCAAGTTCGATTGCTTCCTGGGCGATTAGGCGCTTCAGTTCACTGTTACTCTTAACTAGTCCCTCTTTAACTAAAGTTGGAGCGATGTCAAGCTGGTATAGTTCATCTCCAATGTGTCTCGCGGCAAAAATATGCTCCGGGATTCCCGCAGGTATTTCTTTTCTTTGAAATACTTTAGCGAAATATTCTTGTGCTTCATCTGCTGCTTGCCTACCATGAAATTGCTGCACAATCTCATGGGCTAATCTTTTCTTAAGGTTCATGGGGTTAATCGAGTGGGCATTCAATTGCTCTCTGAACTCAGCAATTTCTTCATCCGGGACATCGGTCACTAGCTCGAAATAATCCAGGAGCAAGGAGTCGGGAATGGACATCGCTTTGCCATATATTTCCTGGGGAGGTTCATCGATGCCTATGTGATTACCTAAACTCTTGCTCATTTTCTGACTGCCATCGGTGCCAACGAGGAGAGGGACGAGGAAAACTTGTTGAGGAGCCTGCCCCATAATCTGCTGTAGCTCTCTGCCTAAAAGGCAATTAAATTTCTGGTCAGTGCCGCCAAATTCAACATCGGCCTGGATTACTACTGAATCATAAGCTTGGAGCAGAGGGTAAAGCATTTCAGCCAGGGAAATAGGATTGCCCGAGTTATATCTTTTGTTGAAATCTTCTCTAGCTAGAAGCTGTGCTATGGTAAATCTGCTGGTGAGTTTAATTACCTCGCCCAAGGTGAATTTATTGTACCAGTCGCTTTGCCATCTTACCTCTGTTTTAGTTGGGTCCACCACCTTAAAGAATTGTTTCATGTAGGTTTGAGCATTAGTTTCCACCTCTTCGGGGGAAAGCATAGGACGGGTGGATGATTGACCACTCGGGTCGCCAATTCTTGCCGTCCAATCGCCGACTATGAGGGTGACTTTATGCCCTAGCTCTTGAAATTGGCGCAGTTTCCTCAAACCGACTACATGTCCCAGATGGATGTCGGAGGCGCTGGGGTCAAAGCCCTGCTTTAAGTTCAAAACTCTACCTGACTTCAGTAGCTTTGCCAACTCTGGCTCACTTATGATTTCAGCTACTCCTCGCTTTAATATGTCCATTGCTATCAGCCATTAGCTTAATGCTGACCGCTAACTGCTGAATGCTCCTTAGCTAGAATTGCTTTTGCTTCTTGAACATCTCTTCCGATTTGCGAAGTTAGCTCCTCAGAGGAGGCAAAAAATCGCTCATCTCTTAATTTCTGCACAAATTCTACTCTAATCTCGTTGCTATATAAATCACCTTCATAATTTAGCAGGTAGGTTTCCACCCACTTTTTGCCATTCCCGAAGGTGGGGCGAGTACCAATATTGGTTGCTGAGGCGAATTGCTTGCCATCTACTTGGGTGATAGTGGCATAAACGCCGTTGCCCGGTAATGCTTGTTGTGGTTTTATATCCAAGTTGGCGGTGGGAAACTCTAAAGTCCTACCCCGTTTATCTGCGGTGATAACTTTGCCTGTAAGATAGAAATAGCGCCCCATTAACTTTGCTACCTTTGTCATGTTGCCTTGAGCCAATGCTTGGCGAATGAGAGTGCTACTTATTATCTCACCATCGATGGCAAGGGGAGATATGGTTTCTACACTGAACTTCATTTCCTGCCCTAGCGAGCGAAGTAAGTTAGCATCGCCCTCCCGTCCTCGTCCTAAAGCGAAGCCAGTCCCCACCATAAGGCCACGCATTTTGAGATGTTTTACTAGCAAGGAGATGAACTCCCGCGCGCTTAGCTGAGATAGCTCCGGAGTAAAAGATAGCACCGCGACTAGATCTATGCCTAATTCTTGAAGGGATTTAACCCTGTCTTTCAAACTGATAGCTAATAGCTGAGAGCTGGTAGCTTGTTGTGGATGTAGTGCCAATTGGGGGTGGGGGTCGAAGGTAACTACCCCGCTAAGCAAATTCTTCTCCTGTGCTCGCCGCTTCACATTTTCCAACAGGTAACGATGTCCTGTGTGGACACCATCAAAAACGCCGATGGCAAGAAATGTTTCCCTTTGAGGAGCTATGTTAGCTAATTCTTGCTCAATTTCCATATCGTAATGTTAGCTGCGAGCGAGGTGAAGCAATCTCTTATCATTCCCATTCAAGGTCTAACCTTTGCGCCCGAGGCAGCTAATTTTTTGTTCATAGCTCGAGCTATGGGCGTTAATTGAGACATAAGCTGCCGGAAATTATCAAAGGTAAGTGATTGAGGCCCATCGGCGAGTGCGAGGTCGGGATTGGGATGGACTTCTATCATCAATCCATTGGCTCCAGCAGCTACCGCTGCCAGCGCTAGAGGAGCTACCAAATACCATTTGCCTGTGGCGTGGCTGGGGTCAGCGATAATAGGCAAATGGCTAACTTTTTTGATGATGGGAATAGCACTAATATCCATAGTATTGCGGGTATAGGTTTCGAAGGTTCTGATACCTCGTTCACAGAGGATAAGTTGCTCATTCCCTTGAACCAGGATATATTCAGCGGCTAATAACCATTCTTGAATAGTGGACGACAAACCTCGTTTGAGCAGTACTGGCTTTTTTAATTTCCCCACCTCATCGAGCAAAACAAAGTTCTGCATATTCCGAGCTCCAACCTGGACTATGTCGGCATATTCAGCTACTAACGCAACATCGTTTGGCGCCATCACTTCGGTGATGATAGGCATTCCAGTTTCCTTTCCTGCCTTTGCCAGCATTTTAAGCCCTCTTTCACCTAATCCACGGAATTGGTAGGGCGAAGTGCGTGGTTTGAAGGCGCCGCCACGCAGCACATTGGCGCCAGCAGCTTTGACTACTTGAGCTGTGGCTAAGACTTGTTCCTCATCTTCCACAGCACAGGGTCCAGCCATAACAACTATTTCATCGCCACCAATGGCAACATCATTTATTTTGACTATGGTGTCTTGAGGGTGAAACTCCCGACTAGCAAGTTTATAGGGCTTGCTAATGGGTATGACCTCTTCTACTCCGGGGAGCAGTTGCAACATGTCTCGAAGTTCAGGAAAGGTTTGACCTAGTACGCCAATGACAGTATGGTCAACACCTCGTGATACATGTGTCTTTAGCCCTGACTGCTCTATTCGTTTAATAACTCCACCAATATCATCTTGGTTGCAGTTGACCTTCATAACCACAATCATGTCTTGTCTCCATGGGGCGCTGGTGTATTTTCCTTTAACTTTTTAGCTTCCCCTAAATAAACGTGTGTAATTTCCTCGGCTGTTTTTTCAGTATTTACCAGCATCAAAATTCTCAAACAGCGAGGCAGGCTATCAGGAACATTCATTTCATGTCCGCAAAGCAAAGCAAGCTGCTGTGTCCATCCTAACTCTCGCGTTGCTGCTGCAGGAAACTCGGCATTTAGGTCTGGTGTAGTGGTGAAAAGTATGGCAGCTATTTCCTTGATTTCAATTCCATTAGCCTGTACCATCTCCCCGAGCAACTCCTTGGTTGCAGCCATAATACTCTGTTTATTATTTGCTGGAACTGTGCTAGCACCCCTGATGCCGCGGCACTGCAATTTACCTTTCCTCCTTAAATTTGAACCCATAGTTTATCTTAATTTATTAGCTTTAGTCAAGAATTATGCTTGGCAATGTCGATGTTATACGATTTTGTCACACCCCAACTGTTAAGCGAAAATGTCACCATGAAAGAGAGGGTGACATTGAACAAGATGGAACTGTAGAACTTCGGTTTAACCTAAGAGGTGGAGATAGCCAAGAAGATATGCTTTAGAGCTAATATGAGGCGGAAATCGGGGATTACTTGAAAATTTTTTACATCACCATTTTCAACCTGGGGTTGGGGGTGATGCCAGGCATTCTGCCTCTTTTGGCGATGGGCTTGCCTTCTACCTCGTGAAGGTCGGCGGTGAAATCAATGGGTTTGGTATCGCTGATATAGCTACCGACGGCAAAGATGTCCACGGGGGCGCCTTCATCGATGAAATATCTGATGCGCTCAGGGTCGAGTCCACCGCTGGCAACAATTTTCACCTCTTTAAATCCCTCAAGGTCGAGCCAAGCCCTCACTTCTTTGACTAAATCAGGAGTGACCCTGCCTCTTTCCGAGGGGGTATCCAATCTTACACCCTGTAATCTTCCATGCATCGCTTTAGCCACAGTTACACTGTCTCTAACCTCATCTTCAAAAGTGTCTACCAGGGCAATGCGGGATACTTCGGGAGGCATATGCTTATCAAAAGTAATCGTAGCTTGAGCAGTGCTGCCCATAATAATAATGAGGGCATGAGGTATAGTGCCAGTGGGTTTCATGCTGGCAAGTTTAGCGCCAACGGTGCTAGCACAGCCAGCGCAGCCTCCCACGATAGCGGAGTATTCCATAACGCCGACTACCGAAGGATGAACATGCCGAGCGCCAAAGCTGATAACAGGGATGCCCTGAGCAGCATCAACACATTCTCGGGCAGCGGTAGCCCAGCCGCTGCAGTGAGAGAGAATGCCCAAATAGGTAGTTTCGTAGGTTCCATAGCTTTGGTAAGGGGCTTTTATGCGGAGGACTACTTCTTTTCTATCAAAGGATTCGCCTTCTGATAATGCCCAAACCTCACGATTATCTTCGGGAAGCACCTTTTCCAGCAGAGCTTTAGCTTCTTCTATGCCACAGAGCATGCCAGCCCGTCTGGGGAATACCTCCATAGTGGCTACAGGGTTGATTTTTTCCTTCTTGAGTACTTCCACGGTGCGGGGGAAGTAAATATCGGCGGTTTCCCCGCTTAGCCATGAATCGGGAATTTCAAACTTTGGTTTAGGTAAGTTGGCTTTAGGTCTAATTAGCTTAGCCCCAAGCACCTTCTCCATATAATCCAGAGCGGAGAAATGCGCACTGTTGTCGAAAGAAGCAACACAGTCGACGGGGATTTCGACTTCATAGCCTCTGTTCCTGGCATCAATTACTGCATGCAGAACACAAATATGGGTGCATACACCACAGATGACTATGGTTTCGGTCTTGAGCGCCTCTAGTTTCTTCTCCAAAGAAGTATTATAGAAACTGTTAAAAGTTCTTTTTGGAATTATTTCACCGGAATATTGGGAAAGCTCAGGGATAAGCTCAGTCTCGGGGCTGCTTTCGATACAGTGGGGCGGAAACATTCTGAATTCCGGGTCATCAGGAGCATGGTGGTCACATAGATAAAAGATTTTTGCCCCTTGTCCCAGTTCTTGCTCCAGCAAATTCTGGATATTGGGAATAACGCTGCGAGCTTTAATGCCACAATAAAGAGGATAGCCTTCCTCCAGAAAGCCACGCAACATGTCTATTACTAATATTGCTCTAGCCATAGCTAATTTAACTGGTTGCGGGCCGTAGTTTAACTGCTGCCTTAGCTTACTTTCTTCCCAGCATCTGGCCCGGGTGTAGTTGTGTAGATGGAGTCCACTTTTACAACAACCGCAGCCGCAGGTTCTGCTTGAGGCATCATAGCTTTCACCATCTTATCCGCTTCGTCAAAAACCTTTCCTGAAGTTTCGATTTTGGCGGCACCTTTAAATTGGTATCCCTTACGGGATTCCATATCCCAGACCGAAACAGCAACCTTAGGATTTGCCCCCACATTGTCCGAAGTTTTCCCTTTAAAGATTTTCACCAATAAAATTTCATCGTCAGAGATAACTTTGCAGAAGCCCATAGGAACTACATTGGGTTCGCCTTCTTTGGTAGCAGTACCTATTGCAAATCCCCTGGCTTTTCCAATAACCTCTTTCATCTCATCTGTGATTTTTGCCATTCCTTCTTACCTCCTTTTTACACTATCTGTAAGCCCGCAACCAACCATGCTAATTATAATACGCTTTGGGCTTTCTTTCCAAGTACCAGTGGAGGATAACAGCGGAGTTAATAGAAAAACACTCAGGTCATCAATAGTTAGGGTGCTCGTCTTCGTAATTTTTCTCTAGAAAAGCAAGGTAATTTTCCAGCAAAGTGCTTGCCTTGTTGTTATTGCCTCCTTCCACAGCATTCAGAGCACTTTCTAAAATTCCAACTTCAGCCTCAAATAAGGGCACTAAACCACAAATACTGCCACAGCAAGGAGCGATGCTATCGGCTCGCCAGATGTGAGATTGCTTTATATCTATCAACTTTTTAATTTCGGCAATACATTCCCCTTTTTTTTCAGGGTTAGTCAACTTCTCCTTGATAGCAGTAATATTCACTCTGGCGCTTTCTTTATCTGTCATTAACATTTTGTCACCTCACCTCTCCCTTAAAGGGAGAGGGAGTTTCATCAAAGTCAGTGTCTGAAGTGGCGCACGCCAGTAAATACCATGGTTATATTATACCGATCGGCTACCTTAATAACCTCATCATCCCTTATAGAGCCGCCAGGCTGAATAATGGCAGTAACTCCAGCCTTTGCTGCCAATTCGGGACCATCGGGAAAGGGGAAGAAGGCATCCGATGCAAGAACACCTCCTTTTGTCTCGTCACCAGCTCGGTCTAAAGCTATCTCAACACTTACCACACGGGATGGCTGACCTGCCCCCATGCCTAATAATGTTTTATCTTTCGCGATAACTATGGCATTGGACTTTATACCTTTAACTGCCTTCCAGGCGAAGAGCAAGTCTGATAGCTCTGCTTGAGTAGCTTGGCGATTGGTGACTATGCGAGGCTTAAGCTCCGACTCGGTGAAGAAATCCGCTGTTTGCACTAAGAAGCCCCCCATGACATGGCGGAAGTCGAGGTGGCGAGATTCTTCGCTTCGTTCAGAATGACGAGGGAGGGAGACTTCGACTAGGCGTAAACTCTTCTTACGTCCCAATAATTCCACAGCCTCCTTCTCATATTCTGGAGCAACGATAGCATCATAATGAGTTTTATCTATCTCAAGGGCAGTGGCTAAATCTATAGTCTGATTGCTAGCAACCACACCGCCGAAAGCGGCCAGCGGGTCCCCAGTTAGAGCCCGGCGATAAGCTTCGGCTAAACTACCATGGCTGGCAAGCCCGCAGGAATTGCTGTGTTTCAATATGGCAATGGTAGGGTCGCTGAAGTTGCCAAGCACATTTAAGGCAGTATCTAAGTCGAGCAAGTTATTGAAAGAAAGCTCAGGACCACTTAATTGTTTGAGCGATGATAAGCTATTTTGGGCTTGCTTTACATTTTGCTCCATGTAAAAGGCAGCTTGCTGATGAGGATTCTCTCCGTAGCGAAGGCTGTGGCTTTTCTTTAAAGCTATGGTCATTTCTTCGGGGAAGCTTTCTTCGCTAAGATATTGGGCAATGGCGGTATCATAGCTAGCCACATGTTGGAAAGCCTTTTGAGCTAACCTCTTTCTTTCTTTTAGCTCTATAGTGCCATTGTCATTGCAAGCGCAGCGAAGCAATCTCAAAATCGGGTCGTAATCTTCAGGGTCGACTATCACCAGCACTGAGGGGAAATTTTTCGCTGCCGAGCGAATCATAGTTGGGCCACCAATATCAATGTTCTCTAACGCCTCGCTTAAAGAAACATCGCCTTTAGTTACTGTCTCAACAAAGGGATAGAGGTTCACCACAACCATGTCAATAGTCTCGATGTGGTTGTTAGCCAGCTCGGCTAGGTGCTGAGGAAGGTTACGCTTCGCCAATATGCCACCATGAACTGCGGGGTGCAGGGTCTTTACCCTACCATCGAGAATTTCGGGGAAGCCGGTAAGCTCCGAGATGCTGCGGACTTTAATTCCGAATCCTTCTAGTGATTTCTTAGTGCCCCCGGTGCTGTAAATCTCAATGTCTAGCTCTTGTAAGCCTTGAGCGAAATCAGCTATGCCTGATTTATTTGAAACGCTTATGATGGTGCGCATAAATTACCTCCTTCATTCATAGCTATCAGCTAACTAGTGGCCGCTGGGTGCTGAATGCTACTTGACTGTTGAATCTGGTTTGCCAGGATACACATCACCTGATTGCGATTTTCCATATTGAGCGCCTGTTCTAGCCCTCCAGCATCGAGATTTTGATTGATGGCCTCTTTGGTTAAACGCAGTCCTAATGGATTTTTGGATGCCATCTTGTTGGCTATTTCCATAGCAGTAGGCATAAGGTCTTGGTAGGGAACGACACGGCTTACAAATCCAAGCCTGAAGGCTTCATCAGCTTCGAGAAAATCCCCGGTCAACAAAAACTCGTAGGCACGTCCCGCTCCAATAAGCCTCGGCAGGAAATAGCTGCTTCCCATATCGGCACCACCGAGGCCAATGTTGATATATGCGGCAGAAAACCTGGCATCAGGTGTTATAACCCTGACATCCGATGCCATGGCAAAGCTGAATCCCCCACCTACGGCTGATTTGTGGACTGCGCAAATGATGGGCTGGGGAACCTGGCGCATTAGAAGCTGAAGCCTTGAGATTTTCACCTGAAATTGGTAAATTTCCCCTTCCTTTAGCTTGAAAGCCTTTGGCGCGGTTTCCTTCATATCCAGCCCCCCACAAAAGCCTTTCTCCCCAGCGCCGGTTAAAATGATTACTCTGGTCTCCAAATCATGCATTCTCTCCTTCCAGAATCCTTCGAGTTCCTCCATCATCTTTTCGTTAATCGCATTCAAGCGCTCTGGTCTGTTGAGCGTGAGAATTCCGACCTTATCTTTTTGTTCATAAAGCAAGGTTTCATATTCCATCTAAATTACCTCTAACTAAAATCAAACATTAAAAATCAAAGTTCAAAATGACAACCCTTCCATCAATCTATTATTACCCTTTTCTTGCCTCTTGCTTGGATTACCTTACCGATGACCTTAGCTTGGGGTAAAGTGGCAATAAGCTTAGTTACTTGCTGCGGTGAGCAGACAACTGTCATGCCTATTCCCATATTGAATACACGATACATTTCCGCCTCGTTTACATCACCTTTTTGCTGAATAAGCTTGAAGATAGAGGGAATATCCCAGGAATCCTTATGAATATGGGTAGCAAGACCATGAGGCAGGATGCGAGGTATATTCCCCATAAAGCCGCCGCCAGTGATATGAGCTATGCCCTTAATTAACGATAGAACAGGCTTAAGTTCATGATAATAACAGCGATGTGGAACCAGCAATTCCTCGCCTAATGTCTTCCCTAGCTCGGGATAAAATTCGTTTAGGCAGGAAGGATTATCATCTATGCCAAAAACTCTTCGCACTAATGAATAACCATTAGTATGTGGACCAGAGGATGGCAAACCAAGGATTACATCATCCACAGTTATGGAACTGCCATCAATGATATTTCTCTTTTCTACCACTCCGACAATGAAGCCGACTAAGTCATAGCTTCCCTGGGTATAGATGCCGGGCATTTCAGCAGTTTCACCACCAATGAGGGAGCAACCAACCTCCTTGCAAGCTTGTGCTATGCCGGTAACGATAGCTTCTATTTGCTGGGGCACAAGTTTGGCCATAGCAATATAATCAAGGAAGAAAAGTGGTTCAGCGCCACAGCACCCTATATCGTTAACACAGTGGTTGACGATGTCAATGCCTACAGTATCGTTCTTACCTAAGAGCGAAGCTATTTTGAGCTTGGTGCCTACCCCGTCAACGCTACTAACTAAAACCGGCTCATTATATCCCTTGAACTGGAACATGCTGCCGAAAAAACCTGAGCTTAGGACTTCAGGGCGAAAAGTAGCTTGAGCTTGCCTGGTGATGAATTCCTTCACTTTGCTAGCCAGATGAATATTAACGCCGGCGAGGGCATAAGCTTTTTTAGTAGTTGACCCCACTTAACTCCTCTTGGCGAGATGCTTCCAAAGCCAGCTTATCCATCTCTATTTGCACTGGGATAGGGTATTCTCCAGTAAAGCAAGCAAGGCAGAAAATATCTCTAGGCAGACCCACAGCCTGGATTAAACCATCGAGGCTGAGGTAACCCAATGAATCAGCATCAAGGTAATCCCTGATTTGTGGAATAGTTTTTTGGGCCGCGATGAGTTCCCATTTAGCCGCCATATCCACACCGAAGAAACAGGGATAACAGATAGGCGGAGCACAAATACGCAAATGAACCTCTGCAGCGCCAGCCTTCTTGAGTAAGCTAACTACGCGAGGAGTAGTGGTGCCACGAACAATACTATCATCAACAACTACTAAGCATTTACCACCAATTATTTGGGAGAGAGGATTGAACTTTAATTGAACGCCAAGCTCTCTTATCCTTTGGTCAGGCTCAATAAAAGTGCGCCCCACATAGCGATTTTTGAGCAAGCCTTCACAATACGGGATGCCCGAGGCGTGAGAATAGCCAATGCCAGCAGCGGTAGCTGAATCAGGAACACCCATGACCAAATCGGCATCAACAGGGTATTCTTGGGCTAGTATCTCACCCATGGCTTGCCTTGCTTGATAAAGCAGTCTGCCTTGGATGATGCTATCAGGGCGAGCAAAATAAATATATTCGAAAATGCACAAGGCTTTTTTATCGGTTTTCCCCTTAAAGCTTCTGACTCCGCTACTATCGATGATTACAATTTCCCCAGGCTCGATTTCCCTGAGGAATTGGGCGCCGATATGGTCTAAGGCACAGCTTTCTGAAGCGATTGCCCAGCCACTGTCAATAAGTCCGAGACAAAGGGGACGAACACCCATGGGGTCACGAACACCAATGAGTTTATCCTGAGTCATGATCGCTAATGAATAAGCCCCTTGAAGGCGACGCATAGCATATCTTATTCTTTCTTCATAATTCTTTCCCGGTGAGGACAGAATCAGGTTAGCGATAACTTCAGAATCGGTAGATGCGTGGAAACTATAGCCATGCTCTTGAAGTTCGTCATGGAGTGGTTTGGCGTTGACAATGTTACCATTATGTGCCAGAGCGAGGGTCAGCTCATCTGATTTCACTACAACAGGTTGGATATTGCTCGACCGACTTGAGCCTGTGGTAGAGTAGCGGTTATGCCCAATGCCAATATATCCTTTGAGTAGGGCAAGGTCATCTTCAGTGAATACTTGGGAAACCAAGCCCATATTGCCACGCATTTTTATCTCATAGCCATTGGTAACAGCAATGCCGGCGCTTTCCTGGCCGCGATGTTGCAGGGCAAAGAGGGCAAAGAAAATAAGTTGAGCTATATTTGCCCCTGGGGCATAAACTCCAAAAACACCGCAATCTTCGTGCATAGAAGTTGCCTTCGCAACAAATTATAGAGCATCTTGATCTTTTGGGTCAAATCTCAGTCTATTCTAATTGAAAAATTAGCCTGAGTAAAAGGGATTTCAGGCAACTCGCTTAGCAAATTTTGAGATTTGTTGAAAGAGATTGGAACGAGCTTTCACCATCCTTTCTGCAAATTGATTGTCGCTCATTTGCTTGGCGACTGTCCCGAGTTCTTCGAGGGTTACACCGGAACGCAGGCAACTCTCAGCATGGGGCACAGATTTCAACTTTTCATATGGTGTCTTCACCTCCTCATAAGGATAAGTTTTCTTGACCTTGCCTTTGATGTCAACAACAGAAACCGGGAAGAAACATGAGCGATGGAAGTTGATATACGGGCTAAAGAAGTCTCTACTGAACCCAGTCTACTAGGTGTTACTTCTGCGTAGATTGTATAGATTGCAATTCACCTGTTTTGGCCAATAACATAACCTCTGCTGAGCTATACTTCCTGGGGAATCGATGCCTGCTGTATTTTGTTTTCTTCAACCGTCCTGTTCGTTTGTGCTCTGTTATCAGTCTGGACAGCTGTGCTCTGGAATACCCAGTAACTTTCTGTATATACCGCCGTATCACTCCTTTCGCATCTCTCTTGAGTAGAAGATAGCTAAACCTGACTAGCACTATCTCTGTCCATTTGTACTTCTCTTCAGCACACAAGCCCTTGAACTCTAGCGCCTCACTCCCTCCCAGAAATTGCTCAACTTGTTCTATTGTTTGTAATTGTTCATCGTTCATAATCAGTCGCATGTCCCAATCATAAACGAGCTGCCTTAACTTCTCAGGCTCATCTTGTATTGGAAGAGACTCTATACAATAATTTTGCATCATGGTATTATATACCACTAAGTTAGGAGGCCTAAGTTGCAAAAGGAAAAGAAAAGAGACATTATCACCCAATTTAAGCTCGGAGAAAATGATACCGGTTCTGTTGAAGTTCAGGTAGCATTGCTTACCGAAAGGATAAATCAACTAACCGAGCACCTTAAATTATACCCCCATGACCGTCACTCTAAACATGCACTTCTTAAGGTGCTAGGGAAGCAAAGGCGACTTCTGGTTTATCTAAACAAGACAGAGCCCGAGCGATATCACTCCCTTATTGCAAGATTAGGTTTGAGGAAATAGTATGTCTCATATTTTTGAGTGCTCCCTAGCGGGCAGGACATTTAGCATCCAGGTGGGGAAATTTGCTCTGCAAGCCAATGGCGCTGTTGCTGTTCGTTATGGCGACACGGTTGTCTTGGTTACTGCATGTGCCAGTTCTAAACCTCGAGAGGGAATAGATTTCTTGCCTTTAACAGTGGATTATGAGGAAAAGCTCTACGCCGCAGGCAAAATACCGGGCAGTTTCTTCAGACGTGAAGGGCGTCCCACTGAAGAGGCAATTATAACCTGTCGGCTTATTGATCGATCTTTGCGCCCTCTTTTCCCTAAAGGATTTAATCACGATGTCCAAGTCGTGGCTACTGTGCTCTCCGCTGACCAGGAAAATGACCCTGATGTCTGTGCGCTTATCGGCGCTTCCGCAGCTTTAACTTTGTCGGATGTCCCGTTCTCTGGTCCTATATCTGCGGTGCATGTTGGTTATATAGATGGTAGTTTAGTATTGAACCCCATCTTATCCCAAAGGGAAAATAGCTTGCTTGATGTAGTTGTCGCTAGCACAGAACAAGCTGTAGTAATGGTAGAAGCAGACGCCAAAGAGGTTTCCGAAGAACTAATGATAGGGGCAATTAAATTGGGACATGAGGCAAATCAAGAGCTTATCAAGCTTCAGGAAAGGCTAAGGCAGGATTATGGCAAGCCTAAGATGGAAATTGCGGCTGGTGAGGTTAATCCTGAACTTTCCACTGCCATTTCTTCCACACTCGAAGATAAACTCGAACAAGCGCTGGAACAGTTTGGAAAGCCAGAGCGAGAGCAAGCACTGGCATCACTCAAGGAAGAAGTAATGGGAAGTTTAGGTGATAAATTTCCCGAAGGCGAAATCAGTTCTGAATTTGGAAGTCGAGTTAGGGCAGCCGTGAGGAAAAATATTTTGCAAAAAGAGCAACATTTGGATGGTCGCCAAGCTAAAGAAATTCGCCCTATTAGCAGTGAAGTTGGGCTTCTGCCCCGCACTCATGGCGCAGGATTGTTTAGTCGAGGTCAAACTCAGGTATTAACTATCACCACTTTAGGTTCTGTGGGTAAAGAACAGTTGCTAGATAGCATAGGGATAGAGGAAACTAAACGCTTTATGCATCATTATAATTTTTCTCCCTTTTCTACTGGGGAGGTGAAGCGAATAGGAACGCCAGGGAGGCGAGAAATTGGGCATGGTGCCTTAGCGGAACGGGCTATTGCCCCTGTATTACCCTCGGAGGAGGATTTTCCCTATACTATCCGCTTGGTCTCTGAAGTCCTTAGTTCCAGTGGAAGCACATCTATGGCAAGTGTCTGCAGTTCAGCGCTCTCCTTAATGGATGCAGGTGTGCCTATTAAGACACCTGTAGCTGGAATAGCTATGGGTTTGGTTATGGGAGAAGATGGGGGTTATGTTAGCTTAACTGATATCGAGGGTGTAGAAGATGCCTATGGTGACATGGACTTTAAAGTTGCCGGCACAATTCAAGGAATTACTGCATTGCAGCTTGATATCAAAATTAAGGGCATAGATTACAAAGTTTTAGGCGAGGCGTTAAATCAAGCTCGTCAGGCTCGCTTGGAGATATTAGACAACATGAGGCAAACTATTAGTACCAGCCGCCCTGAACTTAGTTCCTATGCCCCTAGAATGCATGAGATGACTATTGATGTTAGCAAGATTGGTAGCGTCATTGGTCCCG
>CAZPDE010000020.1:0-20942 GCA_964585315.1 uncultured Dehalococcoidales bacterium | reverse complement strand
TCCAAAATTTGGAGGGGAAGGTAAAAATCGAGTGGATTGGCTAAGAAAAATCAGGACAAGGAAAAGCTAGTAAAGTCCCGCCTCTCCATCCTTTGTCATTCTGAGACCTTCAGCCGAAGAATCCTCCACCTAGGCTAGAATCGCACCGCAGTGGAATCGAAAAGGTAATGAGACTGTTGCACAAACCCATCTACAAAAGCTAAGGTAGCACGGCTGCTAGCTTTAGGAAATCCCTTTACGCAACAGGCTCTATTGCAACCTTTGGCAGGTTGAAGAGGCGTTCAGGGTAACCGAACATGACTTGAAAGTGAAGCCTGTTTTTCGATGTAGCGCCCTGATTTCGGGAAGCCGTATCTAATTTCCCTGAAAATGTATGAAGTCGGGAATATTCTTGCAGATGTGGGGTCTGGAGAACAAGCAATGCAATTTTAGTAGCTTGCCGTGAAAACCATAAGATTATGTTTCGTAGGATTTTGGCATTCCAAGTATGTGTTCGCCAACATAACTTAAAGCCATTTGCTGACTGACTGGAGCGAGCCTGATTAAGTTTATTTCCCTCCACCATCTTTCGATATCATTCTCTCTGGCATACCCATGCCCTCCTAAAGTTTGCATCGACCAGTAAATAGCTTTAAAGGCGCTCTCAACGGCTACTATCTTTGCCATGTTTGCTATATTACCAACCTCAGTAGCGCTTGCTCCATTATCATATAGCGTAGAAGCCTTGAAATTAAGGACTTTAGCAGCTTCAAGGCCGGCGTAAGCTTCAGCTAAGTTGAACTGCAATGCCTGGTAGCTTCCAATTGGGGTATCAGCAAAGACCTTCCTATCCTTGGAATAATCAATAGCCTTATTCATCGCAATCCGGGCAGTGCCTATGCATGCACTGGCAAAGGACATCCTCTCGGTATTCAGCGTATCCAGTAATGAATACCAGCCCCCGTCTAATGGAGGCATAAGGGCGTCTTCTGTCACACGTAGATCATTGAAACCAATATCGCAGGAATGTGAGTAATTTATCCCGTGCTTTGGTATGGGAGTCGCCATAATGGCAGGGTTTGGCATGTCTGCAAGGAAGAGGCTTATCCCCAATGTTTTCTTGGTGGCTTGTTCTTTTGGTATTGTTCTGGTTATAATCATCATCCCCTTGGCTCTATCAGCTCCACTAATCCATGTCTTGTTTCCGTTTATTACCCATCCCCCATCCACTTTCGTGGCTCTTGTTTGGGTGTTCAGGGTATTTGTGCCTGCATCTGGTTCGGTAAGACCCATGCAAAACTCGATGTCTCCCGAAGCCATTCCCGGCAGATATTTTTTCATCTGTTCCTCTGTTCCATGCCGAATTATGCTCATGCCGCCGAAAATCTCGGTTAGAATAAGGTACCACGGAGCAGCCATACCACAGCCATTTGCAGCTAACTCTTCCATCGCTATGAGCAATTCAGTTATTCCCTTTCCTGAGCCGCCATATTTTTCCGGAATTATTATGCCCGTAATCCCTGCTTTACTTATAGCTTTGTAGAACTCTTCGCCAAATTCCTCCTTCAAATCCTTTTCCCTCCAATATTTCGGGGGAAAACTCTCAGCTATTTCCCTGGCGGAATTTGCAATCATTTTTTGTTCTTCGGTAAAGTTAAAATCCATAGCCTTCTCCTATTAATGAAACTATTATCAATTTAGACCGCCTTCTAACGATTTGCCAATCAGAAGCTTCAAGGTACAAGCAGAAACAGTCTCCCCTCTCTGGTTTTTGACCAAATGGTTGAAGTTGACAACACCACCATGCTCATCTTTATCCTGCTTCTCCATAACTTCTAATTCCACATGCAAGGTATCACTAATCTTGACCGGTGCTGTGAACCTTACCCTGTCCATACCATAAAAAGCTATAAATGCCCATTGGCTAAGAGGCTCGGGAGACCAAAGCCCAGTAGCTAAGGAAAGTACCAACATCCCATGAGCTATTCTCTCACTGAACTGACTTTCTTTGGCAAACTCTATGTTAGTGTGAAGGGGATACCAATCTCCACTAACGGAAGCGAAATTCACTATATCAGCTTCGGTGACAGTTCTCCCTCTAGTCACTATCTTTTCTCCAACCTGAAATTCCTCGAAGTATTTCATCTATTTCGATGTCATATATCTCTGTGGGCTGCCTCACTCTTGCAATTTCCACCCTAGAACATGATTGGCAATAACAATTTTCTGGATGTTGGAGTGTCCCTCACCAGCGATATTGACCATGCTATCACGGAGGTAGCGGGCTGCTGGGTAATCACCCGAGTAGCTATAGGCACCATGAATTCGGCATACCTTTTCAGCGCATCTGAAGCCGACCTCACTAGCATAATATTTTGCTATGTTACATCTATGTTTATTGAGGCGACCTTCATCAGCAAGCTGGGCTGCTTGATAGATAAGCAACCGTGCCGCATCCACCTCAACCGCCATATCCGTAATCATTTCCTTTACCAGTTGAAAGGTGCCGATCTTAACCCCAAACTGCTCCCGCTCATTGGCATATTTGATGCCAGCGTCAAGGCAAGCTTGAGCTAAACCAAGACCTCGCACCCCCACTGAAATCCTACCATAAGCCAGGGAGCTCTCGGCTATAGTGAATCCCTCTCCCTCCCTTCCGAGGAGATTCTCCGCTGGAATTTTGCAATCGCTAAAAAATAGCTCTGCTGTTGGAGAGATTCGGACGCCGAGCTTGTTCTTAATCTTCCGCCGCTCTAGCCCCTCCATATCGCCCATCATTATGAAGGCTGAAAGCCCCTTATGGCGCTGTTTTGGGTCAGTTTTGGCAAAGAGGATTCCAATGTCAAAGACCGTTCCTTGAGTAATCCAAGTCTTGCTCCCATTTATTACATAATGATTGTCTTTTCTTATCGCCGTGGTTTCTATCCCGGCCATGTCAGTGGCGGCATTTGGCTCGGTTACCGCGAAAGTCCCCAGCATCTCGCAACTCAAGATTTTAGGAAGATAAGCTTTCTTTTGTTCTTCGGTTGCCCAGTTCAAGATGGTCATTGGACAAGTACCAGCCTGCATATTGTGGGAGTAGGCTACACCCAAGCAGACTCTAGCGAGCTCCTCAGCAACAATAGCATTAGCCAGCCATCCTAACTCAGTTCCCCCATATTTCTCAGGAAATGCGGCGCTAAAAAAGCCAAGCCCCCCCATCTTCTTTATCAGATCTATAGGATAATGTTCCTCCCTTTCCCACTCATCACAATAAGGAGCAACCTCTTTCTCTGCAAAATCCCTCACCGTCCTCTGAATCTGTAGCTGTTGTTCGTTGAGATCAAAATTCATGATAAAATCTCCTTTTTATGTGGTTAAAAGTAAACTCCTTTACCTGTACCCCGGAATTCCTTTGGAGGCAATCTTCGTTCCACTGGCCAGATTCCTGCCTCTCTTGAAGGAAGAATTGCTGTGGAGTGTCCCGGCATGGTATCCTCATTCCTCTGATTTATTGCGTGAGTCTCAATGTCCACACAGTACTCACCATTCTCATCGATATATTTCTTAGTTATCTTGCCTTTAAGCCATATTACATCCGAGTGATATACAAACCTGCGGTACTGAGCATTACACGATTTCAGCCATCCCTCATCGCCCATCCAGTTAGTCAGTAGATTAACTAGCCAACAATGTCTCTGGATTCCCACATCATAAGCATAAATAGCCCCCGCGGCTTGAGCTGCTGAGTTAAGATAATGCACACCATAAACCGGCTCCCATGATTTGCGCACGGGGTCGCGGAATCCCCATGCTGGATGCTTTTTATATAAACGGAGTTGGACACCATGAGCTCCTAGTTGCACTGGAGCAGCTCCAGCACAGTAGGCAACTATATCCGTCATGCCAAACGGGCCTTTAACCACAGGTTTTAATTCATCACCAATGTTTACATCTTCCCAGTATCTCGCCTGCGAACCCGCTATTTCTTCAGCGAGTACATCCGCATCTACCCTTTCGAGTTCTTCTTCAGTCCAAGGATGTGGTATCTTAATATAATCGTATTTTCCCTTTCCCTCGGCTGACTTTCCCTTCGCCGTTTGTCTTTCGTATCTCACAAGCATATTGTGTCCCACGGATACTAACTCGTTCCGCTGATTCCAGTATTCAAACCTCTGATATTCGAAGGCTGTCTTCCCTGCAAACTTGCTGTTTTTCACATCATAGCCGACGAAATAGCATTTTGGGGTGATTTTGTCGTTGATATATATTGGCTTAAGGAATTCCCAATCTGACGCTGAATGGTCGGCGTGTATCCCGGGTAAGCCTTGTAGCACCCAATGAGGGAAAACACTGCCAGTCCAAGCAAAAGAAGCTACCATCGCTCCATACCTGGTTTTTTTGCCGTAATCCTCATCCTGATATAAAGGGTTGGCATCACCTATTCCATTTGAGAAATTCCTTATTGCCTCATATGACACTGTCCGATTAAAAATATTCCCAACACGTAGTTCAAGTCCAATCCTATTCTCCCAATCAGCCAATCTTTCGTCGCTAAGAGTAGTTTCAGCCATTTGAGCAACCTCTGCCATTTCTAACATCTCCTTTCTTATTTTATTAAAGCTCGGGTTTTTAATTCCTAGAATGTGCGCATATCCATCAGGAATTTCCCTTCCTGTTCGAGATAGGCTGCCAAGACCTTACCGCATTTGGAGCATCTTCTCTCCATCACATCTCCATGCTCCTTTTTGGACAAGCTTGCCTTTGGTACGGTTATCTCGCCACACCAGGGACATTTCACTTCTTTCTCCATAAGTAATAATTACCTCCTTTTTCGACTAAAAATTCCCTTGTGTCTCAGGGCCAATAGAGCCTTTTTGCTTCTTCCTCAAGTTCAGCGCGAAAGTCTGGATGGGCGATAGCGATGAGTTCCTTAACCCTCTCTCGCTGAGTTTTCCCTCGCAGCCGAGCAATTCCATATTCAGTGACTACATAGTCAGCACAATTGCGCTGGATGGTGACCGGGGTGCCTGGTGGTAGAGTAGCCATGATGCGCGTGCGCACTCCATCTTTAGTGCTAGCAGTGGAAGGGAGCACAATAATAGAGCATCCGCCTTGGGAAAGCAAAGCCCCGAAAACAAAAGGAATTTGACCTCCTGCTGCAGCTAACAATCGGTGTCCAAGACCTTCAGAGGCAATTTGCCCTGTGAGGTCAACCGCCAATGTCTGGTTGATAGCTGCAAAGTTATCGTGGGCAGCAATAACCCTTATATCCTCTAGATATCTTACATCAACAAGCTGAAATATGGGATTACCGCTGACCCACTCCATTTCTTCCTTGCTGCTCCCCCCGATAGAAGTAACTGTCACCTTCCCCGAATTGAGATTCTTGTATGCTCCGGTAATCACTCCTTCTCGTATCAGCGTTATAATACCAGGAGGAGTAGCTTCAGAATGAAAACCAAGATCATGCTTCCCATCGAGCATTCCTTCCGTCACCAGATATTCATTGGTTCTACCTACCCCAATCTGAATGGTGGCACGGTCCTTTATCAACGAGCCTGCATATTCAGCGATTTGCTTTATGTATGATGGAGGTGCTTTTTTTGCTCTGCCCGCTAAAGAACCTGTGCCAGGGGCTCCTCCTGAGGAGACATGTTCCACAAAGTAGTCTATCTGAGAGACATGGACGAAGTTATCCCCACCAGTTCTAATGAGGGTTTTGTTCACCTCAGCTATGACCAACTTTCCATACTGCTTTGCTTGCTCAACCCTCCTCTTCTTATCCCAAAGGGAGGCACCGAAGCTGCAGAATCCTTGCTCGTTGGGAGAGGAGACTTCGATAAGAACTATATCAGGAGGTTGCTCCTCTTCGCCGGTCATGGGGTCAGGTATCATAAAGGGGAGCTTAACATCGCATCTTCTCTCGGCAACCGCAGGGCCAGATGTTGCTGTGGGCATTAGCACGGTCAATTCAAATGAATCCTCCCAGCCGGGGTCATACCATCCAAAGTCATAGGACGGAGAAGGCACATAGACCTTCACATTCTTTAGCTCCTCCTTCCTAGCGATGAGGGCAAACCCGATACTAAAGGTTTCCCTCCCCATGGGGAATACCACCCTGTCCCCCGATTTAACCATGTTGGCAGCCTCCTCTGATGAGATGAACTTCCTTTTATATTCCTCTTGCCAATCTGGCATATTTCACCTCCAGTTTCCTTGACTTAAAGCTACATGCGGAAAACGCCAAACCGTGTAGGCTCAATGGGTGCATTCATGGAGGTCGAGATGCCAAAACCCAATATCTTCCGAGTCTCCACGGGGTCAATGATGCCATCATCCCACAGGTGAGCTGTGGACCAGTAAGGAGTGTTTCTTGTTCTGTAAGCTTCGAGCGTGGGCTGAAGAATACGGTTCAGCTCTTCCTCAGAGAAAGTTTCGCTGCGTCTTTTCAGCTCTGCAACTTTTACCTGGCGCAGGGTCATAGTGGCCTGCTCGCCCCCCATGACCGAAATATAACCGCTAGGCCACATAAAAAGAAGATTTGGGTTGTAGCCACGCCCACACATGGCATAATTTCCTGCCCCTACCGAAGAGCCAACTATTACCGAGAATTTAGGAACATTTGCTGTTGCGGTAGCGGTGATGAACTTTGCCCCATGCTTAGGTAACCCACCATGCTCTGACTCACGGCCAACCATAAAGCCAGTGATATTATGCAAATAAACAAGTGGGATTCGCCTCTGAGCGCAGAGTTCAATAAAGTGAGCTGCCTTCATGGCAGTCTCGGGGAGGATCACCCCGTTGTTACCAATTATCCCCACGGGGTAGCCCATAATATGTGCCCATCCACAGACAATGGTCATCCCATAAAGAGCTTTAAACTCGTGAAACTCGCTGCCATCAACAATTCGAGCTATGATCTCACGCATATCAAAGGGCTTACGAATGTTCTTTGGAACAATCCCATACATTTCCTCTGGGTCGTAGAGAGGATCCTTAGGCTCTTTAGCCTCAAGGTATGATTGCTTAACCCGATTAAGGCTGGCAACGGTGTCTCTTACCCATTTAATGGCAGCATCATCGTTAAGGGCATAGTAATCAGCAACACCTGATATCCTACAATGAGTATCGGCACCACCAAGCATCTCAGAATCCACCTCTTCCCCCGTGGCCGCCTTAACTAGAGGAGGCCCACCTATATAGATAGTTCCTTCTTTCCGTACTATCGCGTTATCATCTGACATTGCCGGCACATAGGCACCGCCTGCGATGCACATCCCCATAACCGCGCAAATTTGAGGAATCCCCTTAGCCGACATGTGTGCCTGATTATAAAAGAAATTCCCAAAATGCTTTGCATCAGGGAAAACTTCATCCTGCATAGGAAGGAAAGCTCCTCCAGAATCAACGAGATAAATCGTGGGGAGGTGATTTTGCATGGCGATTTCCTGAGCCCGAATCTGTTTCTTAACCGTCATTGGAAAGTATGTGCCACCTTTCACTGTGGCATCGTTGGCTATAACCATAACTTCTTTGCCACAAACGACGCCTATTCCCGTAATAACTCCGGCGGAGGAAATTTCATCGTCATACATATCCCAAGCGGCTAAATGGGTTAGCTCTAGAAAAAAACTATCAGGGTCACAGAGCCTTTTTATGCGCTCCCTAACAAATAATTTGCCTCTTTTTTCATGTAGCTCCCTAGCCTTCTGAGGCCCACCTTGCTTTACTTTCTCAAGGCGAGATTTCAACTCTTGAACAAGGGAAAGATAATATGCTTTGTTCTCTTTAAATTCTTCGCTATTTACATTGATTCGCGACTTTATGACATCCATTTCGGTCCTCCATATTCCCGTTGTTATAGTTAGTTTAATATTTATAAAGTTGTTTAGCAAACACCTTGTGCTGGCTGACCACATAGGTAACGCTGGGCTATGGATTTTAGCAAGTTCCTTTTCAATATACTCTATGGGAGTAAGATAATCAAGGGATTGATGCGGATGATTGAAGTTATACTCAATAAGCCATTCAGTTAGCCGGGGGTTGAACTCTTCAGGGTCTAAAGATAGATTAGAGTCGTAGAGCCATTCATACTCTAAGGTCTGGTTGAACCTTTCTATCTCAGAGTTATCCTTAGGGGTTCTGACCCTTGAAAAGTATCTTTGAATACCTAATTTGGCAGCAGCCTTTTCAAACTCCCAGGCAAACTCACTCCCATTATCCGTCTGCAAGTTTTCTATAGGCTGACCAACAAGGTAGCGGAGACGATAAAGAAAATCTGCCTCTGCTCGGGAACTCTTGTTTTTGTGCATTCGCGCATAGCCTAACTTAGTGGTGTGGTCCACAACAGTCAAAATATATCTGAGGAAATAAATATATTAGCGACTCACCTTTAGTCTTAAATACCAAATTAATAAGACTGCTCAATGGCGTTTTGGATGAGCTCAATGCGTTCAGTCTTACCCTTATCATTAACTTCAATGGCGACAACATCTATGCGCCATAAGGAGGGTAAGTTCTGGTGGGTATTAATATAGGTTAAGGCTGAGGCAATTAGTTTCTCCTTTTTACTTTGCGTTATCGATTCCTCTGGGGTGCCAAAGTCTAAATTGCTTTTAGTGCGAACTTCGATAAAGACAAGGTAATCTCCTCGCCGGGCAATGATATCAATTTCTCCTCTAGGACAATAGAAATTCGTTTCCCGAATGTGGTAGCCTTTCTTTTTAAGAAATTTCTGGGCTAATTTCTCTCCTAGCTTGCCAACTTCCTGACGATTCATTTGATTCACCCTCGCCTTAATCCTCTCCCTTGAAGGGAGAGGAAATATAGCTCGCAACGATGTTTTTAACGGGAGCAAAGGATAGGCGATGAATTGGCGAGGGTCCTAGTTCCTGCAGACGGGAAACATGTTCTCTTGTTCCGTAGCCTTTGTGTTTGGCAAAGCCGTAACCAGGGTAAGTTCTATCAAGTTCCTCCATGATATGGTCTCTGGTGACCTTGGCTATAATAGAAGCACAGGCGATGGAGAGACATAGCTTATCACCTTTAGTTATCCCCATTTGAGGGTAGGACAGCTCAGGCAAGGTTAGCCTATCGATAAGGAGAAAGCTTGGCTGCTTAGACAAATTTTCTACCGTCTGCATCATAGCCAGTTTAGTTGCCTTGAGGATGTTTATGGAATCAATCACTTGTTCGGAACAGCTACCAGTGCTCACAGCCAAGGCATCGCTGTTAATCAAAGTAAAAAGGAACTCACGCTTCTTAGGACTTAGTTCCTTGCTATCCCGAACCAGCTTAAACCAAGGCAAAGAGGCAAGCTCGGGTAGGATGACAGCGCCGGCAACTACAGGGCCAGCAAGGGCGCCCCGCCCGACTTCATCGATGCCAGCGATAAGCTTATAGCCCTGTGACTTGAGCTTGTTTTCCTCGTCAAGGCTTGGTGGCTGTGACATATTCCAAATTCAAAAATCAAAGATAAAAAAGCAAGAATACTTCATTTTTGACTTTTGCTCTGTCATTTTGCATTTTGACTTTTGACCTTTGCCTTTTCTATGGTGCCACCGCCCAATAGCTCATTACCTCTATAAAATACGATGGCTTGGCCCGGAGTAACTGCTCGCTGCGCTTGGGAAAAACAAATGTCAGAGATTGCTTTGCTTTGCTCGCAATGACGGGGTGGGAATAGTGTAGCCTCTGCCGCTCTTGACCTATAGCGTATCTTGGCGGTGATAGTGATAGGCTCAGGCGGTGGCTTGCCTTCCACCCAGCTCAACTTTAGGGCGGTAACCTTCTGGCTGTAAAGGCCTCTCTCTTCGCCAAGCACAATTCTGTTAACACCCGGCTCTATCTTTATGACATAGAGAGGCTTATCTGACGCTAATCCCAGACCATGTCTTTGCCCAATAGTATAATTGGCTATTCCTCGATGGCGGCCTAGTATTTCCCCCTGAGTATCTACAATATCCCCAGGCATGTTCGTAAAACGTTGGCTAAGAAAAGCACGGTAATTCTTCTGGGAAACAAAGCAGATATCTTGGCTGGGCTTAACTGTCGCAGGCAATCCTGCTTGCTTTGCTCTTTGCTTAACCTCAGCTTTGGTATATCCACCTAAGGGGAAAAGGATATATCTGAGTTTCCCCTGATTTAAGGTATAAAGAAAGTAGGATTGGTCTTTGCTTGCATCCACCGCTTTAAGCAGGTGATAGCCATTTTCCGAATGCTCGATTTGGGCGTAATGACCTGTGGCTAGGCTATCAGCACCCAGGGTAAGAGCTTTGTCGAGGAGAAAGCCGAACTTTATATGCTGATTACAAGCAACGCAGGGATTGGGAGTCCATCCCTGTTGGTATTCCTGGCAAAAATAGCCCACTACATAGCGCTCAAATTCCTTTCGCAAGTCAACTATGTGAAAAGGGATGCTTAGGGTGCTGCAGATACTCTTAGCTTCACATGCTTGGTGTTCAGAGTAGGGAGAATCCCATAGGCGCATGTATATCCCTAAAACTTCGTAGCCAGCTTCTTTAAGCAGCAAAGCAGCCACGGAGGAATCTACCCCGCCACTTAATGCCACAGCTACTCTTCCTTTAGGCATATCGAGACTGTTTAATTTTGATTTCTCGTTCAATTTTAGGCCTTTTAGGGATATTTTACCCTCGAATTCTTGTAGTTGCCTGATTTATCAGGCTTTTATTGCCCAATAAATTGGGCAACTACATTTTAAACACCTTTATATCTTTAGATTCTTCCCCTTCACTTCGTTCAGGGCTTCGGCTCACACGCTCAGAATGACAGAAAGCGAAGGGCTCACAATGACAACGGGGGGAAAGGTTTACAATGGCGGCTTAGGTAATAGCTGACTTACCCTTCCCCAGATAATCTCAGCAATTTTTCTTTTTGATAGTGTAGCATCTATTACCAGCCAGCACTCGGGCTCGGTCGCTGCCATTTTAAGGTAACCTTCCCTCACTCGATGATGGAATGATAAATCCTCTAGTTCAAACCGGTCTTTCGGGACTCGCTTTCGTGCTAATCCCTCTTCGGGTGATATATCTAAAAGGATAACAACATCTGGCTTGAGATTTTGCGTTGCTAGATTATTAACCATCCCTACAGTAGTTAAATCAAGCCCTCGCCCATAGCCCTGGTAAGCAAGGGTAGAATGAGTAAAACGGTCGCAAATGACCACTTTGCCTTCTTCTAAAGCGGGGCGAATTAGCTCGGCTACCAATTGGGCGCGAGAAGCAACAAAGAGGAGCAGTTCGGCTTGAGGCGAAATAGGAGTTCCTTCACTTCGTTCAGGACATGGTTTTCTCTTAATTGATTTCCTTATCTCGTTGCCTAGAGCTGTGCCTCCAGGTTCATGAGTTAGCGCCACAGGGATACCCTGCTGGCATAACTCCCTATATAGAGCCTTAACTTGTGTGCTCTTGCCGCAGCCCTCGCCGCCCTCAAATGTGATAAATAGAGAGCGCTTAGTTGTCACCTTGAGCGACAGCGAAAGGTCTTTAGATTCTTCGCTTTGCTCAGAATGACAGGTAGGGTCGTCCATAAATAGCCTCAAGAGATTATCTCAATGACTGTCTTCTGCCATCATGTTCTGTGCTGTCATCATTAGCGTTGAAGTTATGATGCTCAACCAATAGATGTTGTAGATGATGAGCATAAGCGGAAGTATCAACAGAATAAACAGTGTCCAGGCACTGTCTCATTTGGACAGCATCATTGCTTTTAAGGGCATAGATAGGTATGCCCAGCGCTTCGGCATCCCTTATCTTTTGTGGCTTACGGCGGTAATAACTTCGTGTAGTAAGGAAAATGTCAGCTTGTTTAAGGTCAGCGATGATTTTTAAGTCTTTCTGTTTTTCTCGGGCAATTTGCTCCAGGCGAGAGCGATTAGCGCCAAAGAGGTAGAACCGTAATGGTTTTTCCAGTTCCTTCACTGCCTCTTCGCTCCGTTTGTCATTGAGAGCCCTTCGCTTCCTGTCATTCTGAGCGAAGCGAAGAGTCTCACCGCTCAGGACAGGCTCCGCGACCGAAGAATCTCGCTCAGGATAAACTCCGCGAGGTAATCTCGTATTGCTCAGCGCGGGTTTCCGACTGCTTTCTAATATGGATGGTAGTATCCTTTCTTCTGCTTTTACCTCTCCCTTTTCGTCCATCCAGCGGACTTCTGTTTGAGTGGGTTGCTGGTGCAAAGTAGCATCTACAGCGTCAATCACATCGGGATGGATAGCTACTTTGTAATAATCCATAATTTCCACCACCACATCGAATGTAGGCGGTGCCTTGCGCTCCAGGATAGATTTTTGTGTGTGGCGTCGTCTCGCTTCTTCATCACCCAAGATAACTGTTTGAATGCCACCGACAAGGTCGGATAGAGTAGGGTTCATTATCAAGTTCTCTAATGTATTTCCATGCGCTGTGCCTACCAGTTGCACCCCGCGTTCAGCGATAGTCCGAGCTGCTTGAGCTTCGAGCTCGGTGCCTATTTCATCGATGATAATGACCTCGGGCATGTGATTTTCCACCGCTTCAATCATCACAGCATGTTGTTTAGCCGGTGCAGCTACCTGCATTCGCCGCGCATGCCCGATGGCGGGATGAGGAATATCGCCATCTCCGGCAATTTCGTTGGAGGTATCGATCACGATAACTCGTTTTTTGCACTCATCGGCTATCACACGAGCCACTTCCCGAAGCATGGTCGTTTTTCCTACCCCAGGTCGCCCCAACAACAAGACATTCTTGCCTGATTCAATAAGGTCTTGAATCATCTTTACGGTGCCAAAAATGGCTCTGCCTACACGGCAGGTTAAACCAATAATATGTCCGTTTCTATTGCGTATGGCTGAGATACGGTGGAGGGTGCGTTCAATCCCAGCGCGATTATCCCCGGTAAACTCGCCAACACGGGATACCGCATAATCGATATCAGATTGGTTTACATCTTTGGAGTTAAGAACTAGCTCTCGATGAGGAAATCGAGCTTCGGGAAGACGCCCTAAATCTAAGATTACCTCCAGCAACTCACTGCGGTCAGGCTGCTGATAAAGGGGCTCTCGGATATGGGAGGGCAAAATATCAAGTAAAACATCTAACTCGTCAGTAATTACCTTGCGCATTCAGTGGTAATGCCTACCATCCTCTGGTGGCTAACAATTCCTCAGTTGGGATTTGCTTTATATCCAATCCAGGCATAGCAATTCCCAAGCCCTTAGACACCTCAGCGATAATAGCTGGGTCTTGATAGTGAGTAGTAGCTTTGACAATGGCTTGTGCCATGACTGCGGGGTCACTGGACTTAAAAATCCCTGAGCCGACGAACACGCCCTCAGCCCCCAACTGCATCATTAAAGCGGCATCAGCGGGCGTAGCTATGCCGCCAGCGGCAAAATTTACCACTGGCAGCTTTCCCGTATTATGTAGCTCCATCACTAATTCCAGAGGAGCGCCAAGAGCTTTTGCCTCAGCCACCAGTTCCTCTTGAGGCAAAGCTTGAAGCTTGCGAATTCCATCCTGAACTGCACGCATATGCCGCACAGCCTCAACAATGTTGCCTGTTCCAGCCTCTCCTTTAGTTCGAATCATAGCCGCTCCTTCAGCAATGCGACGCAACGCCTCACCCAGGTCACGGCAGCCACAGACGAAAGGAACCTTGAAATCATATTTCCAAACATGATGACTCTCGTCGGCGGGAGTGAGCACCTCGGATTCGTCAATGAAATCAACGCCTAGCGCTTCTAACACTCTAGCTTCAACAAAGTGCCCGATGCGACATTTTGCCATTACCGGTATGCTTACTGTCTCCATTATGGCTGAAATTATGCTGGGGTCAGCCATGCGAGCTACCCCACCGCTAGCACGGATATCTGCTGGCACCCGCTCCAATGCCATGACGGCGCAAGCGCCAGACTCCTCAGCAATTTTAGCCTGCTCTGGGGTAACTACATCCATAATCACCCCACCCTTCAGCATCTGAGCCAACCCAGTTTTAACTTTCCAATTACCTTTTTCCAACATGCTCCCTCAGCGCTAACTAAAGATAAAAGCTCATCCGCTCTATGTCACCCTGAGCAAAGTGAAGAATCTCAAAGGTTCTTCGCTACGCTCAGAATGACAGTAAAGCGAGCGTTTACAATTAAAAATTATAAAGTAAATAGAAGGAAAAATCAAAATTACCTACGCATTGAGCTACTCTCCCTGCTGCAAGGTTTGAGCTTGGATTGGCTAACGCGAACTTAGCTAAAAAGCTGCCACACCTTGTAAAATTAATTCAGTAAGATGATTCCTTTTTAGTCCACTACAGTAAGAATATTTTCACAACAAGGGTCACCGGCAGCTAGAGTTTTAACAATATCGAGATGTATTTTCTTTCCTGAGGTGATCTCGTATATCGCTCTATCCATAGCCATCACAGCTTCGCATAGCTTACGGTCTGTGTTAGCCAGTCCCATCCCACATCTATAGGACCTAATGTGTACTCTTTCGTCTGACATCTCCAGCACTTCAATAGGGGTTCCCCGTTTTCTCACTCCAACCATAAATGTCTCTGCAGATGCTTTGAGTCCAGAAGCGGACATAGTCTCCCTCATTTTCTTCCCTGAAGCAATGCCCAGCTTATGACATACTTCTGCAATGAGCGGTAGAGCCTCGTCACCAAATTTCTCATAGGCTAGTCGGCTTAATAGTGCTAAGGCATCTCTGGCAGTATTTACCTCGAATTCTTGTGTCTGTGATGGAGTCATCTATACCTCCTTAATTAGAGATGCTAATCATTATGATTCCAAGGACCCGTGATACTATCCTGATACTATGGTATGGCTCCGGAAAGAAGTTGCTGATTGACGATAAAGTCCGCTTGGTTGTGGATTAGCTCTCGAACATGTTCTGGCATTTCGTTCGGTTTAAGCTCCATCTCACCGATGATTCTTCATGGGTGGGGAAGCTAGGTTTGCTAGAGGCTCTTTCTTGTTTCTTCGATCTCTTTTTCTACCTCCTTTAGCTCCTCTTCCAGCTCCTTCTTATATTCTTGAAGCATGTCAAGATAATCTTCCTTGATGGGGAAGGGTTTTAATCCATGGAAGTAAAAACCACAAGGAGGGAAACCAAAGTAAAATCTCCATGATCTTCTGCGCCACATTTTTCGCTCACCTCCTAAATTGGGCGTCGCCTTGCTATGCCGGGGCGGCGGGGATATTTATCAGGCGTAGGATATATTTTATCAATAATCACTAAATAACGCTCGTCGCTAAGCTCTTCCAATTCTATCTTCTTTACCTGACTTAATTTGCCTCCTAAGATAGCAATGGCTTTATTCGCCTTAATTATTTCCTGGCTAATTTTCCCCTTCTTCTGAGCAACAAATTTTCCGCCAATCTGGCAAAAAGGCAAGGCTAGCTCCACCAGGGTAGGCAATGAAGCCAGAGCGCGGGAGATAACTAAAGTGAACTGTTCACGATATAAAGGCGAATGAGCTATTTCTTCAGCCCTGCTATTCACCACTTCCACATTATCCAATTCCAGCTTGTGGATAATATGGTGGAGAAAGGCTGCTTTCTTGGCTGTGGATTCAACAAGCGCCAACCTCGGAGCAGTGAGAAGAATTTTGAGGGGCACACCAGGGAAACCAGCCCCAGTGCCGATGTCGATGATGTCGAAGTTCGGCTTTTCTAATTCCTCTTTAGTCAAAGCCAAAACAATGGTCAAAGAATCAAGGAAGTGCTTTATCTGCACTTCTTGGTAATTTGTTATGGCGGAGAGATTAAATTTCTTATTCCACTCAATTAGCTCCTGATAGTAAAGCTCAAATTGCTTTACTTGGGTAGCATTGAGCGCTATCCCTAGTTTGTTTACTCCTTCGATGAGCTTTCCCATGGGCTTAGCGAATGAAGGGACGAGGTCTAAAAGCCTTTTCCCTCATCAACAGTTAGCTCATTGCCTCCATCCATTATGGGATAGGCGAAACAATACCTGCAGGGACGAGACATATTACATTTTTTGGTGACTTCGAGGCAGAGAACTCTCGAATTTGCCACTTCTTATTTGCTCCCTTAAAATCGCTCAAATAATAACAGCTTTATTGGTATTTGTCGTTTATGGTAGGATAGCCCATATCGATGATGCTGCCAACCAGGCGCTCTATGCTGAGATAGAATGAACCTTAAGCAACTGTTGAAGAGCAGTTAATAGCCAGTTGATTTAATCATGCTAAATTGCGTAAGATAAACGGAGTTTAAGATGAAAACTAGGAATAATGAGCTTTGGCTCATCGATGTGTTAACTATTTTGCTCATTCTGATTATCACCTTTTCTCCCTCCGCCACCATACTGCGAATTATTTTGGGGCTTCCTCTGGTTCTCTTCTTTCCTGGCTATAATTTAATTGCTGCACTGTTTCCCAGGAAGGAGAATTTGGGTGGGGTGGAGAGGGTGGCTTTAAGCTTTGGGTTGAGCATCGCTGTAGCGCCGCTCATGGGGCTTATCTTGAATTATACTCCCTGGGGGATAAGGATCTATCCTGTGCTCATCTCATTGACAGCCTTTATTTTGGTTATGTCTGGTCTTGCATGGCATCGCAGGAGAAGGCTTGCCCCAAATGAAAGGTTTGTAGTAGAAATTCACTCTCATCTAGCCTCTCCTTTCGAGGGAAAGGGAGTAGTAGATAGGGCGCTATCTGCAATTTTGATAGCGGCTATAATAGGAGCTATAGGAACTCTGGGATATGTCATTGCCGCACCAAAGGTAGGGGAGAGGTTTACCGAATTTTATATCTTAGGGTCCGAGGGGAAGGCTGGGAATTACCCCGAAGTATTGAAAGTTGGCGAGGAGGGGGAGATTATCCTGGGGATAGTGAATCACGAGCAGGAGCGAGCGAGCTATTGGGTTGAGGTGAGAATAGATGGGGGAAAGGCGAAGATGCGGATAGACGGTGAAGACAGGAATATGATAGAGATAGAGCTTGACCATGAAGAGAAATGGGAAAGGGAGGTTGGCTTTATGCCTCAGAAGGCTGGCAAGGAACAAAAGGTAGAGTTCGTGTTATACAAGGAAGGGAAACCTTACTTCAAAGACCCGCTCCATCTTTGGGTGGATGTAGAACAAATGGGGTAATTCATCACTCTCACCTTTACCCTGTGAAACACTATTTCACGGGGTGAAAGGGAGCAGAAACCAGACTTGGGAAGAATGCCATAGCTTGCTGAGCTATCCCTTCGGCGTCCAAGTTGTAGCTGGAGCGCAGCAAGCTCTGTTTCCCCTGCTCTACAAATTCATCAGGAATGCCCAGTTGCCTCACTTTAACATCTGGGATGCCCGATTTCCCCAATAGCCCCAGCACAGCGGCGCCAAAGCCGCCACTGAGAACATTCTCTTCCACGGTGATTATCCTTCTGGTGCAGCTTGCTGCCTCTAGAATAAGCTCTGAATCCAGGGGTTTAGCAAAGCGAGCGTTAATTACCATGGCATCGATGCCCTGCTCTGCCAGTTTGTGCGCTGCTTCCATGGAAGGAATAACAGTCGACCCTAAAGCCAATATGGCTATATCCTTACCTTGCCTGATTATTTCGCCTTTGCCTATGGGAACTCTGTGAAACTGGGAAGCAAGGGTAACTCCCACTCCTTGACCCCGAGGATAACGAATAGCCATGGGATGATTCACTCCTAGGGCAGTGTAAAGCAAGTGTTGTAGTTCATCCTCATCCATAGGGGCGGAGACAATCATATTGGGCATTAAACTAAGATAAGAGAGGTCGAAGATGCCTTGGTGCGTTTTGCCATCCTCTCCTACAATGCCGCTGCGGTCCAAGGCAAAAACAACAGCCAAGTTAGGGAGACAAACATCATGAACTATCTGGTCGAACCCACGCTGCAAAAAGGTAGAATATATAGCTACAACGGGTATAAAGCCCTGGGTAGCTAGCCCGGCAGCCAGAGTAACTGCATGTTGTTCGGAAATCCCCACATCGTAGACGCGTTGGGGAAACTCCCGAACTAGAGCAGACAAACTATTGCCTTCAGCCATAGCGGCAGTCACCGCCACTATCCTGGGGTTATCTCTAATCAGTTTGCCAATTGTTTGGGCGAATACTTTGCTATAAGTGGGTGCTGTTCCCAAGCTCTCACCTTTAGGGGGCAAGCTGTGGAAACGAACCGGTTCGTCCTCTGCTGGTTTATAGCCCTTACCCTTGGTGGTCATCACATGGATAATGACAGGGTTGGGGCAATTCCTGGCTTGCTTTAGAGCAGTTTCTAAATCGGCGATGCGATGACCATTTACAGGACCAAAATAAGTGAAGCCAAGCTGTTCCCACATCATGGAGGGCATGATGACTGCTTTGGCTCCTTCCTTGAGTCGGCGTAATGCCCAAATTAGCTTCTCTCCCCCGGGCATGAAGGAAAGAAACCGCCTTGTCCTTTTCTTAGCCTGCTTATATCGGTAGCCTGCCCGCAGCATGTTCAGTTGTTTAGCTATAGCCCCTACTGTGGGTGAGATGGACATGCCATTATCGTTGAGCACCACAATGAGCTTCGTGCCCAGATGCCCAGCGTGATTTAATGCTTCGTAAGCCATGCCACAGGTAAGGCAACCATCGCCGATAACGGCTACCACTTGATAATCATCATGGGTGATATCGCGAGCCAGAGCCATACCTAAGGCAGCGGAGATAGAGTTGCCTCCATGGCCGGCAATAAAAGAATCGTGGAGGCTTTCATTAGGGTCAGGGAAACCGGACAGCCCATTATGCTGGCGAAGGGAGGGAAACTGCTCCCTTCTTCCTGTTAACAACTTGTGAACATAGCTCTGATGCCCCACATCCCAGACTATTTTGTCTTTTGGGCTATCGAACACCCGATGTAAGGCGACGGTAAGCTCAACCGCTCCCAAGCTAGATGCTAAATGTCCTCCGGTAACACTTACTGTGCGAACTAACACCTCTCTAAGCTCGGCACAAAGCTCACCTAGCTCGCTCTGGCTTAGTGCCTTAATGTCGGAAGGGTTATTGATCTCATGTAACAATTCGGACATCTATAACATCTCTCTTACCATTCACCCTGGTATCATTCTGCGGGAGTGAAGCGACCGAAGAATCTTGGAGCCCCTTCGCTTCGCTCAAGGTGACATGGAGAATGGATAAAGTGCTCCACCAAAGACAAAATTTATAGTCATCTACAAAAATCAGTATATATTGAAACACGTGGCAAGAAATTTGGCAAGCCGAATGCTCTTCCATATGTATTCTACATTACCAATACTTCTCTCCTCTCCACGACCCGCAATATAAGTTTGCTGTGTCTGGCAGTCTTCGTCAAGCAACGGAGACTGCAACTGCCTGAATAAGAGTAACGGGGCATAGCTATGTTATAATCGGCTCCGATGAGGTTCAGGATTTCCCTTTATCCCGAAAAGACAAGAGTCGAACTGCCCTACAATTATAATTATCCCCTGGCTTCAGCTATTTATTCCTTTCTAGGCAGAGGCGATGCTGCCTTCTCCGATTTCCTCCATGATGAAGGCTTTTGTCTCGATGGCAAAGCCTTCAAGTTGTTCACCTTCTCCCCGCTTTTCAGCTCACGGCGCAAAGCCTTAAAAGACGGGCTTCTCATAGAAGGAAAGTTAGATTGGTTTATTTCCTCGCCTAAGGAAGAATTTGTTACCAGCCTGGCTCAGGGGATTTTAGAGCAGGGCTTTTTATCCTTTTTGGGTCAACGGCTCATAGTGAAGCAGGTCGAGGTATTAAAACGGCCATCTTTTGAGCCTCGCATGTCTTTCAGAACTTTATCTCCTATAGTTATCTCTACTGGAGAGGTGGATGCTGGTGGAAGATTCCACAAAAGATACCTTAGCCCTGAAGAGCCAGAATTCAGCAGAATTCTTGAGGAAAACTTAAGGAGGAAATATCAGGCTTGCTATGGAAAGGAACCCTCGGAGGAAGGAATTTCTCTGGAGTTCCTGCGAGCGCCCCAATCCAAGCTCTTGGATTACAAAGGCATAAAAATTCGTGGCTGGTTTATGCATTTCATAGCTCAGGGAAGCGCTGAACTCATCGAGCTAGGCTACGAAGCTGGCTTTGGCGAAAACAACTCCGCCGGATTTGGCATGGTGGAGGTGATTGAAGAATAGGGAAGGTTATTCAGGCTTACCGGTAACACTGAGTTCGAAGCTGGAAGTGGAGATAGAAATTGAGTGGGTTGTGTGGTAAAATTAAGTATTACAATAAAAGTATTACAAAACAGGAGTAAATATGTCCAGGATAACTCGGAAAGGGCAGGTAACCATACCTAAAAAAATAAGAGAGTCCCTGGGATTGAAGCCGGGGAGTGAAATCGATTTTGAGCTGGAAGACGGAGCTTATTTTCTGAAGAAAAAGGTGGCGGATGAACCTGTTGCCAAATGGGTAGGTTTCCTCAGAAACAGTAGAACCTCTGATGAGATAATTAAGGAGCTGCGTGGAAAGGCAGAATGATAAGTTCAGTCGACACTAACATTCTACTGGATATTCTTTTACCTGATACAAGATTTCTCGATTCCTCCAAAGAATTGTTGAAACGAGCTATGCTGGGAGGAAAGGTAATAATAAGTGAAGTTGTATACGCTGAACTCTGTGCCCAATTCAGCGATAAGGCAGACCTTGATGCCTTTTTGGAGAATGTGGGCATAACAGTGCAAATCTCTGACCGGGCAGCATTATGGAGGGCAAGCAGAGCCTGGCTGAGCTATGTTAGAAGCAGGGGAAATGAACTGGAATGCCCCGGATGTGGCCACAGATGTGTCGTAAAATGTCAGCAGTGTGGCGAAATCATTTCCAGGAGACAGCATATCGTAAGCGATTTCCTGATAGGAGGGCATGCCCTATCCTTAGCTGACACCTTGCTCACCAGGGACAGAGGATTTTATAAAATTTACTTTGAGGGGCTGGATTTGAATCGGGTTGAGGGGTAGAAGGAAAGGAGAGGAAGGGCAAAGAAGGTGAATGCTCTATCGG